>JADGOQ010000089.1 GCA_017882885.1 Actinomycetales bacterium | reverse complement strand
CTTGTACCACCGCACCGGGATCCGGGACGCGATCACCATGAGCGGCAGCCCGATCATGACGAACATGCCCTGCGCGGCGAAGCCCGCGTACGGGTTCCCGTGGTGCAGGCGGATCGAGGCGATCGTGGAGGCCGAGAGCACCATGACCACCCCGATCAGGAGGAGCAGCAGGCTTGCCCCGCCGATCAGGTAGTAGCTGAGCGCGCCGGGGTCAGCGGTGGTGGCGATGCGGGCCTCGGGAGTGCGAAGCCGGAGACGCCGGCGTGCCTCCTGAAGCGTTGTCATCCGTTCCCCAACTCCTCCACCGCCCGAGCAAAGGCCTCACCCCGGTCCGCGTAGCTGATGAACTGGTCCATCGAGGCGCAGGCCGGAGCCATGAGCACGGTGTCCCCTGGCCGGGCGAGGCGAGCTGCGATCGACACAGCCGACCGCATCACACCACCATGGTCCGGGACGTCCACTTCGAATCGCGGGATCTGGGGCGCGTGTCGCTCGAGTGCGTCACGCATTGGCTCACGATCCACCCCGATGATGACGACGGCGCGCAGCCGGTCGCGCACGGCGCGGACGAGCTCGTCGAACCGGGCGCCCTTGGCGAGGCCACCGGCGATCCACACCCCGGTGCCCTCGGGGAGCGCGGCCAGCGAGGCGAGGGCCGCGTGTGCATTCGTGGCCTTCGAGTCGTCGACGTAGCTCACGCCGCCCACCGTGCCCACGAGCTCGATGCGGTGGGCGCCGGGCCGGTGGGCGCGCAGGCCGTCGCGCACCTGGGCGGCCTCCACGCCGAACGCCCGGGCCAGGGCCGCCGCGAACAGCGCGTCGAGCACGATGTGCCCGGGAACCTGGCCGCCCACTCCGGGGGCGAGGTGCCCGAGGTCCGCGAGGGTGGCCAACTCGGCGGCCGTGCCGTGGCGGTCAGGCACGAACGCGCGGTCGCACAGCACGCCGTCGACGACGCCGAGGTCGCCGGGCGCCGGCACCCCCAGGCCGATTCCGACCGCGCGGGCGCCGTCGAGCACGTCCGCATCCTCGACCATTCGACGGGTGGTGGCGTCCGCCACGTTGTAGAGGCAGGCGCGCCGGGTGCGCGCGAACACCCGGGCCTTGTCCGCCACGTACGCCTCATAGCTGCCGTGCCAGTCGATGTGGTCGGGGGCAACGTTCAGGCAGGCACTCACCAGCGCCTCGACGCTGTGCGTGGAGTGCAGCTGGAAGGACGAGAGTTCAACCGCGAGCGCGTCCACGCCGCCGCGTGCCGCCACGCTCACGATGGGGTTGCCCACGTTGCCGACGGCGGGCGCCACGTACCCAGCGGTCTCCAGGATCACCGAGGTCATGGTGACGGTGGTGGTCTTCCCGTTCGTCCCCGTGAGCGTGAGCCAGGGCGCGAACGATCCGTCCGCCCGGGGCGCCTGCACCTGCCAGGCGAGTTCCACCTCGCTCCACACCGGGATGCCCGCGGCGCGCGCCGCAGCGAACAGGGGGGCGTGGGACGGGATGCCGGGCGAGACCACCACCACGTCAGGATGCGCCGCGACGACGGCGTCGGCGAGCGTCCGCGGTTCGGCGTAGGCACGGGCGCCGAGGCCCGGCGTCCCCCGGTTGGCGGACTCGGCCGCCTCCTCGCTCGCGTCGAAGCCGAGCGGGGTGGCCCCCAGGGTGGCGACGACGTCGACGGCCGCGCGTCCCGACGTCCCCAGTCCCACGACGGCGACACGCGCCCCGCCGACACCGAGGCGCGTCACGCCGCCACCCACTCGGCGTAGAAGAGCCCGATCCCCACGGCGACGCAGAGCCCCGCGATGAGCCAGAACCGGATCACGATCGTGACCTCGGCCCAGCCCTTGAGCTCGAAGTGGTGGTGCAGCGGTGCCATTCGGAACACGCGCCGGCGGGTCATCTTGAAGAAGCCGATCTGGATGACGTCGCTCATCACGATGATCACGAAGAGGCCGCCGAGGATGACGGCGAGGAACTCGGTCCGGGTGAGGATGGAGAGGCCCGCGACCGCGCCGCCAAGCGCCAGCGAGCCGGTGTCCCCCATGAAGATCTGCGCGGGCGAGGCATTCCACCACAGGAACCCGAAGCATGCGCCAACGAGTGCGGCGGCGACGATGGCGAGGTCGCGGGGGTCGCGCACCTCGTAGCACCCGGCGCCGGGCTCCGCGAGGTACTGGCAGGACTGGTTGGACTGCCACATCGCGATGACCGTGTACGCCACGAACATGAAGATGGAAGCGCCGGTGGCCAGGCCGTCGAGGCCGTCGGTGAGGTTGACCGCGTTGGACCAGGCCGTGATGAGGAAGTTCGCCCAGAGGATGAACAGCAGGATCCCGACGCCGATGCCCCACGTGGCGAGGTCGAGGTCCGTGTCCCGGAGGAACGAGATGCGCAACGAGGCGGGCCGGCGGAGGTTGTCGTTGGGGAACATCGTCACCAGCACGGAGAAGGTGATCCCGATGGCCGTCTGGCCGATCATCTTCCCCAACGGGTTCAGGCCGAGGGAGCGCTGGCGCGAGATCTTGATGTAGTCGTCCAGGAACCCGATCAGCCCGAGCCCGACGACCAGGAACAGCAGGAGCAGCCCTGAGACGTTGGGTATCCTCCCGGTGGAGAGATTGCCCGCGAAGTACCCCACCAGGGCGGCGGCGATGATCACCACCCCGCCCATCGTGGGGGTGCCGCGCTTGGTGAAGTGTGCGGTCGGGCCGTCCTGGCGGATGAACTGACCGTAGTTCTTCTTCACGAGGAGCCGGATGAACAGCGGCGTCCCCAGCAGGGAGATCGCCAGCGCCACCGCGGCGGCGACCAGGATGGAGATCATCGGTTCCCCGCCCATTCGTCGGCGAGCTTCCACACCCGGGAACCGTTGGAGGCCTTGAAGAGGACCACGTCGCCACTCCGGAGGTTCTCGTGCGCCGCTGCGCGGGCCTCGTCGAGGTCCGCGCAGAAGCGGACCCGGTCCGCGGGGAGTTGCCTGCCGGCCCGCGCCGCGAGGCCGCCGATGGCGATGAGCAGGTCG
This sequence comes from Actinomycetales bacterium, assembly GCA_017882885.1. Lineage (GTDB taxonomy): Bacteria > Actinomycetota > Actinomycetes > Actinomycetales > Actinomycetaceae > UBA1383. The sequence goes on along the minus strand of JADGOQ010000089.1, from coordinate 38,710 downwards.
ACCCCGAGTTCGTTCGCGAGGGTGCCCACCGCGACGTGCTCCTCCTCCTCCGCCACTCCGAGTTCGAGCATCGCGCCGATGACGGCCACCGTGCGACGCCCCCGCCCGAGGACCTGCAGTGCCCGCAGGGCGGCGGCCATGGAATCGGGGTTGGCGTTGTAGGCGTCGTCGATCACCGTGATGCCGTCGTCGCGGGTGGAGACCGCCATGCGGTGGGGGCTGGAGGCCGCGCGGCCGGAGAGGGCGCGGGCGACGTCGTCGCGCGGCACGTGCAGCGCGAAGGCCACCGCGGCGGCGGCCAGCGCATTGGTCACGTGGTGTTCGCCCACGAGGCCGAGGTGGACGCGGGCGGTGCCGCCGGGATCCCCGAGCGTGAACGACGCGTGGCCGAGGCTGTCGAGTTCGACGTCCGAGGCCGAGACCGTGACGGCGTCGTCGGGATCGCGCGGCTCGCGCCCGAAGCGCACCACCGGCCCGGGGGGGAGGGTTGCCATGGCAGAAGCGCGCGCGTCGTCGGCGTTCAGCACAGCGATGCCGCCCGGGCGGAGGCCGCGGACGATCTCGCTCTTCGCGCGAGCAATCTGCTCGATACCGCCGAATACCCCGAGGTGGGCGCGCGCCACGGCAAGCACCACGGCGATGTCGGGCGGCACGAGCGAGGTGAGGTAGTCGATGTCCCCGAGCTTGTCCGCGCCCATCTCAAGCACGAGGAACCGCGTCTCCGGGGTGGCCCGCAGCGCGGTCAGTGGGAGCCCGATCTCGTTGTTCAGCGAGCCGCGCGTGGCGACCGTGGGCCCGGGGAGCACGGCCGCGATGAGGTCCTTCGTGGTGGTCTTGCCCACGGAGCCCGTGACGCCGATGACAGCCAGGTTCTCGCGCAGCCGCCGGATGTGGTCGGCGGCGAGCGCACCCATGGCGTCCCGGACATCAGGAACGATGACGAGGGGGGACGCGTCGCCGACGGCGCCGGGGTCGTCCACGAGTGCGGCGCCCGCGCCCGCCGCGAGGGCGGCGGCGACGTGCTCGTGCCCGTCGGAGGTCTCGCCGTGGAAGGCACAGAACAGCCCGCCTCGCACGACCGCCCGCGAGTCGATGAACGCCTCCTCGCCGATGGCGACGTCCGGGCCGCGGAGGGTGCCCCCGCAGATACCGGCAATCTCGCTCAGACGGATCATCCTCGTCCTTCCCTCCGCGCCCCACCGTCACGCCCGGCATGAATCGTCTCATGCCTCCCTGCGGCAATCAGCATGCAATCGGACCTGGAGGCGCGACCCACGTGGTCGCGAACCGGACCGGTCACTCGATGATCCACGGGAATTCGGCGGGGGTGCCGGAGGACGGCTCCACCCCGGCGTTGTGGAGTGCGAACTCCGCGACCTCCTTGAAGATCGGGGCGGCGATCGTGCCGCCGTAGAACCCCGACGTGGGCCGGTACACCGCGACCGCGACCGCGAAACGCGGGTTGTCGGCAGGCACGATCCCGACGAAGTTGGCCACCACGGACGTCAGCTGGCCGTTCGCGTCCGCCGTCTGCGCGGTCCCGGTCTTGCCCGCGACCCGGTAGCCGTCGATGGCGGCCCGTGGGGCCGTGCCGCCCTCCTGGACCACGCCCTCCATCATGGCGACCATCAGGTCGGCGGTCGCGGGCGAGACGACGTCGCGGGTCTCGGCCGGCTCGTGGACCGTCACGGACCCGTCCCCGTGCTCGATCGAGTCGACGAGGTAGGGCGCGACCCAGGTGCCGCCGTTGCCCAGGGTGGCCGCAACCGCGACGTTCTGCACCAGGGTGACGGCGTAGCCTTGGCCGAACATCGTCGTCATGCGGGTGCGGCCGTCCCAGTCGCCGGGCTCGTACAGGATTCCGGCGCTCTCCCCGGGCAGTTCGATGCCGGTCTTCGCCCCGAAGCCGTAGTTGAGCATGTACTGGTAGCGGGCGTCGTCGGACATGAGGTTGCCCACCTGGACCGTCCCGACGTTGGAGGACATCGCCAGGATGCCCGCGACGGTCATCTGGTAGGTGGGGTGCGGCTCCGCGTCCTTGAAGGTCTGTCCGTCGATCGTGATCCGCTCGGGCACGGTGAACACGGTGGACGCGTCGACGAGCCCCTGGTCCACGGCCGCGGACAAGGTCAGCAGCTTCCCGGTGGAACCGGGTTCGTACGGTGCGGAGACGGTGCGCGCGCCCCTCTCCCTCTCCGGGGTTGCCTGCACGTTGCCCGGGTCCACGGCGCCGGAGTCCGCGAGCACGAGGAGCCGGCCGGTGCCGATCTCCATCACGGCGATGCCGGCCCACTGTGCCCCGTACTTCGCCACCGTCGCGTCGAGCGCCTCCTGGGCCACGAACTGGACGTCGCGATCGATGGTCAGGTGGAGGGTGTCCCCCGGTTCCGGCTCCGTCACCCTGTAGGTGCCCGTGGGAATCACCTGGCCGCCGGCGCCGATCTCCACGGTCTCCGATCCGTCGGCGCCCACCAGGTCGTCGTTGTAGGCGAGTTCGAGCCCGGCGAGACCGCCCCCGTCGCGTCCCACGAAGCCGAGGATGTTCCCTGCGGTGCTGCCGTTCGGGTAGATCCGCTCGGTGACCGGCTCCGGCTCGATCCCCGGGATGTCGAGGTCGCGGATCTCGCGCCACTGGGTGGGCGTCAGCCCCTTGGCAAGGTACACGAACGAGGAGGAGCCGACCATCTGGCCGCCCAACTCGGCGGGGTCCCGTCCGAGGAGGGGGGCGAGCAGGTCCGCGGCCTCCTCGGCGCCCGTGCCCACCACCTCCTTCTCGTCCTTGCCATCCTTGCCATCCTTGGCGACCTCGTGGACGAACGTGGCCACCTTCACCTGGTTGACACCGATGTTGTACCGCTGGGCGGAGGTCGCGAGGATCTCCCCGTCCGTGTCCACGATCTCGCCGCGCGGTGAGGGGATGGTGTAGCTGCGCAACCGCCCCTGCAACGCCTCGTCAGCCAGCCGCGGACCCTCCACCGCCTGGACGTAGACGAGCCTTCCCGAGAACACCAGGAAGACGGAGAGGAAGAGGGCGGCGATCACGTTGCGGCGGCGCAGGCCCTGCCTCAGCTGCCGCGAGGTCCAGGTGCTCGACGACGTGGTTCGTGGCTTCAATTCCCCTCTCCCGCCGCAGCCGTGCCAAGGATCGACCGAGAGCCGACGCTGATGTACACGGTGGCCTCAGCGGGAACCATACCCAGTGACTCCGCCTGGTGGCGGATGGTGGACGGCGAGCCGAGGGATTCGAGCCGTGTTTCGAGCTCCGCCTCGGTCTCGCGGAGCTCGGAGAGCCGGATCTGCTGGTCGTGGACACGGTAGGACGACACCGCCATCGCGGTGTTGAGGAGCAGTGCCGCCACGAGGGATGCCACCAGGATGATGGCGCACAGCGACAGGAACGGCACGATCGAGCGCGACCGCTCCGGCGAGCGCACCACCTGCAGCCGTGGCCTCCACGAGGCGCGCGGTGAGGCGGCGCGTGCGGGCATGCTCATGGGGTGCTCCTCGGGTTCAGGCGTTCGGCGGCGCGCAACCTCACTGAGGCCGCGCGGGGGTTGAGGGAGATCTCGGCCTCGTCCGCCTTCTCCGCGCCCTTGGTCAGGAGCCGGATCGATGGACGATGCTCAGGGAGTTCCGGAAGGCCTGCCGGGGCCGAGGACGTCGAGCGCCGCGCCAGTTCCTGCTTGACGATCCGGTCCTCGAGCGAGTGGTAGGACATCACGACGATCCTTCCGCCCGGCCGCAGCGCGGCCAGCGCGGCCGGGACTGCATCGGCGAGGATCTCGAGTTCGTGGTTGACGGCGATCCGCAGGGCCTGGAACGTGCGCTTGGCGGGGTTGCCACCCTGGCGGCGGGCGGCGGCCGGGACCGATTCCCGGACGATCTCCGCCAGCTGGGCGGTGCCCACCAGGGGCGTGCGCGCCCGCCGCCGGACGATCTCCCGCGCGATGCGCGGCGCGAACCGTTCCTCGCCGTAGCGGTACAGGATCGTGCGGATCTCCCCCTCGGGTGCGCGCGCGAGCAGTTCGGCCGCACTCTCGCCCGAGGTGGGGTCCATGCGCATGTCGAGGGGCGCGTCCTTGGCGTACGAGAACCCGCGCCCCACCTCGTCCAGCTGGAGGGAGGAGACGCCGAGGTCCATCAGGACACCGTCGAGTGCCCCTTCGGTGGCGGCGACGGCGCCGATACGGTCGTAGGTGGTGCGGACGGCGCGGAACCGGTCCCCGAAGCGCGCGAGGCGCTCGCTCGCGAGCGCGATGGCCTCGGGGTCGCGGTCGATGCCGATGACCCGCGCGCCCGGAATCCGTTCGAGCACGAGTTCGCTGTGCCCGCCCATTCCGAGCGTGGCATCGACCAGCAGCCCGCCGCCGTCGAGCGCGGGGGCCAGCAATTCGACGCAACGGTCGGCGAGCACCGGGATGTGCCGCCGGGCCGTCGGGCTCGAGCTGTTCACCGTGCTCCTTGTCGTTGGTGCGAGTGGTCAGGAGGCCCTCCTCCCCCCGACCAGGACTCCCCCCTTGTTCTGGCGCCGGGGAAGTGCGTCAGACCATGGCGAGAGACCTCATCGGGCGAGGCGGGATTCAGAGGATGCCGGGGATCACCTCCTCCGCAGTCTCGGAGTAAGCGCCCTCCTGCTCGGTGACGTACACGTGCCAGGCGGCGGCATCCCAGATCTCGACGCGCGAGCCGGCGCCGATCACGGCGACGTCGCGCTGGAGGCCCGCGTACTGGCGCAGGCCGACGGGGATCGTCACGCGGCCCTGCTTGTCCGGCACCTCGTCGGTGGCGCCGGAGAGGAAGAGGCGCAGGTAGTCGCGGGAGCCCTTCGAGCTCACGGGGGCGGTGCGCAGCTGCTCGTGGAGGCGCTCGAACTCGCGCATCGGGAACGCGTAGATGCAGCGCTCCTGCCCGCGGGTGAGGACTAGTCCGCCGGAGAGCTCGTCACGGTACTTCGCCGGCAGGATGAGCCGGCCCTTCTCGTCGAGGCGAGGCTCGTAGGTTCCGAGGAACATCCGGTCACCTCCCCACTCCTGCTGACATTGCCTCCACCTTACTCCACATTCCCCCACCGTCAACCCATCCTGAGGGCGTTTTGCGGTCAGATTCGGGCGTTTCCGCAGGCCAGAGCGCTCGTGAGGGAGTGGAGGGAAAACTGCGGCCGAGGATGCCCTCGTGGCCACCGCGCCGGTCATCGAGGAGACAGAAGAACCCCGTCACCGGTGGTGACGGGGTTGGATGCGGTCGCGGTGGAGCGGAGTGGAGTGGAGGGCTAGCGCCTGTCCTGCCGCTTCTGCCAACGCTCCTGCTGCCGGGTCATGAAGCCGGACGCCGCGCGGGCGGATGCCGCCCTGGCGGAGTTATTCTTGGTGGTCGAGAGGGTGGTGGCGAGCATGACACCGCCCAGCATGGCGACGAACCCCAGGATGCCGAGCCAGACCTGGGAAGTGGCCACTCCGGCCACGAGGACACCGAGTCCGACGATCGCGAGGACGACGCCGATCGACAGCTTCCGCACGTCGATCCGGCCCTTCGAGGTCATCGACTTCTCGAGCGCCGGATCGGCGTCCCGGAGATGCTGTTCCATCTGGGCAAGCACGCGCTGCTCGTATTCTGACAACGGCATTCGCGCCTCCTCACGCCCCAACTCAATGGTGTGGAACAAGGATAGTTCCACCAGCCCGCGATGCAAAAGCGGACGATCGTGAAGATCTCGTGGGCACGCCATCCCCCTGCCACCGGCCCGCCCGGCGGGGCGACCGGCACGTGTCCTCGCCCTCCTGGGTCAAGGCTAGCCTTGGGTCATGTCACGAAGCCCGGCCGGCCTCGCCGCCCGCTGGCCCGCGGACCCGGTCCGCACCGGGGAGGCCGAGGTCGCGCTCCGCGTCGTCGGGCCGCGTCAGGTGATCCTGCTGATCGACGGCATGGAGTCCTCCTTCCACGACCTCGACGACCCGGCGCATCTCGAGTTCGAGTACATGCAGCACATCGACGCCCTCGTGGGCGCCACCCGCGGCGACCGTACCCCGATCCGGGCGCTCCACCTCGGGGGCGCGGGGTGCTCGCTGGCGACGGCGTGGGACGCGCTGCGGCCGGGGAGCATGCAGCTGGCCGTGGAGTGGGACGGCGAACTCGCCCGCCTGGCGCGCGAGTGGTTCCCCCTGCCACGCTCCCCCCGGTTGCGCATCCGCAACGGCGACGCCCGGGCGGCGCTGGACTCGTTCCCGCAGGGTCGCTGGGACGTGATCGTGCGCGACGTCTTCGTCCGGGCGCAGGTGCCCGCCCACCTGTGCGACCAGGGCGCGGCCCGGTCCGCGCTCCACGCCCTGCGCGAGGACGGTATCTACGCGGTCAACCTCGCGGATTCCCCGCCGCTCGTCGAGGCGCGGGCCGAGGCCCGGGTGCTGGCGTCCGTCTTCGAGCACGTGGTGATGGTGGTGGACCCGGCCATCATCCGCGGACGGCGCTACGGCAACGTGGTGCTGGGGGCGTCCCGCCGACCGATCGACGACGTCGACCTCGCGCGCCGCGTACGGACGCTCCCGCTGCCGGCGCGGGTGGTCGCCGGCTCGGCACTGGCGAGGTTCGCGGGTTCGTCAGGCTGACGGCGCGCTCAGGCACCCGCGGGCGGGCCCGCGGCGTCGTTGTCGCTCACGTGGTCCCGCACCGAGGGGCCCTCCCCCATCAGGTCGGCGAGGAACGCCTCGGCGGCCGCACCGATCTCGTCGGCGGTGGGGACGGCGCCGGCGTCGTCCTGGGCCGCCTGGGCGGCGACCATCTGGGGCTGGCTCCTCATGAAGGAGTCGTACTGTGCCTCGAGGGCGGTGACCAGCGCCAGCACCTCCGGTTGGTCCTTCACCTGCTCCGCGATGTCCGCGCCCATGCGAGCCGCGGCGGCCTCGAGCTCCCCGACCGGCAGCGCGAGGTCGGCCTGCTGGGCGACGCGGCGGACAAGTGCGGAAGCGGCCGGCGGGTACGGGCTGCTCGCGAGGTAGTGGGGCACTGCCGCCGTGATACCGACGGCGTGGTGGCCGCGTTGGCCCATGCGGTACTCGAGGAGTGCGGAGACGTGCCCCGGCACCTGGATCGTGCCGAACAGCTCGGGCTGGTCACCGATCAGGTGACGCTCCGTGGCGTGCATGGTCAGCTGGATCGGGCGCGTGTGCGGCACCCCCATCGGGATGCCCTGCACGCCGATCGTGGTCTCGACGCCGAAGCGCTCGGCAAGTTCGATCACCGTGTCCGTGAACCGGTTCCACTGCAGATCCGGCTCAGGACCGTGGAGCAGCAGGAGGGCCTTGCCCTCGTCGTCGCGCAGGAGGTCGAGGACGATCTCCGGCTCGGCGTAGTCGGTGAATCGCCAGTCCTCGAACACCATGTGCGGGCGGTGCTGGCGGTAGTTGATCAGCTGGTCCGGATCGAATGTCGCTATGCGCTCGTGCTGGAGCGAGTCCACCAGGTGCTCGGAGAAGAGCATGGCCGCCTGACCCGCGTCCATGGGCGAGTAGGTGGCGTGGATGAGCACCGGCACGACGCCCAGGCTCTTCGCCGCGGGCGTCAGGCTCACGAATTCCCTGCGGTCGTCCATGTGATCTCCTCTCCTGCAAGGTCCAACGCGCGCCTTGTGCCGATCATTCCCGCCGGTGTTCCCGCCCCGGCGCCCGGCGGTGTCGGGCGCGGACCCGACAGGTGGCGCGCCGCCGCCGCCGTGGCGGATAATGGTTGGCCGTACCCGCACGGATCGATGGCCCACAGGAGGGACTTGCGTGGACAACGACGCCGAAGCCCGCGAAATCGCGCTGGAGCAGCGTTATGTGGAGCGGGTCTACCGCCGTGTCGACACGATGCGGCGCAACTATCGCCAGAGCCTCGACGGCGTGCGGCGCACCGGCCCCTCGGGCTCGCCGCAGAACCGCTCCGAGCGTGACGCGTTCGCCGCCCACTACGAGGACATGATCGCGCGGCTCGACCAGGTCGAGAACCGACTCATCTTCGGCCGCCTCGACTTCTCCGACGGCGAGTCGCGGTACGTGGGCCGGATCGGCATCCTCAGCGAGGACCAGGACCAGCTGCTGGTGGACTGGCGCGCGCCGTCGGCTCGGCCGTTCTACCAGGCCACCGCGGCCCACCCGGGAAACGTGGTCCGCCGTCGCCACATCACCACGGACCGCCGCACCGTCGTCGGCATCGAGGACGAGCTCCTCAACGCCCATGAACTCACCGAGGAGGTCGCGTCCTCCCTGACGGGCGAGGGCGCGCTGTTCGCGGCCCTCTCTGCTGCCCGCGAGGGACGCATGGGGGACATCGTCGCCACGATCCAGGCCGAGCAGGACGCGATCATCCGCGACGACGTCGAGGGGATCCTGGTGGTCCAGGGCGGGCCGGGGACCGGCAAGACCGCCGTCGCGCTCCACCGGGCTGCCTACCTGCTCTACGCGCACCGCGAGCGCCTGCAACGCTCCGGCGTCCTCGTGGTGGGGCCAACCCGGGTCTTCCTGGACTACATCGACCAGGTGCTCCCCTCGCTGGGCGAGACGGACGTCGTCTCCACCACCATGGGCGACCTGCTCCCCGGCACCTCCACGCGCCTGCGGGAGGAGGAGCCGGTGGCGCAGGTCAAGGGCAACCTGGAGATGGCGAACGTCGTCGAGCGCGCCGTCCAGGCACTCCAGCGTGTCCCGGCCGAGGCGCGGGAGATCACCATCGAGGGCATCACCATCGCGATCACCCCGGCCGGGGTGACCAAGGCGATGTCCCGCGCCAGGCGGGCCGCGCAGACCCACAACGAGTCGCGCACGCCGTTCGTGCTCGCCATGCTCGAGGACCTCGTCCGGCAGTACGCGCGCGGTCGCGGCCTCGACGACGAGGAGGACTACTCCTACCTGTACGAGGACGTCCGCGCCAACCGCGAGGTTCGGGTCGCGCTCAACCTGTGCTGGATGCCGACGACGCCCCACGGGCTCCTCGAGAAGGTGTACGCGCGCCCGGACCTGCTCGAGCGGTTCGCCCCCAAGTTCACCCAGGCGGAGCGCGAGCTGCTGTACCGCGAGCCGGGATCCGCGTGGACGGTCTCGGACGTGCCGATCCTGGACGAGCTGGCTGAGCTCCTCGGACCGCACGAGGAGGCGGAATCCCGGCGCGCCCGCATGGAGGAGCAGGCCAACGCACGGGAGCAGCTCGAGTTCGCGCAGACGGCGATCGACGCCCAGGATCTCGGTGACGGCATGGTGAACGCCTCGATGCTGGCCGCCCGGTTCTCGCAGCGCGGGCCGCGCCTCTCCCTGGCCGAGAAGGCCGGGGGCGACCGCACGTGGACGTTCGGGCACATCGTGGTGGACGAGGCACAGGAACTGTCCCCCATGGCGTGGCGCGCCCTGCTGCGGCGGTGCCCGCTCCGGTCGATGACCGTGGTCGGCGACCTGGCACAGCGCTCCTCCTCCGTGCCCGCCACATCGTGGCGTTCCCTCATGGGCAAGGCCGGGCGTGAGCACGTGCGTCAGGCCGCGCTGACCATCAGCTACCGCACCCCCGCGACCGTCCTCGAGGCGGCCGGCGCCGTGTTGCGGGCGGCCGCGCCCGGTGACTACCTGCCGCTCACCGCCGCGCGGAACGTCCCGGACGCCCTCGTGATGACGCGCGGCCACTGGCGTGAGGTCCTCGCCGACGTCGTGAAGGGCGAGTTGCGTGGCCTGGGACGGGGGAAGATGGCCGTGATCGCGCCGTCGGACCAGGTTTCCGGGGTGCGAGGGGAGCTCGCGGAGACCGTCGGGGAGGCGCTCGTGTCCCCGGACGGCCACCCGCTGCGGGCTCCGCTCGTGGTGATGGATGCGCCCGGTTCGAAGGGCCTCGAGTTCGACGTCGTCGTGGTGGTGGAGCCGGCTCAGATCGCCGCGGTGTCGGTCGGGGACATCTACGTGGCCATGACCCGGCCGACCCGCCGGCTGCACGCCGTGTTCCGTGATGAGCTGCCCGAGGGCTGGCCCGACGCCCATGATGTGAACTCCCCGACCGGTGGCCACACCCTGTGAGGGACGATGGGCCCGTGGCGAAGGCACTCCTGCTCGAGAACCCGCACCCTGAGACTGATCCCCTGCTCCAGGCGGTGGGCCTCACGGTCGTGCGCCATCCCGGCGCGCTCGAGGAGGACGAGCTCATCGCGGCCCTCGACGGCGTGCGCGTCCTGGGCATCCGGTCCAAGACCACCGTCTCCGCCCGCGTGTTCGCCGAACACCCCCAGCTCGAGGCCATCGGAGCGTTCTGCATCGGGACCAACCAGGTCGACCTGAAGGCGGCCGCGCGCCACGGCGTGGCCGTCTTCAACGCACCGTTCTCCAACACGCGGTCGGTCGTGGAACTCGCGGTGGCCGAGATCATCGCCCTCATGCGCCGCCTCACGGAACGCGATCGCGCCCTGCACTTCGGTGTCTGGGAGAAGTCGGCGTCCGGCGCGCACGAGGTGCGCGGCCGAACGCTCGGCATCATCGGCTACGGGAACATCGGGACCCAGCTGTCCGTCGTCGCGGAGGCGCTCGGCATGCGGGTGCTGTTCTTCGACACGGCCGAGCGACTCTCGCTCGGCAACGCGAAGCGTTGCCGTTCGATGTCCGAGGTGCTCCGGAACTCCGACGTCGTCACGCTCCACGTGGACGGCACGCCACGCAATGCCGGCCTGTTCGGCGCGAAGGAGTTCGCGCAAATGAAGCCGGGGGCACTGTTCCTCAACCTCTCCCGCGGGTTCGTGGTGGACACCGGCGCCCTGCGCGCGAACATCATCGACGGCCACATCGGGGGCGCAGGAGTGGACGTCTTCCCGGACGAGCCCAACAAGAACGGCGACCCATTCGAATCCGAGTTGCGGGGGCTGCCCAACGTGATCCTCACCCCCCACATCGGCGGATCCACCCAGGAGGCCCAGGTCGCGATCGCCCAGTTCGTCGGCAACAAGCTGGCCACGTACCTCCGGACCGCGTCCACCGACCTGAGCGTCAACCTGCCGCGCCTCACGCTGGAGCCGTCCCCGTCGACGCGGTTCCGCCTCGCGTACGTCCACCGCAACACCCCCGGTGTGCTCGCCCTCGTCAACCAGACCTTCGCCGAGCACGGGGCGAACATCGAGGGTCAGATCCTCGGGACGTCCGGGGAGTTCGGCTACATGATCACCGACCTCAGTTCCGCGCTCCCGGCTGAAGCGCTCGAAGCGCTGCGCGGGATGGAGGACACCATCCGGCTGCGCGTGCTCGAACGGGTGCCAACGGCACAGTAAGGGGTAGCGTCGTCGTCATGTACATCGCCGACGACGAACGCTACGCCCGCATGACCTACCGCCGCTGCGGAGCCAGCGGACTCGAACTCCCCATCATCTCGCTGGGCCTCTGGCAGAACTTCGGACAGACGACGCCCGCGGCCACACAGCGGGAGATCATCCTCGCCGCCTTCGACGCGGGGATCACCCACATCGACCTCGCCAACAACTACGGTCCGCCCCCGGGCTCGGCGGAGCGGGCATTCGGCGATGTCCTCCGCTCGGACCTCGCGCCCTATCGCGACGAGTTGATCATTTCCAGCAAGGCCGGCTACCACATGTGGCCCGGGCCCTACGGCGAGTGGGGTTCACGGAAGTACCTGCGCGCCTCGCTGGACCAGTCCCTCGCGCGGCTCGGCACCGACTACGTGGACATCTTCTACTCGCACCGCTACGACGCCGTCACGCCGCTGCGCGAGACCATTGGGACGCTGAAGTACGCGGTGGACAGCGGCAAGGCCCTGTACGTCGGGATCTCCTCCTACCCGGCACGTGAGACGGCGGAGGCCCTCGACGTCGCCGCCCAGCTCGGCGTCGACCTCCTGATCCACCAGCCGTCCTACTCCATGTTCAACCGCTGGATCGAGGGTGGCGACCCCAGCCTCCTCGACGTCCTGGGCGAGCAGCGAATGGGCGCCATCGTGTTCTCACCGCTTGCCCAGGGGATGCTCACCGACAAGTACCTCGGTGGCATCCCAGCGGACTCGCGCGCCGCGCTCGACGGTTCGTTCCGGCAGTCCTTCATCACGGACGAGGTGGTGAAGCGCATTCGCGCCCTGGACGCCATCGCCAGGCGACGCGGCCAGACCCTCGCGCAGATGGCAATCGCGTGGGTACTGCGCGACGAGCGCGTCACCTCCGCCCTGATAGGCGCCTCGAGCGTGGGGCAGCTCCATGACTCCCTGGGTGCACTCGTCCACCTGCAGTTCAGTCAGGACGAACTCGCCGAGATCGACCGCTATGCCATCGATGCGGGGATCAACATCTGGGCGGCCCGGGGACGGCAGTGACCCGCCCCTGACCGGGCGGATCAGTCGACCGGATCCACTCCGGGGCCAGGGGCTTCCCCTCCCCCGGCCCCGGATGGGGACCCGGCCGTGCCCTCCAGCCCCTTCAGGCCCGCGATCGCGTCCTCGAAGTCCTCGAGGGAGTTGAAGGCGGAGTAGACCGAGGCGAACCGCAGGTAGGCCACCGTGTCCAACTCCCGGAGAGGGCCGAGGATCGCGGTCCCGATGTCGTTCGCGTCAATGATGGAGGAGCCCATCGACCGGATCTGCTCCTCGACGCCCTGCGCGAGGAGCGCGATCTGGTCGTCGGTGACGGGCCGCGACTGGCTGGCTTTGCGAACCCCGGCGGTGATCTTCTCCCGGGAGAAGGGTTCGGTCACGCCGGAGCGCTTGAGGACCGTCAGCGTCGAGGTCTCGAGCGTGGTGAAACGCCGGTGGCAGTTCGGGCACTCGCGACGGCGGCGAATCGCCGAGCCGTCGTCCAGGGTGCGCGAATCGATCACGCGCGAGTCCGGGTGACGGCAGAACGGGCAGTGCATTTGGAGCGGCCCCTCTCGCGCGTCTCGTTGGTCGGATGAAGCGAACGTTATTGTGCGGGCCGGCATATCGCAAACCATGGCGCTGCCCCCTCCGGCGGATGCGGGACTCAGCGCACCGGGACCAGCAGTTCCTGCCCGGGCACGATCGTGTCCGTCTCCAATGCGTTCAGCGCGACGATCTCGGAGACGACGTCGCGCACGTCCTGGCCCGGCGCGGCTGCCGCGACCGCGAGCGACCACAGCGACTCGCCCGTGTCCACCGTGACGGAGCGCGTGTCAACTCCCGCGGCGGGCCGCAGCAGGAGGCCGATCAGCGCCCCGAGGAACACGGCGAGGACGACGCTGGCGGCGCCGGCGAGCGCGCGCACCACCATCCGCCCGCGGGGGGTGAGCGCCAGCCGGCCGGACGGGGCCGGTGCGGCGTCGGCGTCGTGGACGAGGCGCAGGTGCGCCCGGGTTCCGGGCTCCCCGGGACGCCCCGGTGTGGCATGCGGCCCGACGGGGCGGGACGGGGCGATGACCTGGTCGGCCAGCACTGCACTCATGATGTCCTCCTCGAACATGTGTTCGTCGAACGGCTGTTCCAAATGTAGCGTTGTGGTTCGGCAATGTCGACACGCCCTCGAACAAATGTTTGATTACCTGCCGTGCCGGCCATAGGCTGCTGTTCACAAGCACATCAGGGACCACTGACACGAACCTGATCGAGAGGAGCCAGCGATGGGACAGCCGGCCACGGGACTCACCGACCGCCAGGCATTGGTGATGGAGACCATCAGGAGCGCGCTCTCCGCGCGGGGCTACCCGCCGACCATGCGCGAGATCGGGGAGGCGGTGGGGCTCCTGAGCCCGTCCTCCGTGAAGCACCAGCTCGACGTGCTCGAGCGGAAGGGCTACATCCGGCGGGACCCGCACCTGCCACGCGCGCTCGAACTCATGGAGCCCGGCCAGGAGGCCGCGCCCCCGTCCACCGCCGGCAGCACGGCTGCGGACGCCGCCGCCGTCGGCCTCCCCGCACCGGTCACGCTCCTCGGCCACGAGGTGGCGGAGGGCGCGCTCGTCCCGCTCGTCGGCCGCATCGCCGCGGGCGGCCCGATCCTCGCCGACCAGGCGGTGGAGGACGTCTTCACCCTCCCCCGCCAGCTCGTCGGGGACGGCGAGCTGTTCATGCTGCACGTCGCTGGGGACTCAATGGTCGACGCGGCGATCTGCGATGGTGACTGGGTGGTCGTGCGCCGCCAGCCCGTGGCGGAGAACGGCGAGATCGTCGCTGCACTCCTCGACGACGAGGCGACGGTCAAGACCCTGCAGCGCAGGGACGGCCACGTGTGGCTCATGCCCGCCAACCCCGCCTACTCACCGATCCTCGGGGATGAGGCCACGATCCTCGGCAAGGTCGTATCGGTCCTCCGCGCGCTCTGAGTGTCAGTACCCGAACCGGCCGGGAGTCAGTACCCGAACCTGGCCGCTGTCTCCCGGATCGAATTCGCCGAGGCGATCAGCCCCGTGCGCTCACCGTATGACAAGGGGGGCAGGATCCGGCTCACGGCGCCGTGACGATTCACGATGGTGGGCAGCGCCATGCAGACGTCCCCGAACTCGGGGAACTCGGTGACGTGCGACGACACGGGCAACACGGCGTTCTCGTCGCGGAGCACCGCCTCGATGATCCGCGCCCCGGCGACGCCGATCGCATAGTTGGTTGCCCCCTTGCCCTCGATGATCCGGTAGGCGGCGTTCTTGACCTCATCCGTGATTCGCTCGCGCTCGATGTCGTTCATGCCACGGCCTGAGGCGTTGTGCCAGTCAATCAGGGGGGCCGCCCCGATGATGGCCGAGCTCCACAGCGGGATCTCGGAGTCGCCGTGCTCGCCGGCGATGTACGCGTGCACGTTGTGCACCGCGACGCCGCATTCGCGCGCCACGAGGTAGCGCAGGCGCGAGGTGTCCAGCACCGTGCCGGAGCCGAAGAGCTGGCGGGACGGCAACCCGGAGATCTTCAGCGACGCGTAGGTCACCACGTCCACGGGGTTGGTCACCATGATGACAACCGCGTCGGGCGCGACCCGCTGCACCTGGGGAATGATCTTCTCCATCAGTGCGATCGTGGCGCCAGCCAGGTCCATCCGGGACTGTCCGGGGTTTTGCTTCGCCCCGGCGGTGACCACGACGACGTCGGATCCCCGGCAGAGCTCGATGTCGTTGGAGCCCTTGATGCTGCCCATCGGCATGAACTGGATCCCGTGCGCCAGGTCGAGTGCCTCTGCCTCGACCTTCGCCTGGTTGATGTCGTACAGCACGACCTCGCGCGCGACCCCCTTGATGAGGCAGGCGTAGGCGAGGGTGGCGCCCACGGCACCCGCCCCGATGATGGCCAGCTTGGTGGGACGGCGTTCAGCGTCGCTCATGGTGTTGCCCTTTCCGTGGTGGTTGCCCAGATACTACCGGTGCCGGCGTGTCACCGGCGCAGGTTGGCCAGTGATCTGCGGACGACCGCGCCGTCGCGCGTCGGCCAGAACGGCGGGAGGGAACGCAGCAGGAAGCTGCCGTACCCGGCGGTCGCGATGCGCGAGTCGAGGATCGCCACCACGCCCCGGTCCTCGCCCGAGCGGATCAGCCGCCCGCTGCCCTGGGCGAGGAGGAGCGCCGCGTGCGCCACCGAGACCTCGAGGAAGCCGTTCGCGCCCCGGGCCTGCGCCACCTCGGTGCGCGCGGAGGAGATCGGGTCGTCCGGCCGCGGGAAGGGGATGCGGTCGATGACCACCAGGCGGCAGGTGTCCCCCGGCACGTCCACGCCCTGCCACAGCGAGAGCGTGCCGAGCAGCGACGCGCGGTGGTCGGCCGCGAAGCGGGCCACCAGGTTCGGCACCTGGTCCTCGCCCTGGCAGAGGATGGGGGTGTCGAGGCGGCCACGGAGATACTCCGCGGCCCGCTGCGCTCCCCGCATGGACGAGAAGAGCCCGAGTGCGCCGCCGTCGGAGGCCGCGACGAGGTCCCCGAGCTCCACGAGTGCGGCCTCCGAAATCCCGTCACGCCCCGGCCGCGGCAGGTGGGCGGCCACGTACAGGATCCCCTGGCTCCCGTGGTCGAAGGGGGAGCCGAAGTCGGTCGCCTCCCACTCCCGCTCGCCCTCGCGGAGCCCCCAGGAGTGCGCGACGGGATCGAAGGATCCGCCGAGGGCCAGCGTCGCCGACGTGGCGATCGTTGCCCGGCCCTCCAGCAGCTGTTCGGCAATGGCGTGGTCCACCTCGAGCGGGGCGAGGTACAGTCGCGGCGCCTGGGCGCCGTCCCAGCCGCGGCTCACCCAGGCGACGTCGCGCCGCGCGGACAGCGAGTCGGACAGCAGCCGCTCGCAGATCTCGGTGAGCACCACGAGCTGGGACTTCAGCACGGCCCGGCCGCCCGCCTCGTCCGCGTCCGAGGCGCGCCCCGAGACCGAACCGAGTGCGTCCTTGACCGCCGCCTGCAGGAGGATGACGGCGTCGTGCAGCGCGGGCGTCGTGGCCGTCAGGCGGCCGTCCGGCGCGGCGTCGAGGGCTCCGCGCAGGGCGATCGCCGCCCGCTGGAGCCCGGCGACCGCGGACTTCGCGTGCCGCCCGGCAGCGCGGCCGGAGCGCTCGACGGCGGTGGCCGATAGCTCGACCGTCGCCGCGGACGTCACCCGCGACACGAGGTCGTGGGCCTCGTCGATCACGAGCACGTCGTGTTCCGGGAGGACGCCGGGCGATCCGCCGGCGGCGATGCCCAGCATCGCGTGGTTGGTCACCACCACGTCCGCCTCGCGGGACCGCGCGCGCGCCGCCTCCGCGAAGCACTCGTCCCGCACCGGGCACGCGGCGCCGAGGCACTCGAGTTTGGTGACGGACACCTGCCGCCACGCGCGGTCACCGACGCCGGGGACCATGTCGTCCCGGTCGCCTGTCTCCGTCTCGCCCGCCCACGCGCGCACCTGGGTGACCTGCACGCCAAGCGCGGAGCGCGGCGACTCGGCCGGCCGTGTGCTGGACGCGTCCACGGAGAAGAGCGTGGGCTCGTCCTCGTCCGGGTACCCACCCGCCACCTTGTGCTTGCACACGTAGTTGTGCCAGCCCTTCAGGAGTGCGACCCTCGGCTCCTGCCCGTGCAGCGCCGCGAGCGACGCCGCCACGGTGGGGGCGTCCTTCAGCATGATCTGGCGTTGCAGCGCGAGGGTGGCGGTGGAGATCACGACGGTCCGGCCGGCCAGTACGGCATCCGTCATGCACGCCGCGAGGTAGGCCAGCGACTTCCCGGTGCCGGTCCCGGCCTGCGCCAGCAGCACGCCACCGGCCTCGATCGTCCGTGACGCTGCGAGAGCCATGCGGTGCTGCCCCTCGCGTTCCACGCCCCCGATGGCCGCGACGGCGTGGCGCAGCACGTCCACGCTGGCAGCGGACGTCACGGCGTCGGGGGTTGTGGTGGTGTCGGCCTCAGCCGGCGTCGACACGGTCCAGCTCCGCGGCCAGCCCCTCGTCGACCCGCCCCTGCAGGTGCGTGCCCTCCGGGAGGTGCTCCTCGACGTCGATCTCGCCGGAGGTGTGCATGCGGGCCACGAGGTCCCCCCGCGAGTAGGGCACGACGACGTCGACCTCCACCCCCGGCTGCGGGAGCAGCGCGGCGATGGCCTGCCGCAGCTCGTCCATCCCCGCCCCGGTGTGCGCGGAGACCGCCAGGGCGCTCGGGTGTTCGTGACGCAGGCGGATCAGGGCGTCCAGTGGGGCGATGTCGGACTTGTTCAGCACGATGAGCTCAGGGATGTCGTCCGCACCCTCGATGTCCCGGAGCACCCGGCGCACGGCTTCGACCTGGCCCTCGGGGTCCGGGTGCGCGGCGTCAACCACGTGGACGATGACGTCCGCCTGGCCCACCTCCTCCAGGGTGGAACGGAACGCCTCCACGAGTTCGTGGGGCAGGTTCCGGACGAAACCAACCGTGTCCGCGAGGGTGTACTCCCGCCCGTCCGGGGTCTGCGCGCGCCGCACCGTCGGGTCCAGGGTGGCGAACAGTTGGTTCTGCACCATCGCGTCCGAGCCGGTGAGCTGGTTGAGCAGTGAGGACTTGCCGGCGTTGGTGTAGCCGGCGATGGCGACGGCGGGCACCGCGTTGCGGTGGCGCGCGGACCGCTTGGTCTCCCGGGTGGGGGCCATGTCGCGGATCTGCCGGCGGAGGCGGGACATGCGGTTGCGGATCCTGCGGCGGTCCAGCTCGATCTTGGTCTCGCCCGGTCCGCGCGACCCGATGCCCTCACCGCCCGCGACGCGGCCGCCGGCCTGCCGGGACATGGACTCGCCCCAGCCGCGCAGCCGGGGAAGGAGGTACTCGAGCTGGGCGAGCTCCACCTGCGCCCGGCCCTCCCGCGACTTGGCATGCTGGGCGAAGATGTCGAGGATCACGGCCGTGCGGTCCACCACCTTGACCTTCACCACGTCCTCCAGCGCACGCCGCTGCGAGGGCGCCAACTCGCCGTCGACGACGACGGTGTCCGCGCCAACCGCGGCGACGAGGTCACGCAGCTCCTCCGCCTTCCCGCTGCCCAGGTAGGTGGACGGGTCCGGGTTCGCGCGGCGCTGCAGCACGCCGTCGAGGACCTCGGAGCCGGCGGTCTCGGCAAGCGCGGCGAGCTCCCGCAGGGACACCTCGGCCTGCTCGGCGTTACCGCTGTACACGCCCACGAGGACGACCTTCTCGAGCCGGAGCTGCCGGTACTCGACCTCGGTGACGTCCTGCAGTTCGGTGGACATCCCGACGCGCCGCAGCGCGGTGCGCTCATCGACTTCGAGCTGGTTCGCGTCGGCCGTGTCCTGCTGGATCGCGGTCCCGGCGCGGGAGAGGATTCGGGCGACGACGTCGTCCGCTGGGGTTTCAGGCATAAGTTCCTTCCGTGGTCCTCCCATTTTCTCACGCGCGCGGCGGGACCCTCCACCTCATTTAGTGTTGGGGGCATGTCCGAGCACTACTTCACCGCCGCGCCGGCATCCGCGGACCAGCGCCGGGAGATCACCGTCACGCTGGCGGGCCGCCGGGTGCGGGTCGAGACCGCCTCCGGCGTCTTCAGCGCCGAGCGGTTGGACCCGGGGACGGCGGTCCTGCTGGGCCACGGGGAGGAACCGCCCGCCACGGGGCTGTTCGTGGACGTCGGGTGCGGGTGGGGTGCGATCGCGCTGGACCTGGCGCTGCGCTCCCCCGGCGCCGAGGTGATCGCCGTCGACGTCAACGAGCGGGCGCTGGACCTCACTCGCCGCAACGCCGCCCGCCTGGGCGCGGCGGGCGTCACCGCCGTCGACCCCGGCGCGGCGCTGGAACTCGTGGGCGACCGGCCCATCGACCTGCTCCGCTCCAACCCGCCCATCCGGGTCGGTAAGGAGGCCCTCCACGAGCTCCTGGCCACGTGGCTCGGCCGCCTCGCGCCCACGGGGCTGGCCGAGCTCGTCGTGGCGAAGAACCTGGGCGCCGACACCCTGCAGCGCTGGATCGCCGGCGAGCTGGGCATGGATTGCTCGCGAGCGGCGTCGTCGCGCGGGTTCAGGGTGCTGCGGGTCCGCCCAGCAGGCTGACCTCGGCGAGGAGCACGGCCGGCCCCGTCAGGTACACCCGCGTGCCGTCGATCCGGACCCCGAGGGTGCCGCCCGGCACCTCCACCCGCCAGTCGTCGGGGGCGCCGGCGCCCGCCCACTCGCGCACCGCGACGGCGGCGGCGCAGCACCCGCTGCCGCAGGACCTGGTCTCCCCCACCCCCCGCTCCAGCACCCGCATGCGAAGTGCGCCGCGCCCGTCGGCCGTCTCGCCGAGGGGGACCACCACCTCGAGGTTCGTCCCGTCCGGCGGGGAGGGATCGTAGTTGACACCCTCCAGGGCGAGCGCCTCGAGCGCCGCCACCGAGTCGAGGGCGACAACGGTGTGCGGGTTCGGCATCGCGACCCGCAGCCCCGGACGCTGGTCCATCCCGGGCAGCTTGACGGCGACGTCGAACCCCCGGGCCGCCGCGGCCGCGCCACCCGGCAGCGTGAAGTCCCCCATGTCCACGGTGTAGTCGGCGCCCCGCACCCACACCTCCCTGTCGCCCCCGCGGGTGGCGACAACCACCGACTGACCGTCCGCGAGTTCGACGAGACCGGTGCGCCGCAGCAGCGCGACGAGGACCCGGATGCCGTTGCCGCACATCTCGGCCACGGACCCGTCCGCGTTGCGGTAGTCCATGAACCAGTCCGCCGCCGACGGGTACCCGGCACGGCCCGCCGGGGCCGCGATGATGAACCCGTCGGCACCCAGACCCCGCCGCCGGTCGCACCAGAACGCCACCGTCGCGGCGTCCACGTCGAGCTCGCCGGTGGGGTCGACGGCCAACAGGAAGTCGTTCTCCGTGCCGTGGCCCTTCACGAGGGCGGTCAGTCCAGCCATGGCTCCAGAGTAGCGAGCGCGGCACCGAGCGCGGCGTCGGGGTCGGCGGCGTCCAGCCAGTGGATGCGCGCGTCCCGGCGGAACCACTTGACCTGGCGCCGGGCCAGCTGCCGCGTGGCCAGGGCTATCGCCTCCACCGTCTCGCCGAGCGTGGCGCTCCCGGCGAGGTGGTCGAGCACCTGGGCGTACCCGGTGGCGCGCGCGGCCGTGCGGGACAGCGGGCCCAGGCCCACCACCTCGTCCACCAGGCCGTCCGTGATCATGGTTGCGGACCGGAGCGCGATGCGTCCGTCCAGTTCGGGCACCGGGAGCCGGAGCCCGACCTGCACGGTCGGCCGGTGGTACTCCCCGCTCGGCAGCGTGGCCGAGAACGGCGCGCCGGTCAGCTCGATCACCTCCAAGGCCCGGACCACACGCCGGACGTTGCGCGCATCGATCACCGCCGCCGCCACCGGGTCCTTCGCCGCGAGCTCCGCGTGCAGCACCGGCGACCCCTCACGGCGGGCGCGTTCCTCGAGGTGCGCCCGCACCACCGCGTCGGTCCCCGGGAACCGGAGCTCGTCGAGCACGGCGCGCACGTACAGGCCCGATCCGCCCACGACGATCACCCAGCGTCCGGCCGCCACGATCCCGGCGATGTCCCGGCGCGCGTGGCGCTGGTAAGCGGCCACCGAGGCGTCCTCGGAGGGGTCCAGGACGTCCAGTTGGTGGTGCGGGACGCCCCGCCGCTCGGTGGGCGGAACCTTCGCGGTGCCGATGTCCATGCCGCGGTAGAGCTGCATCGCGTCGGCGTTCACGATCTCGGCGTCCCCGAGCGCCGCCGCCAGCCCAAGGGCGAGGCGGGACTTGCCGGTCGCCGTCGCCCCCACCACCGCGATCACCGGACGTACCATGGCACCATGCTCGCACAGCCCGTCCTGCCGGTTGACGGCGGACGGGTGCGGGCGGCGCTCGCCGCCGCCGGTGGCGCCGAATGGTACGCCGACGGCGCCGGCCGCTTCATGGCGGAAACGGACCAGGGGGTGGTCCACGCCCACCTCGATCCCGCGCGGCCCGCCGCGCTCGTGTTCCGGTGCCGGTGGGGCCGGCGACTCTCCGTGGACCACCAGGCGCGGGTCCGCGAGCTCCTCGACGCCGCCAACCGCACCACCGACGGGCCCCGGCTCGCCCTCACCATCACGGACCGCGGGCACCTCGCCGTCGTCGCGGAGTGCGCGCACTGGCTTCCCGCGGGCGCGAGCGACGGGCAGTTGGAGCACCTTGCCACACGCGCGATGACCGCGCTCCCGCTCGCGCTGCGCCGGCTCGACGCGGCGTTCCCGGACCCGTACGGGACACCCGCATGACGTTCACCCGCCGGCACGCGGAGGACCCGCCCGAGACGGCAACCGAGCTCACCCTCGGGCGGGTGGCCGCCGCGCTGGCCGCCCGGGGCTACACCACCAGATCGGCCGCGGACCGCGTGAGCGGGATGTGGGACGGCTTCGCCTTCGGATTCGCACTCGAGGGGGACACGCTGGTCGTGACGGGTGCCTGGGGCCACGAACTCGAGGATTCGCACCAGCCGGCCATGCTGCTGGCGGTCAACGACTGGAACCGGGACCACCTGTGGCCCGTCTGCTTCACGTGCCCCGCTCCCGAGGGCCGCGTGACGATCGGGACGCGGTTCGTCGTGCCCGCAGGTGCCGGGCTGTCGAACGAGCAGCTCATCGCCCACCTCGACTGCGCGCTGCGCGCCGGGGTCGGCTTCTTCCAGGCGCTCGGGCCGCCACCCTCGAACGAGGACGTGGCCTGACCGGCGGCCCGGTTCGGGCCCCGGAGCGAGCCGGGAGCCGGCCTCACCCGGCCGGGCGCAGTCCGGGCAGGCCGAGGCCCACCGTGGTCACCGGTGCCGGCTCCGCCCGGCGCGCCTCCCACACGTCACCCGCACGCGTGCGGCGCACGTGCAGCGCCCCGGTGGCGAGCGGCGAGTCGGCGACGAGGTGGTGCGGCGCCCCGTGGGTGACGGTAGCGCGCACGACGTCGCCGGGCCGGGGCGCCCCGCTCGCGAGGGGGCCGACGGGCAGGGCGACGTGCACCAGGCGGTTGTCGCGGGCGCGCCCGGTGATGCGGGCGGTGCGGCCGTCCTTTCGGCCCTCACCCTCGGAGACGATCACCTCTACCTCGCGACCCACCTGCGCCTCGTTCTCCGCTGTTGAGATTCGCTCCTGCAGCGCGACGAGTCGCCGGTAGCGGTCGGCGACGACGTCGGCGGGAACCTGGTCCTCGCGGTCCGCCGCCGGGGTGCCGGGCCGTGGCGAGTACTGGAAGGTGAACGCGGAGGCGAACCGGGCGGCCCCCACCACGTCGAGCGTGGCCCGGAAGTCGTCCTCCGTCTCGCCGGGGAAGCCGACGATCACGTCGGTGGTGATGGCGGCGTCAGGGATCGCCCGGCGCACCCGTTCGATGATGCCGAGGAAACGGTCGGACCGGTACGAGCGGCGCATCGCGCGCAACACGGCGTCGGACCCGGACTGGAGCGGCATGTGCAGGGAGGGCATGACCGCGGGGGTCTGTGCCATCGCGTCGATGACATCGTCGGTGAACGCGGCCGGGTGCGGGGAGGTGAACCGCACGCGTTCCAGCCCCTCGATGGCGCCGCACGCCCGCAGCAGCTTCGCGAAGGCGCCGCGATCGCCGAAGCCCACCCCGTACGAGTTGACGTTCTGGCCGAGCAGCGTGACCTCGATGGCGCCCTCGGAGACCACCGCCGCGACCTCGGCCAGGACGTCACCGGGCCGCCGGTCGCGCTCCCGCCCGCGCAGCTGCGGCACGATGCAGAAGGTACAGGTGTTGTTGCAGCCCACCGAGATCGAGACCCAGGCCGCGTACACGCTCTCGCGGTGGGTGGGGAGGGTGGAGGGGAACACCTTGAGGGACTCCTCGATCTCCACCTGGGCGGCCGCGTTGTGGCGCGCGCGATCGAGGAGGGCGGGGAGCACATCGAGGTTGTGGGTCCCGAGCACCACGTCCACCCACGGCGCCTTCGCCACGATGCCCTCCCGCATCTGCTGGGCGAGGCAGCCGCCCACGGCGATCTGCATGCCCGGCCGCTCCCGCTTCACGGCGGCGAGTTGGCCCAGGTTGCCGAACAGCCGGGTGGCGGCGTTCTCGCGCACCGAGCAGGTGTTGACGACGACGACGTCGGCCCCACCGTCACCGGCGTCCGTGGCGCGCAGTGCGTGCTCCGGGACGAGGTCGACGGGCACGTACCCGGCCTGATCGAGCAGGCCCGCGAGCCGCTCGGAGTCGTGGACGTTCATCTGGCACCCGAGGGTGCGGACATGGTAGGTGCGCATTGCTGCCCAATCCTAGGCGAGATTCAACGGCGACCCCGCCCTACAGCAACCCGGTGATGCTCCCGACGGCGTCCACGTCCACGCGCTCCGCGTTCGGGTGGGCGGGCAGCCCCGGCATGGTGGAGATGGTGCCGCACAGCGCGTAGACGTACCCGGCGCCGGCCGCCAGGCGGACCTCCCGGACCGGAAGCACCCACGCGCCGTCGGGCTCGAGACCGGGCACGTGGGTGAGGGACAGGTGCGTCTTGGCCACCACCACGGGCAGCCCCCCGAAGCCGAGGGCCGTCAGGCGTCCCAGCTCGCGAGCGGCCTCGGGCGATACGTCGATGCCCGCGGCGCCGTGGACCCCGCGCGCGACCGCCAGGAGTTTCTCCGCGACCGGCATGTCCAGCTCGTAGTCGCGGTGCAAAGCCGGTGCGGGCCGACCGTCGACGGCGTCCGCCACGGCGCGGGCCAGCTCCACGGCACCCGCCCCGCCGTCGGTCACGTGCGTGGTCCGCACGGCGGGCACCCCGAGGCGCGCGGCGAACTGCTCGATGACGGCGTGCTCGCTCGGGTGGTCCTCCGGGAACACGTTGATCGCGATGACCGGGGCGATGCCCCAGTGCCGCACGGTGCGCACGTGGTGGGCCAGGTTGTGGAGCCCCGCGGCCACGGCGGCCGTGTCCTCCTCGAGGAGCCCCGCGGGCAGGGCGCGGCCGGCGACGATGCGGAAGTTCCCGCTGTGGGTCTTCAAGGCCCGGACGGTCACCACCACCACCGCCACATGCGGCACCAGCCCCGTCACGCGGCTCTTGATGTTCACGTACCGCTCGGCGCCGAGGTCCGAGCCGAAGCCCGCCTCCGTGATGAGGAAGTCCCCGAGGCGCGCTCCCACCTGATCCGCCACCACCGAGGAGTTCCCGATCGAGATGTTGCCGAACGGGCCGGTGTGGACGAGCACCGGCATCCCCTCCGTGGTCTGCATGAGGTTGGGCAGCAGGGCGTCCCGCAGGATCGCGGCCATCGCGCCGGCGGCGCCGAGGTCCTCGGCGGTCACGGGCGAGCCGTCCACCCGGTACCCGACCACGATCCGCCCGAGCCTGTCCCGGAGGTCCGCCCGGTCATGAGCGAGCGCAAGGACCGCCATGACCTCCGAGGCCGCCGTGATCTCGAACGACGACTCGCGCGTCACGCCGTCCGCCCGTGCGCCGAGGCCGATCACGATGTGCCGCAGCGCCCGGTCGTTCATGTCCAGCACACGCGGCCAGGTGATCGTCCGCGGGTCGAGCCCGGTCGCGTTGCCGTGGTGGAGGTGGTTGTCGACCATCGCCGCCAGCAGGTTGTGCGCGCTCGTCACGGCATGGAAGTCCCCGGTCAAGTGCATGTTGAGGAGGTCCGGCGGCACCACCTGGCTCCGGCCGGCGCCCGCCGCCCCGCCCTTGATCCCGAACGTCGGACCCAGGGATGGCTGCCGCAGGGTCAGCACAGGGCGCCGACCCAGGCGCGCCAGGCCTTGGGCCAGTCCGATCGCCGTCGTCGTCTTGCCCTCCCCGAGCGGCGTGGGCGTGAGGGCCGTGATGAGGACGACGGCGCCCCGCGGGTTGTCCGCGCCCGCGTCGAGCGGCAGTTTCGCCACGTGGCGCCCATAGTGGAGGAGGGTGCTGGTGTCGATCCCGGCTGCGGTGGCAACGTCGTCGATCGGCAGGGGTTGGGGGGTGTCCACCCACGTTTCATATCGCGCCACCGCCACCCACGTCAGGCCTTTCGGGCGGTGGATCGACTGTGCACGTCGGGGACCCGCGCGCCGCGAAATGACCACGGGGTAGGTTTCAGTCATGTCAACCACGCCCGCGCGCGAGCCGCTCGTGCGGCTGCGCGGTGTCAACAAGTACTTCGGCGACCTCCACGTGCTGCGGGACATCAACCTTGAGGTGATCCAGGGCGAGGTCGTCGTGGTGATCGGGCCCTCCGGGTCCGGGAAGTCAACGCTCTGCCGGACGATCAACCGGCTCGAGCCGATCGATTCGGGCGAGATCTTCGTCGCCGGCCGGAAGCTCCCCGAGGATGGCCGGGCCCTTGCCGCGCTGCGCGCCGAGGTGGGGATGGTGTTCCAGTCCTTCAACCTCTTCGCCCACCGGACGATCCTCGACAACGTCAGCCTCGGCCCCCTCAAGGTGCGGAGGATGGCGGCGGCGGACGCCCGAGACCTGGCGATGCTGCTGCTGGAACGCGTCGGGGTGGCCGACCAGGCCTCCAAGTACCCCGCCCAGCTCTCGGGCGGTCAGCAGCAGCGGGTCGCCATCGCCAGGTCGCTGGCGATGGAGCCGAAGGTGATGCTCTTCGACGAGCCCACCTCGGCGCTCGACCCCGAGATGATCAACGAGGTCCTCGACGTGATGACGTCATTGGCCAGGGACGGCATGACGATGATCGTCGTCACCCACGAGATGGGATTCGCCCGGAGGGCGGCGGATCGTGTCGTCTTCATGACCGACGGGCAGATCGTCGAGGAGGCCACCCCGGACGTGTTCTTCACCACCCCCGCTTCCGACAGGGCGAAGGAATTCCTGTCCAGGATCCTCACCCACTGACACGCGGCGGCTACGTCCAGGGTCTGTGCGACCGACCGATGATCACGCGTCGCCGGCGAGCACCAGCCTCGTCACCTTCATGACCACGTCGGATGGGTAGCCCTTCCGGCCGAGCATGCCGGCGATCCGCCGCTGCCGCACGTCACGCCCGAGCCCCCGCGTCGACTCCGCCTTCCTCCGGGCGAGCGCGAGTGCGGTGGCCACCTCCTCCTCGTCACTCACGCCCTCGAGTGCACCCGCCGCCGTCTCGTCGTCCACCCCCTTCGCGCGCAACTCGCGGGCGAGGCCGCGCCTGGACAGTCCGCGCTGCTCACGCCTCGTTCGCACCAGCGACTCCGCGTACGCGGCGTCGTCGACCAGGCCAACCGCCTCGAAGCGGTCCAGGACGCCCTCCGCGATATCAGCCGCGACGCCCGCGGACCGGAGCTTCACGCGGAGTTGCTCGCGGGAGCGCGCCATGACGGTGAGCTGCCGCAACACGATCGCGCGGGCGGCTGCCACCTCCTCGGCGACATCGACCTCCTCCGCCGCATCGACCTGGTCCCCCGGCTCCGCCGCGCCGGCGGGCCCGCCGGCGCCCGGCACGGTCGGACCGGCACCCCGCCGATCGCGCCCCGCCCCCACTAGAACCCTTCGGGAACCGGGGGCACCGCCTCGGGTGCGGCCGCCACCACGCCGATCCCCAGCTTCGTGAGGATCTTCTTCTCGATCTCGTTGGCGAGGTCCGGGTTGTCCTTCAGGAATCCGCGGGAGTTCTCCTTGCCCTGCCCGAGTTGGTCGCCCTCATAGGTGTACCAGGAGCCCGACTTGCGCACGATCCCGTGCTCCACCCCGAGGTCGATCAGGCCGCCCTCGCGGGAGATGCCCTCGCCGTAGATGATGTCGAACTCGGCCTGCTTGAAGGGCGGCGCCATCTTGTTCTTGACCACCTTGACCCGGGTGCGGTTGCCAACCGCTTCCGCGCCCTCCTTCAGGGTTTCGATGCGGCGGACGTCGAGGCGGATCGAGGCGTAGAACTTCAGTGCCTTCCCGCCCGTGGTGGTCTCCGGGGATCCGAAGAACACGCCGATCTTCTCGCGCAACTGGTTGATGAAGATCGCCGTGGTTCCGGAGTTGGACAGCGCCCCGGTGATCTTCCGCAGCGCCTGGGACATGAGGCGCGCCTGCAGCCCGACGTGGGAGTCCCCCATGTCCCCCTCGATCTCCGCCTTGGGAACGAGTGCCGCGACAGAGTCGATCACGATGACGTCGAGCGCACCGGAACGGATGAGCATGTCCGCGATCTCGAGTGCCTGCTCGCCGGTGTCCGGTTGGGACACCAGGAGGGCGTCCGTGTCCACGCCCAGCCTCTTGGCGTACTCGGGGTCGAGCGCGTGCTCCGCGTCGATGAACGCCGCGATGCCGCCGGCACGCTGGGCGCTGGCGACCGCGTGGAGGGCGACGGTCGTCTTGCCCGAAGCCTCCGGGCCGTAGATCTCGACAACGCGGCCACGCGGGAGCCCGCCGATGCCAAGTGCGATGTCCAGGGCGATTGATCCTGTCGGGATGACGGCCACGGGCGGCCGGGACTCATCCCCCAGCCGCATCACCGATCCCCGGCCGAAATTCTTGTCGATCTGCGCGAGCGCGGCCTCAAGCGCCTTTGCGCGGTCTGCCACTGGTGCGGCCATGAACGTCACCTCTCCGGTCTGGCGGTTGATCCGCCTCCAACAACGCTGGTCTGTGGGCATCCCGCCCTCTCCGGACGGCATGAGGTGACACTATGCCCGACCACTGACACCCCGGTTTCGCGTTGTCCCCTGGGTGTGGACAACGCGACCAGTCGCCACCTGTGGATACAGTATGACGAACACCTGTTCGAATCCAGCACCCGCCCGGCGTGTCGCTAGCGGCGCAGCTTCACGTCGCTGCGGTGGTGGAAGCGGGTGTCCTCGGGGAGGTCCATCTCGGCGCACACGGCGTCCCAGATCAGCTGGGGGTCCAGGCCGTCCTCGAGCGCCTGGTGCACGGTCCGCGACCCGGCTCCCGGCAACGCGAGGTCCCGGATGAGGGTGCTCGCGAACCGAGGGGTGAAGATCTCGTCGAGGCTGGTCAGCAGTTCAGACCGCTTCACATCAGCGGAGGGGTGCCATGGCGCGCTCGAACAGTTCGGGCGGGACCGTATCCGGGATGGCAACACCCTCGCTTTCGGCGATCCGGTCCGAGACCTCGCGGAGCACCACGGACATCGGCACGTCAAGGGCGGTGCAGATCGACGCGAGGAGCTCCGAGGACGCCTCCTTCTGACCACGCTCCACCTCGGAGAGGTAGCCGAGCGAGACCTGGGCGGCGGAGGAGACCTCCCGCAGGGTGCGGCCCTGGTGCTGGCGGACGCCGCGCAGGACGTCACCGATCTCACGACGCAGGACGATCACGGGCACCTCCTTCGTCGTGGGCGTGGCGACCACGTACCGTCCAGCGTAGTTCGGGCGCGCGGCGGAGCGCCAGCCGGGCCGCGCGGGCTCGGGGCGCATGCGCGTGGCGCTTGCTGTGGCTCGGGTAGTTTCCATCAACCGGTTCAACGACCTGCCCCGTTGATTTGTTCCGCCAGTTCGGCGAGCAGTCCCAGCGCCGCCGCGGTGGCACCCCACCGCACGTCGTCGCGTGCGCCGGGGAGGGCCAGCCGCCTCGTGCTGGTGGCACCGGCGGAGTCCACGGCACAGAGCCACACCGTCCCCGGAGGGTGGCCCTCCGCCGGACCCGGGCCGGCAACCCCCGTCGTCGCGACGGCGAAGCGCGCCCCGAGCAGCCGGCACGCCCCCGCCGCCATCGCGCGCGCCACCTCCTCCTGCACCGCTCCGCCGCCCTCGAGCAGGGCCCGCTCCACCCCGAGGACCCCCACCTTCACGTCCTGGCAGTAGGCGACGACGCCGCCCCGCAGGATCGCAGAGACGCCCGGGATCGTCCCCAGCGTGGCGCAGACGAGTCCCGCGGTGAGCGACTCCGCGGTGGCGACCGTGCGCCCATCAAGGGCCGCGACCACGCGCAGGGCCGCCTCGTGTGCCCGGTCCTGTGGTCCTCGCACGTCCCAGGGGGTCACGACGCCCCGCGCGCGATCCGTTGCGCGTCGAGGACGTACTGGAGGCCAGTCACCACGGTGACCGCCACGGCGAGGTACATCACCACGATGGTGGTGTAGACGAAGAACGCGGCGAGCGCTCCGGGGAGGATGGCGGTCCACGGCACGAGCATGCCCACGATGAACACCATCTGGAGGGTCGTCTTGATCTTCCCGCCCTTGGACGCGGCCATCACGGCGCGGCGGATCATGAAGAACCGCAGGATGGTGATCCCGAGTTCGCGCACGATTATCAGGATCGTCACCCACCACGGGACGAGGCCGTCCATCGAGAGCAGGACCAGCGCCGCCACCACCAGGGACTTGTCGGCGATCGGATCGAGGATCTTGCCGAGGTTCGTGATCAGGCCGCGGGAGCGCGCGAGGTAGCCGTCGAGGCGGTCGGTGAGCGCCGCGACTACGAAGATCACCGCGGCCCACAGCCGGGCAGCGGTGCCGTCCATCAGGAAGATCCAGGCGAACAGCGGGACCATCAGGATCCGGAGAACCGTGATCGCGTTGGCGATGTTCCACGGCGAGACCGTCACCTGCCGGTCAGCTGCCACGCGTCCTCATCTCCGTCGTCCTCATAGGTGTCCGTGTATTCCTGGTCCGCGACGTCGGCCGGCGGCTCGCCCCGCAACATGGCCAGCGCGCCCGGCAGGTCGTCCGGGTGCACCAGCACGTCCCGGGCCTTCGAGCCCTCCGAAGGCCCCACGATCTCGCGGGACTCCAGCAGGTCCATCAGCCGTCCGGCTTTCGCGAAGCCTACCCGAAGCTTGCGCTGCAGCATCGAGGTGGATCCGAAATTGGTCGTGATCACCAGTTCGGCCGCCTGGAGCAGCAGGTCGAGGTCGTTGCCGATGTCCTCGTCCACCTGCTTCTTCGGCACCAGCACCGCGACGTCCTCACGGTACGTGGGCTTCATCTGGGCCTTCACATGCTCGACGACGGCGTGGACCTCGGCCTCGGACACCCACGCGCCCTGCACGCGCATGGGCTTCGCCTTGCCCGAGGGGTGGAACAGTGCGTCCCCCTGCCCGATCAGCTTCTCGGCGCCCGGAGAGTCGAGGATCACCCGGGAATCGGTGACCGAGGACGTCGCGAACGCGAGCCGCGACGGCACGTTGGCCTTGATCAGCCCCGTGACGACGTCGACCGACGGCCGCTGCGTCGCGAGGACGAGGTGGATACCGGCCGCCCGGGCGAGCTGGGTGATGCGCTGGATGGACGACTCCACGTCGCGGGGGGCCACCATCATGAGGTCCGCGAGTTCGTCGACGATCACCAGCAGGTACGGATAGGGCGCGATGACGCGTTCGGAGCCGGGCAGCGGCACCACCTTGCCCGAACGCACCGCGGCGTTGAAGTTGTCGATGTGCTTGAATCCCCACGCGGCAAGGTCGTCGTAACGCATGTCCATCTCGCGCACCACCCACTCGAGGGCCTCGGCGGCCTTCTTCGGGTTCGTGATGATGGGCGTGATCAGGTGCGGGATGCCCTCGTAGATCGTGAGCTCCACCCGTTTCGGGTCCACAAGCACCATGCGGACCTGCTCCGGCGTGGCCCGCATCAGGATCGACGTGATCATCGAGTTGATGAAGGAGGACTTCCCGGAACCGGTGGCACCCGCGACGAGCAGGTGCGGCATCCTGGCGAGGTTGGCCACCACGTACCCGCCCTCGACGTCCTTCCCGACGCCGACGACGAGCGGGTGCTCGGTCCGCAGGGCGTTGCTGGACCGCAGCACGTCCCCGAGCGCGACGGTCTCCCGGTCCGCGTTGGGGATTTCGATGCCGATGGCCGACTTGCCCGGGATCGGCGAGAGGATACGGACGTCCGCGCTCGCCACGGCATAGGCGATGTTCTTCGAGAGCGCGGTCACGCGCTCCACCTTGGTCCCGGGTCCGAGCTCCACCTCGTACCGGGTGACCGTCGGCCCACGGGAGAAGCCGGTCACGGTGGCGGGGATCTCGAACTCCTCGAAGACGTTCGTGAGACGCTCCACCACGTGGTCGTTCGCGGCGGAGCGGACCTTGTGGGGACCGCCCTTCACCAGCAACGCGTCGCCGGGCAGCGTGTAGACGATGTGCGGCGAGAGCTCCAGCTGCTCGGCGCGCGCGGGGAGCACCTGCGTGGGCGGGGCCTGGAGCTCCGCATGCTCGTCCGGCTCCTGCTTGCGTTTCCGGCTCCGCGGCGCGGGCGCCTCCGGTTCCGGGGCCGGCTCCACGACGTCGGTGCTGTCGGCGATCGCCGCCCCGCGGCGCACGCGGGTGCGCGGCGCGGCAGGGCGCTCGTCGGCGAGGGCGTCGACGGCGTCGACGGCGGGCGGGCGGCGGAACACGCCGGCGATGCGGCCGGGGACGGCACCGACCGGCGTCGCCGTGATGATGCACAGGGACAACGCGATCAGGAGGACAAGGATGGGCACCGCGGCATACGCGGTGAAGAGGATGACGAGCGGCGCGGCGAACACCCAGCCCACCACACCACCGGCCGCCTCCACGGCCGCGATGTCCTCGAACGGGGACGGCACGCCACCGCCGATGTGGACCAGGCCGGCCACGGCGGCCACCAGCAGGACCACACCGATCGAGACCCGGCCGTTTGCGCGGGAGGCCTCCGGGTGGCGGAAGAGCCGGAACGCCAGCGCCGCGAACAGGACCGGCAGCAGCACGCCGAGGATGCCGATGAGCCCCGCGGCGCCGTGGTGGATCACGTCGCCGGCCAGCCCCGAGAGGCCGAACCACTCCCTGATCGCGATCACGATCGCGAGCGCCAGGAACAGGAACGCGATCCCGTCGCGACGCAGCGCCGGGTCGGCCCCCCGCGCGGCGTTCGTCACCTTCCGAGTCGTTCCGCCCACGAGGTGCGCTCCTCCCATCCAGATCCCCCGGACCACGCGGACCGGGAATGCGCGCCGACGGCGCGCCGGTGCGCGACGGGCCCGCGTGGACGTCCCGGTGGCCGGGCGTCGTCTCATCGCGGCCTGCCGTGCCGGGGAGGGCGTTCGGGTGGCCATACTGGGTCGACGGTATCCCGCCGGGGCGCACACCCCGAGGGGGCGCGCCGGTGGGTTGCCCGATCGGTGCCGTGCGCTGCCGCCGTCACGTCTCGATGACC
Source organism: Actinomycetales bacterium (assembly GCA_017882885.1). Lineage (GTDB taxonomy): Bacteria > Actinomycetota > Actinomycetes > Actinomycetales > Actinomycetaceae > UBA1383. The sequence continues at coordinate 6,318 of JADGOQ010000089.1, read as the reverse complement.
ACCGGGATGATCAGCGGCCTGCGGCGCAGCTTCTGGGAGGCGAACCGGCCCACCACGCGCCGCATCACCTGTTGCAGCTGGCGCGGGTCCGTCGAGTCCTGTGCGGCCTTCTCGAGCGCGATGCGGAGCTCGCTCCGGATCGGGTCGAAGACTTCTTCGCCCTCCGCCATGCCACGAGCCTGGATGTGCGGGCCCACCACGATCTCCCCGGTCGACGAGTCCACCGCCGCGAAGATCGAGATGAAGCCCTCCTCCCCCAGGATCCGGCGGTCCTTGAGTTCGGCATCGGTGATCTCCCCCACCGAGGACCCGTCCACGTAGATGTACCCGCACGGGACGGCCCCCGCGATCCGGGCGACGCCGTCGACCAGGTCCACGACCACGCCGTCCTCGGCGAGCATCACGCGCTCCGGCGGCACGCCGGTCTGGACCGCCAGGGCGCCGTTCGCCACGAGGTGGCGGATCTCGCCGTGGATCGGCATGACGTTGCGCGGCTGGACGAGGTTGTAGCAGTACAACAGCTCGCCCGCGGACGCGTGCCCGGAGACGTGGACCTTCGCGTTGGCCTGGTGCACGACGCGGGCACCCAGGCGCATCAGGCCGTTGATCACGCGGTACACCGAGTTCTCGTTGCCGGGGATCAGGGAGGAGGCGAAGATCACGGTGTCGCCCGGGCCCACGGACACCTTGTGGTCCTTGTTGGCGATGCGGGCGAGGACGGCCATGGGCTCGCCCTGCGAGCCGGTGGCCATGAGGACCAGTTTGTCGTCCGGGAGGTGCTCGATCTCCTTCAGGTCCACCAACACGCCCTCGGGCACGTTGAGGAACCCGAGGTCCGCCGCGATCCCCATGTTGCGCACCATCGAGCGTCCCACCATGCACACCTTGCGGTCGTGACGGGCGGCCGCGTTGAGCACCTGCTGGACGCGGTGCACGTGGGACGCGAATGAGGCCACCACGATCTTGCCCGTGGACTGGGCGAAGAGGGAGTCGAGGACCGGGCCGATCTCGCGCTCGTGGGCCGTGAATCCGGGCACCTCCGCGTTGGTGGAGTCCACCATGAACAGGTCCACGCCCTCCTCGCCGAACCGGGCAAAGGACCGCAGGTCCGTGATCCGGCCGTCGAGCGGCAGTTGGTCCATCTTGAAGTCGCCGGTGTGGAGCACGTTGCCGGCAACGGTGCGGATCATCACCGCGAGGCCGTCCGGGATCGAGTGGTTGACAGCCACGAACTCGCACTCGAAGGGGCCGAAGTCCTCGATCTGGCCCTCCGCCACCCGCAGCGTGTAAGGGGTGATGCGGTGCTCCTTGAGCTTCGCCTCGATGAACGCCAGCGTCAGCTCCGAGCCGATGATCGGGATGTCGCCCCGCTGCCGCAGCAGGTAGGGCACCGCGCCGATGTGGTCCTCGTGCCCGTGCGTGAGGATGAGGCCGACGACGTCGTCGAGCCGGTCGCGGATCGAGGTGAAGTCGGGGAGGATCAGGTCCACGCCGGGGTGGTTGTCCTCCGGGAAGAGGACCCCACAGTCGACGATCAGCAGCTTGCGGTTGAGCTCGAGGACGCTCATGTTGCGGCCGACCTCGCCGAGGCCACCGAGCGGCGTGATGCGCAGGGTTCCGTCTCGCAGGCGGGCGGGGAGCGAAAGTTCAGGATGGGGATGACTCACGGGTCCATCCTGCCATTGACCGGAGCGGTGCTCCTACAGTGCCCGCACGGCCTCCATCGCGCGCAGCAGCGCCTCGCGCTGGGCGGCGGTTGCCGGGACGAGCGGGAGCCGCAGGGTGGGCGTGGAGATCAGCCCCTGCTCGAAGGCCGCCAGCTTGGCGAGCACGGCACCCTGCCCCGCGCCCATGATGGCGTCCACCAGCGGCATGACCGCGTTGTGGGCGTCCAGCGCGGCGGCCAGATCGGAGGCCGCGACGGCGTCGACCATGCGGCGGTACTGGCGCGCTCCCGCGTGCGCGACGACGGACACCACTCCCACGGCACCGTGCGTGAGGAAGGTGAGGTTCAGGGCATCGTCGCCGGAGAACACGGCCATACCGGTCTCGCGGCCGCGGCGGCAGCCGGCCACCGGATTGCCCGTGGCGTCCTTGAACGCGACCACGTTCGGGTGGCGCGCGATGCGGGCGGAGCACTCGGGCCCGATCGCCACGCCGGTGCGGCCGGGGATGTCGTACACCATGACCGGCAGGTCGGTGGCCGATGCGATCGTCTCGATGTGCGCGGCCACACCGTCCTGCGAGGGGCGGTTGTAGTAGGGGGAGACCACCAGGAGGGCCTGCGCGCCGGCTTGGGCGGCCGCCTCGGCCATGCAAACGGCATGCGCGGTGTCGTTCGAGCCCGCGCCGGCGATTACCCGCGCCCGGCCGCCGACCGCCTCGACGACGGCGCGGACCAGGTCCGCCTTCTCGGGGCCGTGCGTGGTGGGCGACTCGCCCGTGGTGCCGGAGACGACGATGCCGTCGCAGCCCTCGGTGACCAAGTGGTCCGCGAGTCGCTGGGCGGACGCCAGGTCCAGCGACCCGTCCGCGTGGAAGGGCGTGACCATGGCGGGGATGACGGTCCCGAAGGCGGTGCGTGCGTCCATGCGGCCCACGGTAGTGCCTCCGGGTGGCCGACGGGGCCGCCGGGCCGGTGGGTGGGACACCGGTTAGGGTGGCGGGGTGGCTGATGTTTCCGTGCGACCCGCCCTGCCCGCCGACTCCGAGCGGATCGGCGCGATCCATGCCGAGACTCTTCGGCTGGCCGCGGAGGCCGGGCTCGGCCGAGATCTCCCGGACGAGGCCGCGGACGGCCTCGGGCCCGCGGCCTTCGCCGCGCAGTGGCTCGCCGCGATCGACGCCCCGCCCACACCCTTCCACCGCGTGCTCACCGCTCTGGACGGCCAGGTGATCGTGGGATTCGCCGCGCTCGCCCCGGCGGACGGGGACCTGCCCCATGCCGGCGCCGCCCTACAGGCGGAGATCGTGGCGCTGGAGGTGGCGCCCGACCGGGTCCGCGCCGGCCACGGCTCCCGCCTGCTGGCCGCGTGCGCGGAAATCCTGCGCCAGCAGAACGCCGTCGCCGTGCTGACGTGGTGCGTCCAGGGCGACCAGGTACGCACGCGGTTCCTCACCTCGGCTGGGTTCGCGCCGCTGGGGGTGCGCCGCCGGTTCGCGGTCGGCGACGGGGAGATCACCCAGATCGCGTGGCACACCACGCTGGGCTGAGCCGCCGGGTCTACAGCTCGATCAGGGCGTCCAGCCCGACCGTGAGGCCCGGGATCCCCGGCACGCGCCGGACGGCGAGCAGGACACCCGGCATGAAACTGGAGCGGTCGAACGAGTCCGTGCGGATGGTGAGCTGCTCCCCCGGGTTGCCGAACACGACCTCCTCGTGCGCCACGAGGCCGCGCAGCCGAATCGAGTGGACGTGCACGCCGTCCACCACCGCGCCGCGGGCGCCGTCCAGCTGCTTCGTGGTGGCATCGGGCATGTCCCCCAGCCCCGCCTCGCGCCGTGCGGCCGCGATCGCCCGGGCGGTGTGGACCGCGGTCCCCGAGGGCGCGTCCACCTTCTCCGGGTGGTGCAGCTCGATCACCTCGGCGGACTCGAACAGGGGCGCTGCCCTGGAGGCGAACACCATCGCGAGGACCGCCGAGAGCGCGAAGTTCGGGGCGATCAGCACCGAGGTGGCGGAGCCGTCGAGGCGCGCGCGTACCCGTTCCAGTGCCTCCGCGGTCCACCCGGTGGTCCCCACGACCGCGTGCACCCCCGCGTCGATGAGGGCGAGCACGTTGGACTCGGTCGCGGCGGGCACGGTGAAGTCCACGGCCACGTCCGCCCGGCCCGCGAGGGAGGCGACGTCGTCGCCCACGTCGAGGCGCGCCACGAGCTCCATATCCGGGGCGGCGGAGACCGCCGCGCACACTGCCTGCCCCATGCGCCCCAGCGCACCGATCACCGCAACACGAATGGTCATGGGATCAGGGTAGTGCGAGAAGCGCGTCGCAGGCCTGCTGCGGCCCCACCAGCACCAGCGAGAGGTCGGCGGCGAGGATGTCGGCGGCCACCGCCTGCACGTCCGCGGCGGTGACCGACCGGTAGCGCTCGAGGGTCTCCTCGAAGCTGAGCAGCCGGCCCGTCACGATCTCGGCGAGCCCGAGGCGGCTCATCCGTGCCCCCGTGTCCTCGGACCCGAGCACGAAACTCCCGCAGATCTGCCCGATCGCCCGGCCCAGCTCCTCGTCGTCCGCCGGCTCGCCGGTCAGCTTCGCCACCTCGGCGCGCAGCAGTTCGACGACGGCGCCCACCTTGGCGGGCGCGCACGCGGCGTAGGCGCCGAACAGGCCCCCCTCGGCATAGCCCGAGGTGAAGGAGTAGGTGCTGTAGGCCAGCCCCCGCTTCTCGCGGATCTCCTGGAAGAGGCGTGAGCTCATGCCGCCGCCCAGGATCGTGGAGGCGACCGCGAGCGCGAAACGCCGCGGGTCCCCGTTGGCGACGCCCCGCCCGCCCAGGATGACGTGCGCCTGCTCGATCGGACGGGCGATCGCCAGCTTCGTCGCGGGGGCGTAGGCGGCCGAGGTGGCATCGTGGCGTTCCGCGGGGACGGCGGCGGCGTCGAGCGCCCACCCGGCGGCCCGGGCGCCGGCCAGCACCGCCTCGCAGACGTCGTCGTGGTTGATGTTGCCCGCTGCCGTGATCACCAGCTCGCCGGGCACGTAGGTGGTGCGGTAATGTTCCGCCACGGCGTCGCGGGACAGCGCCGCGATGGTCTCCGGCGTGCCCCCGATCGGGCGGCCCAGCGGGTGGCCGGCCAGCACCGTCTCGGTGAAGCGCTCGTGCACCAGGTCGGACGGGTCGTCCAGCGCCATCGAGAGCTCCTCGAGGATCACTGCGCGCTCGGTCTCGAACTCCCCGGGGTCCAGGACCGAGGAGGTGACCATGTCCATGATGATCGCGCTGGCCAGCGGTAGGTCCGCATCGAGGACGCGGGCGTAGTAGCAGGTGTAGTTCTTCGCGGTGGCGGCGTTGGCCTCCCCGCCGACGGCGTCGAACGCGGCCGCGATGTCGTAGGCGCTGCGCCGGGAGGTGCCCTTGAACAGCAGGTGCTCGAGGAAGTGCGTGGAACCGGCGTGCTCCTCCGCCTCGTCGCGCGAGCCGACCGCGACCCAGGCGCCGATCGCCGCGGACCGGGTGGCCGGGATGTCCTCGGTGAGGACCCGGATCCCGCCGGGCAGGATCGAGCGCCGGATCAGGGCGCCGTCCTGCGAGAGGCTGAAGGAGGCGGCGGTGTCGGTGGAGGTGCCGCTGACGAGGGGCACGACGGACCAGGTGGGTTGCGCGGGCATCGTCCAAATCCTACCGGGGAGGCACGGGCAGGGATTGCCACCGCCTGCCGGGGGCCTCGCCCCGGACGCCGAAGGGCCCCGGCGCCAATGGCGTCGGGGCCCTTCGGGTGCGGGTGGCTAGGAGGCCGGCTGGCCGTCGTCGAAGGCCGCGTCGGAGCCGAGGGACTCCACCGCGGACGTCTCGCCGCCGGCTTCCGTCCCGTCCTCGTTGTAGCGGCGGGTCCGCTGGCGCGGACGACGCTCGCCACGCTCCGGGCGGGCGCCGGAGGGACGGTCGCCGCCGCCACGGCGGTCCTCACGCTCGGCCGGCTCGGCCGGCCCCGCCTCGCCGTCGACGACGGCGTGCAGGGAGAGCTTGCCGCGCGAGTCGATCTCGGCGAGCTCCACCTCGACCTTCGAGCCGACAGGGAGCACCTCCTCGACGTCCTCGACGCGCTTGCCCCCGACCAGGCGGCGGACCTGCGAGATGTGCAGCAGGCCGTCCTTCCCGGGGCTCAGCGAGACGAACGCACCGAACGTGGTGGTCTTGACCACCGTGCCGATGAAACGCTCGCCGATCTCCGGCATCTGCGGGTTCGCGATCGCGTTGACCATGGCGCGGGCAGCCTCGGCGGAGGGCCCGTCGATGGCGCCGATGTACACGGTGCCGTCGTCCTCGATCGTGATGTCGGCGCCGGTCTCCTCCTGGATCTGGTTGATCATCTTGCCCTTCGGCCCGATGACCTCGCCGATCTTGTCGATCGGCACCTGGACCGTGATCACGCGCGGGGCGGTGGGGGCCATCTCGTCCGGCGAGTCGATCGCCTCGGTCATGACGTCGAGGATGTACAGCCGGGCCTCGCGGGCCTGGGTGAGCGCCGCGGCCAGCACGGACGCCGGGATGCCGTCCAGTTTGGTGTCCAGCTGGATGGCGGTGATGAACTCGCGTGTGCCGGCGACCTTGAAGTCCATATCACCGAACGCGTCCTCAGCTCCCAGGATGTCG
>JADGOQ010000088.1 GCA_017882885.1 Actinomycetales bacterium | reverse complement strand
TCAAAGCCTGCTCGGCGCAGCTCGTAAGAGACCCAGACATCCAGGGCGAGCGCGGGCACGCCGGACTGGCTCGTCGCATGCAGGTGGAGGGGAACACCCAGCAGCAGCTGGAGCGTGCCGTAGTCGGGCTCGAACCCTGTTCCCGCCTTCACCGATCGCCACGGGTTGACATCGCGGAGTGGCGCGACGTCGACGATGTGGTCGAAGAGTGCCCACGCCTGGTCTCGGGTTGAACTCACCCTGCCACCCTAGTTGTCGGGGTTCTGGGTGCCGGCGCGAGCCGAGCTGCGCCTGCTGCTCGATCGCGATCGGCGGCGACCTCCCAACTCAGACCGACTGGCCCGAATCTCCGTGATCTCCGCGGGTGTGACGGCGCCGCCCGACCGAAGGAGAACGTCGTCAACCATGGACGTCACCGCATCGAGCCGACCTTCCGCGAGAAGGAGCTTTGCCTTCGGCAGCAGTCGCTCGAGCGCGACGCGTTCGTGCCCGACCACCGCAGGGGACGGCGCCAGGAGGCGAGTCGCCTCGCGCGGCTCCATCTTGAGGATGCCGCCGCCGTAGGCGCGACCGACCACCTCCGCGCTCAATGCTGTCACGCTGTTGAGACAGGCAAGGGGAAGGAGTTTCACCCATTGTCGGCGCTCGTCGGTGAGGTAAATTCCATGCACCGAGTTGAGGTGGCTCAGGCCCATGGGATTGGCGGCCAGCTGAGGGGTGTGGGCGTTCATGTAGGTGAAGAAGAGGTCAGGGGGATCGACCACGGGTACTCGCCACCACGGGTCTCGTACGCGGCACTTGTAGGCGCGGGGGACCCCCTGTTGCTCGCCCAGACGAATGTACTTCCTGGCTGCGGGTCCGGGCTCCAGCGGCCGGAACAGGAGCGTTCGAGCACCTGCCGACCCGAGCGCTGCATGCTGCGCCGCCCCGAACTCCAGCGCGCGCAGGTGCGCGGAGCCGGCCGGCGAGATCGGAATGACATCACGCTCAAGCCCGCGCCCCGCAACCTCATGAGGAGTGAGCGTGAAGTAGCCGTTGTTCCCCGTGACGGTACCGAGGTTGATCCGGCCCCAGTCTCCCAGCGGTGCGAATGAACCTCCGCTCGCGAGATTGGCCAGGGTTGCCTGTGCTGAGGGCGAGACCATCGCGCTGGTCCACTTCTCGCCGGGGAGGACGGGCAATGTGGTGAGGAAACCCACGTCTTCGAGGTTGTCCGCGTTCGAGACTGAGGCGAACCGGACATGGTCTGTGCCACCGGAACCCTCCGCCAGCAGCAGCAGGGCCTCAGTCTGTACCCCGGGGAACACCTGTCCGTCGAAGAGGACCACGCTGACCGACCCGAAGCGGCGCAGGAGATGGTCCCGCACCTCTGCGGCGTAGTTCGACGAGAGAAGTTCGGCTGGCAGGACCAGGCCCAGGCGACCGCCCTCGCGGACAAAGCCGGCTGAATGGACCACGAAGGGCGCCCAGGAACTCGCAAGGCTGCTCAGGCGCACTCCCTGCGCGAGAGCCGCCTTGAGCCCACGAGTGCGGGATTCCCCCGTGAACCCGTGGTAGCGGATGTAGGGCGGGTTCCCGATGACGGCCGTGAACCCGGGCTCTGCCGGGACGTCGAGGAAGTCGCCAACTTGGATCTCCCCCGGGTAGGGGATCGCCGCAAGCACCTGCTGCGCTCGACGGGCACTCTCCGCGTGCAGTTCGTGACCGCGCACTGGTGTGCTTCCTCCGAGTTCGAGGAGCCGGACCGCGGCTGAGCGCAGGATGTCGGCCTCCCCGCAGCTCGGCTCGAGGACGCGGCCCTCCGGGGAGCGGATCGCCCAGCGGGCGAGGAAATCGCAGACCGCCGCCGGCGTGAAGAAGGCACCGCGGGCCTTGCGCAGCCCCGGCGTGTCCTCGAGTGGCTCGGTTGTCACCCGCAGCTCCTTCCGTCCGATCCCATTCAACCCTGAACCGATCATGCCGGGCACCACCGACACCATCACCAGGCATCCCGGTGGGCTGTGGACAAAGCGACGTCACGGCGACCACCTGGTCTTCGACGAGTCAGTCCCGCCCCTGCCAGGTGCTGACGCAGGCCTCGTTGCCCTCGGCGTCGGCGAGCACCCAGAACGCCGGCGCGGCGTCGTCGGAGACCAGCCGCCCGCCCGCCGCCAGCGCGGCGGCCACGCGCCTGGGGGCCTCGTCGTGCGGGACGGTGACGTCGCCCTCGCCGTCGGGCTCCAACCCGAGCACCGCCGCCCAGAACGGCGCGATGGCCTCTCGGTCCATGGCGTCGATCGCGATCTCCACGGCGGTCAGCCGCTCGTGGTCCGGGACGTGGCCGAGGTACACCACGAGCGCGCTGATCTCGTTGGCGAGGAGGAGGTCCGCCTCCCGCACTCCGCCGTCGGCCCGCGAGGTGAGGGCGAGGTGGACGTGCGAGCCGCGGATGTCGATGTCGGGCTGGTGGTCAACCGGGAGGGCGAGCCGCCCCACGGTGGAGACGAACTCGAGCGCGGCGGGGAAGCTCCCGAAGTCCACGCGCAGGTGCAGGGCGCCGAGCAGGTAGCGCCAGCCGGGCGCCCCCTCCTGGGCGGCGCCGCGCGAGAGGATCAGGCGGGCGCGCGTAGGCTGTGGCCGTGAGCCCCCTCGCCCGCCAACTGGCCTCGATGATGAAGCTGGGCACCATCGGGTTCGGGGGCGGGAGCGCCATGATCCCGGTGTTCGAGAAGTAACTTGTCCAGAACCGCGCGGTCCTCGACGAGGACACCTTCATCCGGCACACCGTGATCGCCAACGTGACTCCCGGCGGCCTCCCCACGAAACTGGCGGCGCTCAGCGGCTTCCACGTGGCCGGCACCACCGGCGCGGTCCTCTCCGCAGTGGCGGCCGGCCTGCCCGGCACGCTCATGGCGGTGGCGATCATCGGCTTCTTCGGCGACCTCGGCCAGGACGCCATCCGTTGGGTGGAGCACGCGGCCGTGGGCATCTCGGCGTTCATCATCCTGCTGCTGGTGGGGCAGGAGTGGGAGCCGGCGCTCCCCAGCATGAACGCGATCCAGGTGATTCTGGTGTCCCTGGTGGTGATCGCCGGCGTCATCGCGCTCCGCCGGCCGACGCCGCTGCCCTCATGGCGCTGATCGCGCTGTCGATGATCGCCACGTTCGGGGGCGGTCCGGCCTACATCGCCGTGGCGGACGGCTTCTTCGTGGGGAGCTACGTCTCCAGCGAGGTGTTCTACGCCCAGCTCGTGCCCGTCGGCAACGCGACCCCCGGGCCCCTCATCACGAAGCTCGCCGCCGAGGTGGTTACGGCTACGGGTTGGAGAACGTCTCCGCGCTCGCGGGTGCGATCCTCGCGTTCTGCGGACTGGTGGTCGCCGCGACGGTCTCCGGCGCCGTCGCCATGTACGTGATGGCCGGGTACGAGAGGATCGCGGGGCGCGGCTACATGCGTCGGCTGCAGCAGTACGTGGTCCCCGTGATCTGCGGGCTGCTCATAACCACCGCACTATCCATGACCCTCGCCGCGGTGGCCATCGGGGGGCGGGCCGGCGTGGGGTCCACCCCGATGGCGTGGGCGATGGTGGTGCTCGTCGGGGCGATGCTCGCGATCCACGCGCGGATCGAGCTGCCCGACGTGGTGTTCATCCTGGTCAGCGGCGCACTGTCCGTGGCGGTGCTGGGTTCCTTGGCTGGTTGAGCGACGGCGGCACCGCTGTCCTGCCGCCTCTCGCGGCCCGCCTGTTCCCCGACGTCGCCAACCCTTCGCCTCCGGCCCGGTCGACTTCCCGGTTCGACTCGGCCCTCTCGCAGTTCGCCCCCTGCCCTGCCGGGGCTGATTGGCCTCTTTCCTCTCCCCGAGGGGGGCTCCGGTCCGCTGCTCAAACCCTAACCAACAACTGTCTGGCGAGGTCTTGAGCTGATGGTGAGGTGTGCACCCCTCACCCTCGGTGCAAACCCTCTGACGCCGACGCACCTCCCCTCACCCGGACTCTGCGCGCCGTATACCGGCCGCCGATACGTTCTGCGATGCTTCCATGCTTGTCAACCCTGTTCATGCTGCCGCGGGCACTGGAGGCGGGCAGGGGACAGGTCCCGGGTGTCCCGGGAGTGCCGGGAGGGGTCGGGAGATGGGCCGTCAACCTGCGAGCAGACGTCAGCCTCGAGCGCGCTGCGCTGCCAGCGCCGGCGCGAACGCGGGCGCGAGCGGTAGCCCAGGCAACAGCACCGCCTGCAGGGCGTGGTAGACGTCCGGCTTCCCGGGCCAGGTGTCCCCGGCCGGCTCGTTCCGCGGCGAGAGTTCGTGCCGCCACGCGCCCGGCCGCTCGATGACGTACCGGCCCACGTACTCCCAGAACACCGCCGCGGCGTCCGCGAACCGGTCCTCGCCGGTGGCTTTCTCCAGCGCCACCGCGGCCCCGATCCCCTCGCACACCACCCAGTGCATGCGCTGGCGCACCACGGGTGCGCCCTCCCAGTCCACGGTGTAGACGAACCCGGGCGCGCCGTCGACGTCCCAGCCCTCCCAGAGTGCCGCGTCGAACAGTGCGACGGCGTCCTCCAGCAGCCACGACGGCGCCGCCCGCCCGCGCAGCCCCAGTTCGGCCCGGATGTGCAACGCGAGCCGCGCCCACTCCATCCAGTGCCCCGGGGTCGCGCCGAACGGCCGGAACGGGTCCGCGGGCCGGTCGCGGTTGTAGTCGAGCACCGGCCGCCACTGCTCGTCGTAGTGCTCGGGCAGGCGCCAGGCATGCGCCCGCGCGAAGCCCATCGCCCGCTCGGTCATGCGCAGCGCGCGATCCAGCCAGCGGTCGTCGCCGGTCACCCCCGCCGCCGCGAGGTAGGCCTCCACGGTGTGCATCGTGGCGTTGATCCCGCGGTACGGGTCCACCACCCGCATCGCCCGGTCGTACCGGTCCACCACCATGCCGTCGTCCTCGCGCCACCAGAACCGCTCCTGCGCGTCCAACGCCAGCGCCAGCAGCGCCTCCCCGCCCGCGATCCCGGCCGCCACCGCGGAGGAGGCCGCCAGCACCACGAAGGCGTGCGCGTACGCCTCCTTCTCGCCGGGCACCGGCAGGCCATCCCAGCCGACGGCGGAGTGCCAGCCCGGGTGGTCGTCGTCGGCGAACACGCCGGCAAGTGCCGCCGTGCCGTGGGCGGCGAGCTCCGCGCACCCCTCCACCCCGGCGATGGCACCCAGCGCGAAGCTGTGCGTCATGCGGCAGTTGATCCACAGTTCGAGCGGTTTGGCCGGGTCCGGCTCGCCGTGGGCGTCGAGGTGGGCGAACCCGTGGGCCACGCGGGACGCGCGGGCGAAGTCCAGCAGGGCCACCGCCTCGGGCGGGAGGGGGAGGTGGGCGGCGCTCACCCGACGACGATCCGCTTGAACAGCTCCGCGACCCGCCCCTTCGGCAGCCCGGCCTCGGCGGCGAAACTCGCGCCCCAGCCGCGGATCCGGTCGTCCAGGGCGTCGCCCATGTGCCCGGTCTGCGACTCGTGGGCGCGCAGTGCGGCGATCTTCCGGTCCACGACGTCCGTGATGTCGACGGCGTGGTTCGGGTTCGGGTGCGCCATCAGCCAGATCTCGGGCACGCGGTAGGCGGCGAGCCCCTCCTCGCGCAGCAGCTCGGGCCAGGCGTGCGGGTTCTCGGCGGCGGGGTAGATCGCCCGGATCGCGGCCTCGCCGGCGGCGAGGTGGTCGGGGTGGGAGGCGAAGAGCCGGTCGTACCACCGCTCCGGGGACTGGCACAGGATCCGGTGCGGCCGCACCTGCCGGATCACGCGCACGAGTTCCCGCTGCAGCTCCCAGGTGGGTTCCAGCCACCCGTCGAGGTAGCCGTCGAGGAAGCGCACGTCCGTGATCCCGATGATCGCCGCCGCCGCCCGTTGCTCGCGTTCCCGGACCACCGGCATCTCGTCGATCGCGGCGTCCTCGAGGCCACCCTGGTCGCCGCGGGTGCAGAGCAGCAGCGTGACCTTGAAGCCCTCATCCACCCACGTGGCGAGCGTGCCGCCGGCGCCGAAGTCGGCGTCGTCGGGGTGGGCCATGATGGCGAGTGCGCGTGGGCTCTCGGGGGTCGCGGTCATGCTCAGAGTGTAGGCGTTGGCCGGCGCCGGCGCCGGGGATCAGCGGGAGCCCGCCGGTTGCGGGGCCTGCGACCAGCGCCGCAGCGCCCTTTCGGCGTCGGTCTGCCACCGCTGGAGGACCCCCGCCATGAACAGCCCCTGACCCGCCAGCCCAGTGAGCGCGATCCAGAAGCCGAGGCCGGGCTTGTCCCATCCCGGCGTGAACTCGTGCATCGCCGTCAGCCCGTTGGAGAGAAGGACCAGGGCGCCCCCGAAGGCGGCCGACAGGCCCAGTGCGGAGCTGAGGATCGCCACCGCGACGGCGATGGCCCCGAAGACCAGGAGCGGCACGAGGAGCGGCCCCGACCGGTCCCGCACCGCGAACACCAGGACCACGTAGAACAGGCCGTAGAGGCCCAGCCACGACCGGTTGGTCCATGCCAGCGACTCCCGGCGCTGGGGGAACAGCGCGGCGAGGTACCCGGCGAACCCGACGCCGTGCATGACGAACAGCACGGAGACGCCGGCGTCCGCGGGCAGGAGGCCCGGGAGGGCGTGTCCCAGGAAGAAGAAGCCGAGCGCGGCCACCACGAGGACCACCTCGCGCGGCCGCGGCGGGTCCACCGAGACCACGACCATCTCGGCCAGCAGCGGCATCGCGAACCAGCCCGCCACCACCGCGAGCGGGGAACCGAACGCCTCCGCCACGAGCACCACAACCACCACGACGACGTAGGTGGCCAGCAGCATTCGTGCGGAGTTCCGGAGCGGCAGCACCGCTCGATCATATCGGCGCCCCCCAGCGGATCGAAGGGCACCACAACGATTTGGCGCCCCGCCGCCCGCCGCGCGGGGTACAACGGGATCAACTGCTAGGAATGAAGGCATGAAGCGCGCACCCTCCCTCCCCATCGCAATCATGGCGCTCGCCGCGAGCGCCGCCCTTGCCGGTTGCACGTCGACCGTGCCGGCCGAGTCCGCCGGCGCCGCGGGCGGCGGCAGCAGTTCGGCGGCGGCGACGGCGTCCACGAACCTGAGCGCCGAGATCACCATCACCGACCCGTGGGTCAAGGCCACGGATGGCACCATGACCGGGGCATTCGGGGTGATAGCCAACAACACGGACCAGGACATCCACGTGGTGGCCGTCTCCACGAGCGTGACCGGGCGCGCCGAGATCCACGAGACCGTCGGCCAGGATGGCACGATGGTCATGCAGGAAATGCAGGGCGGCTTCGTGATCCTCGCGGGCGACGAGTTCGTCCTCCAGCCGGGCGGGAACCACCTCATGCTCATGGACCTGCCCCGCGCCATCGAGGCCGGCGAGGAGGTTGACCTGACGCTCGAGTTCGAGGACGGCGGCACCTTCTCCTGGATCGCGCCGGCACGCACCTACTCGGGGGGGCAGGAGGAGTACCGCAGCGGCACGGAGTCAGGCATGCCCAGCGAGTCCACGTCGCCCACCCAGGGCTGATGGCCACCGAGCAGCCCCGGGCGGTACGCCGGCGGGACGTGCTGGTCGGCGGCGGCGGCGTTGCGCTCGGGGCGGTCGCGTCCTGGGCCGGCCTGCGCGCCGCCGACGCCCTATCCCCGTTCGAGACGGCGACGCCGCGGGCCACGTACCTCGGCGGGCTCACCGAGCCGTGGCAGGGCGACCACCAGGCGGGGATCCTCACCGCGCCGCAGGGGTTCGCCGGCGTGACGGCGTTCGACCTGCGCGACGGCGTCGACCGCGTGCGCCTCGGGCGGTTGATGCGCATCTGGACCGACGACATCTCGCGCCTCACCGAGGGCCGCCCCGGGCTGACCGACACCGAGCCCGAGCTCGCCACCTCGCCCGCGCGGCTCACCGTGACCGTGGGTTTCGGGCCCGGCCTCTTCGACAAGGCGGGCATGGCGGCCGAGAAGCCCGCTTGGCTCGCGCAGCTCCCGGCGTACCCCATCGACCGCCTCGAGCCGCAGTGGAGCGAGGGGGACGTGGTGGTGCAGGTGTGCGCCGAGGACCCCTCCACCCTCTCGCACGCTGCCCGCTACCTCGCCAAGGAGGCGGCGGAGTTCCTCGCGGTGCGCTGGGTGCAGCACGGCTTCCGCAACGCGGCCGGCCAGGTGCCGGACAGCCAGACGTTCCGCAACGCGTTCGGGCAACTGGATGGGACCTCCAACCTGCAGGGCGAGGCGGAACCGTTCGTCCTCATCGACGACGCCGGAGCGCCCGCCTGGTTGCGGGGCGGGTCCACGATGGTGGTCCGCCGCATCCACATGGACCTGGACCGGTGGGACCAGGTGGACCGCCCGGCGCGCGAGGTGGTGATCGGGCGGCGGCTCGCGGACGGCGCCCCCCTCACCGGGGGCGACGAGTCCACGCTCCCGGACCTGGAGGCGGTGAACGACCTCGGCTTCCCCGCGATCGACGCCGCGGCGCACATCCGCCGTGCCCGCACCGACGACGCCACCCAGCGGGTCCTGCGGCGGGCCTACTCGTACGAGGCCTCCCCGGCCGCCGTGCCCTCGGACACCGGCCTCGTGTTCATCACCTTCCAGGCCGACCTCGAGCACCAGTACCTCCCGGTACAGGCACGACTGGCCGAGCTGGACCTGCTGAACACCTGGACCACCCCCATCGGGTCCGCCGTCTTCGCCGTCCCGCGGGGCATCCGCGTCGGCGAGTACCTCGCCGAGGAGCTCTTCGCATGACAGCGGCGCCGGACGGGTCAGGCCTCGCGCTGCTCCTCGGCCTCGCCCTTCTCCTGCTGGGGGTCGCCGTCCTCGCCTTCCGGCGCCGCGACATCGGGGTGTAGGCGCTGCGCGACCTCGGTGCGCATCTTCTCCACCAGTTCCCCGCCGCGCTCGACCAGGTCGTCGCGCTTCTCCACCAGACCCTCGCGCTCCTCGCGGAACCGCTCGGCGAGCTGGCCGTCCCGCATGCGCTCGAGCGCCAGGCGGACCTCACGGCGGACGATCTTGCCCATGTTGTTGCGGGGCAACTCGGGGAGGACGAAGACCTTGCGCGGCACCTTGTAGGCGGTCAGCTTCTCCTTGATGCGCTCGCGGACCTGCTCGAAGTCGAAGGTGTGGCCCTCGTGGAGCACCACCGCGGCCACCACCTCCTCGGAGCCCAGGTCGTTGACGAGGCCGACGACGGCGGCGTCGCGCACGCCCTCCAGCCCGCGCAGCGCCTCCTCCACCTCGCTGGGGTACACGTTGAACCCCCCGGTGATCACCAACTCCTTGATGCGGTCCACGATCTTGAGGAAACCGTCCTCGTCGGGTTGTGCGATGTCACCGGTGCGGAACCAGCCGTCCCAGAAGGCCGCCGCGGTCTCCTCCGGCCGGTTGCGGTAGCCGGAGAAGACCTGGGGGCCCTTCACCAGCACTTCGCCGCGCTCACCCTGGGGCACCTCACGGGAGGGGTCCTCGGGGTCGGAGAGCCGGATCTCGGTGTCCGGGTAGGGGATGCCCACGAAACCCGCCTTCCGGGTCTTCATCACCGGGTTCCCGGCGATGACCGGCGCGGTCTCGGACAGCCCGTAGCCCTCGATCAGCAGCCCACCGGTGGCGGACTCCCACTTCTCGATGAGCGGCATGGGCAGCGGCATGGCACCGCTGATCCCCGTGCGGCACCCCATCAGCGAGACGCCGTGCTCGGCCGCGGCGTCGGCGATGCGCTCGAACAGGGGCGGGACGGCGATCATGACGGTCGGGACCCTGCGCTTCGCCGCGTCGAGGATCAGGCCGGTCTCCGGCTTGGGGACGAGGTGGACCATCGCGCCGATCCGCAGCGGCGTGTTCATGGACAGCGAGCACCCGAACACGTGGAACAGCGGCAGGGCGGCCATGAACACCTCCCGGCCGGGCTTGAGGTCGAACACCCACGCGTTGGACTGCACCGCGTTCGCCGTCAGGTTGCGATGCGTGAGCGGGACGCCCTTGGGGGTGGACGTCGTCCCGGAGGTGTAGAGCACCAGGGCGATGTCGCCGGGGTCCGGCCGGTTGGCGACCGGCGGCAGTGGCGCGTGGGCCAGGAGGGCGGACCACGGCGTCGTGCCCGGCGCCGCCTTCGAGAGCATCGCCCGGGACGCCTTTGCCTTGGCGATCGGGAGGCGGAGCAGCAGGCGCTTGCCGATCGGCATCGCCTCGATCATGTTGACCGACACGATGTGGGTGGGCCGCACCGCGGCGGGCAGGTTCTGCACCAGCGGCGCGGCGGCGTCCCACACGATGGCGACGTCGGCGTCGTGGTCCGCGAACATCGGAGTCAGTTCTGCCACGGTGGCCAGGGGGTTGTGCTCCACCACCGTGCCGCCCGCCACCAGCACCGCGTAGAACGCGATCACGTGCTGCGGGCAGTTGGGCATGAGCAGGGCCACCTGCCTGCCTGGGCCCACGCCCATCGCGGCGAGGTTCCCTGCCACCGTGTAGACGGCCTCGCGCAACTCGCGGTACGAGGTCTCCCTAGCGAAGAAGTCCAGGGCCGGGAGCTCCGCGAACTCCGCGGTGAAGCGGTCGAACTCGTCGATCATCGATCCGGTCGGGTACTCGAGGTGGCGCGACACCGCGGGAGGCGTGGCTGCGATCCAGAGCTCTTCGAGGGTTGGCATGGCGGGCCCTTATTGTCTTCGGGAGGGTGGTCCCCCAAGGTTACGTCCGCGTAGGTTACCGCGGGCGAGGAATTGGGCCTGCGATACTGCACGCGTGCCCGCTGGATCCCCGCCGCCGCCCGGCCTCACCCGCGCGCCGCGCCGCTTCTTCGAGCGCCCGGTGGTGGAGTTCGCCCCCACCGTGCTCGGCGCGGTCCTTGTCCGGGAGTCCGTGGACGGCGCCGTCGGGATCCGCCTCACCGAGGTGGAGGCGTACACGGGCGCGGCGGACCCCGGCTCCCACTCGTTCCGCGGCATGACCGCGCGCAACGCCACGATGTTCGGCCCGCCGGGCCACCTCTACTGCTACTTCACCTACGGCATGCACCACGCGCTGAACATCGTGTGCGACGCCGCGGGGGTGGCCACCGGGTGCCTCCTGCGGGCGGGCGAGGTGGTGGTGGGGGCGGACGTCGCGCGGCGCCGTCGGGAGGCGAAGCCGCGCGCGTCACACCTCACCGACACCGCCCTCGCCCGCGGCCCCGGGAACCTCGCGCGTGCGCTCGCGGCCACCCGGGCCGACGACGGCGCGGACCTGCTCGGCCCCGAGTGGTCGCTGTGGCTGCCCGACCGGCCGGTGGCGGCGGAGGGGATCGCGACGGGTTCGCGCGTCGGCGTGAGTGGGCCCGGTGGCCATGGGGACACCTACCCCTGGCGGTTCTGGATCAGGGGCGATCCGACGGTCTCCGCCTACCGCCCGGCCGCACCGCGCGCCCGCCGCGGTTGAGCCCTTGCACTATGCGCTCACGGCCGGCGACGGCGCCGCCACGGTGGCGTCGTCGTCCTCCCGGCGCTTGGGCAGCGCGACGGTGGCGAGCACACCGAGCAGCAGCACGCCCGCTGCGATCCCGGTGGTGCGCTTCGCGGCGTCGATGAGGGCATCGGAGGCGATCTGGGCCGCCTCGGCCGTCTCGGGGTTGGCGGCGAGTGCCGGGATGGCGGTGCCGACGGACTGGTGGACCACGGTCACCAGCTGGTCGACGACGGCGGCCGGCGCGCCCGTCGCCTCCAGGCCGTCCCGCGTGCCGGTGGTGAGCCCGGAGATCAGCAGGCCGCCGAGCAGGGCGATCCCCAGCGACGTCCCGAGCTGCCGCGCGGTGGTCTGCATGCCCGACGCCTCGCCGGACTGTGCCACGGGCACGTCCTCGAGGATGACGTTGGTGAGCTGCGCCGTCGCGAAGCCGACTCCCACCCCGTAGAACGCGAGGATGCCGGCGATCGCCGCGCTGCTGGTGGGCAGGGCGAGGGCGAGGCCAGCGATCGCGACGGCCTCGATGCCGAGGCCCAGGCGGACGACGGCGCGCTGGCCCAGCATGCGGGTCACGTTCGGCACGGCGCCGGAGGAGAGGAAGGTGCCGCCGGCGAGCGCCATCATGATCCAGCCGGTGCCGATCGCGTCATACCCCATGGCGCCCTGGAGGAGCAGGGGCAGCACGAAGAGCATGCCGAACTCGCCGAGCGAGACGATGAGGGCGGCGATGGAGCCGTAGCGGAAAGTGGGGATGCGGAACATGTCGAGGTGGGCGAGGACCACCTTGTCCGCGGCCTCGCGGCGGCGCTCCACCCACACGAAGAGCGCCATGGCGGCCACGCCGCCCAGGATCGCGAAGGGCACGGGGGAGAGGGCACCGCCGTCGCCCGTGATCCAGCCGTACTGCGAGGACTCGATGAGGCCGTAGACGATCGAGCCCATCCCGAGGGTGGCGAGGACGGCGCCGGGGAGGTCGATGCCGTGGCGCAGGTGGGGGTCCCGGGTCTCGGGGACGAAGCGGAAGCCGATGAAGAAGGCGACGAGGCCGAAGGGGATGTTCAGCAGGAAGGCCCAGCGCCAGGAGAAGTCCGTGGCGAGCCACCCGCCGAGCAGCGGCCCGACGGCGGCCATGCCGCCGATCATCGAGCCGTACACGGCGAAGGCGATCGAGCGTTCCCGGCCGTGGAACAGGGCGTTGATGGTGGACAGCGTGGCGGGCATCACGAGCGCGGCGCCGATGCCCTGCACGAGGCGCGCGCCGATGAGCCCCGTCGGGTTCTGCGCGGTGCCGACGGCGAGCGACGCCGCCATGAACAGCGCAAGGCCGATGAGGAAGAGCCGCTTGCGGCCGTGGAGGTCGCTGAGGCGACCGGACAGGAGGATCAGGGAGGCGAACACGAGGGAGTAGATCGCGTTCATCCACTGCGTCTCGGTGGCGGTGAGCCCCATGTCCCGGATCACCACCGGCAGCGCGACGTTGGCGATCGTGGCGTCCATGATGACGAGGGCCACGCCCATCGCGATGCCGATCA
Source organism: Actinomycetales bacterium (assembly GCA_017882885.1). GTDB lineage: Bacteria > Actinomycetota > Actinomycetes > Actinomycetales > Actinomycetaceae > UBA1383. The sequence continues at coordinate 12,409 of JADGOQ010000088.1, read as the reverse complement.
GGGCGATCCAGCGCTTGGGGTCGAGGGTGACGGGCGCCGCGATCGGGGCGCCGGGTGCGGGAGCGGTGCTCATGTCCTGCCTACTTTCATTGTGACAAGGTGACAGTATCATTGCGACGGCATGTCGTAAACTGCTGGGGCGGCAGGACCGCGTGAGATGATCACCACGTGTCAGGGGTGTTAGCCGGGATGTCCGTCGTCTGGGTGATCATCCTCCTCGGCTGGATGCTCGGCCGTCTCGACATCCTCGGGGCGGGTGCCCAGGAGGTCCTCAACAAGCTCGTCTACTACGTGGCCACCCCGTGCCTCCTGTTCGGCACGCTCGCCACCACGGACATCGCGGCCCTGGTGGGCGCGCCACTGGCGATCGCGGCCATGAGCGGGGTCGGGTCGGCCCTCGTGTTCGCCGTGCTCTCGCGTTTCGTGTTCCGCGACTCGCGCGGGCACACGGTGGTGGGCGCCATGGCCTCCTCCCTCGCCAACGCCGCCCATATCGGCATCCCGCTCGCCGCGTACGTGCTCGGGTCCGCCACCCACGTAGTGCCGGTGCTGCTCTTCCAGCTCGGGTTCTTCACGCCCATGTTCTTCGTGCTCGCGGACCTCGTGTCCCAGGACGGCACCACCTCGGTCCGGCGGGTTGCGCGGGTGGTGCTCTCCAACCCGCTGGTCGTGGCCTCCGCGATCGGGATGGCGCTGGGCGCCACGGGCACGGCGCTCCCGGACCTCGTGATGGAACCGATCCGGGTGGTGGGTGGCGCGGCCGTCCCCTCCGTGCTGATCGCGTTCGGGCTGTCCATGACGGGGACCACCGTCACGGGGGTCCGGGGGAGCGGCGCGGCGCGCTCCACGGGCCGTGCCGTGGTGCTGGCCACCACGCTCAAGCTCGTCGGGCAGCCGGCGCTCGCCTTCCTCGTGGCCGCCCAGGTCTTCCACCTCTCCGGGCACGCCCTCTTCGCGGTGGTGACGATGGCCGGGCTGCCCGCGGCCCAGAACACCTACGTGGCGGCCTTCCGTACGGGCACCGCCACCGGGTTGGCGCGGGGCGCCGTCCTCGCGACGACGCTGCTCGCCATCCCCTCGCTCGCCGCGATCGCCGCCCTGCTGGCGTAGGTGGCCCGACGCCGTCGCCCCGCCTCAGCCCATGCGCTCGATGACGTGCTGGACGACGGCGGCCGCCCGCCCGGAGACCTCCTCCACGGAGTACGTGAAGTCGTCCCCGGCGTGCGGGCCGCACAGGTCCGAGATGCCGCGCACGGAGATGAATGGGAGCCCCACCAGGAACGCCAACTGGGCGAGCGCGGTGGACTCCATGTCCGCGGCGAGCGCGCCGGGGAAGGTGGCGCGCACCCGGGCGACGGTCCGCGCATCGACGAACGAGTTCCCGGACACCACCTTGCCGGGTCGCACCCGCTGGTCGCCACGGCGGGCGGATGCGGCCAGGGAGACGAGGGTCGCGTCCCCGGAGTAGTCCGGCGGCATCGACGGGATCTGTCCCGGCGCGTAGCCGAACGCGGAGGCGTCGGCGTCGGCGTAGGCGTACGTGACCCCCACGACGACGTCGCCCACGTGGATGCCCTCGGCAAGGCCGCCCGCGGAGCCGCTCGATAGCAGCGCCCGCGGCTGGAAGCGGGCGAGGGCCGACGCCGTCGCGCACGCGGAGTTGACCAGCCCGATCCCGCTGCGGAGCACCACCACGGAGCGGCCGCGGATGGTCAGGCGCCACGCGGCGCCGATCGCGACGTCCACGGGGACCGCGCGCGCGTTCACGAGGAAGGGGTGGGCCTCCTCGTCCATGGCGGTGACGACGAGGGCGTCGATCGGCTCGGTCATGCCATCACCTCGGACCACTCGGCGCGCTTGTCGAGCATGCGGCGCGCGGCCTCCTGGGCGCCGGCGAGCGAGTGGGACGCCCCCCAGCCGCACTGCACCTCGTTGGCGGCGGGTACCTCGGTGGCGGCCAGGACGTCCGCGAGGGTGGCGGCGACGAGGTCGCGGATCGCGGCGTCGTCGTGGTCCCCCACCACGATGAGGTAGAAGCCGGTCTGGCAGCCCATGGGGGAGAAGTCCACCACGTAGTCCGCGTGGTTCCGGAGGTTCTCCGCGATGGTGTGCTCGAGCGAGTGCATCACCGGCATCTCCAGGTGCTCCCGGTTGGGCTGGCAGAAGCGCACGTCGTACTTGACGAGGACGTCGCCGTGGGGGAGGACCTTGCGGTCCGCCACGCGGATGTAGGGGGCCCGCACCGCCCGATGGTCGAGATTGAATGACTCCACGTTCATTTTCGGCATGGCCTCACGCTAACCGCTGGGCGGCGCCGCCGCATCCATCCAAAACCTGCTCCGTCCGACCCCCGCGCCATCCTCCGCTGCGCGACAATGGCCGCATGCACGCGAAGCACGCCCTGATCCGCCGGCCGTCCTCCCGTCTCGCCGAGGGCATCGTCACGTACGTCGAGCGCGAGGCGGTGGACGTGGACCTGGCCCAGCAGCAGTGGCACGGGTATGTCGACGCCCTGCACACCGCGGGCTGGGAGACGCACGAGGTGCCGCCCGCCGAGGAGCACCCCGACTCTGCCTTCGTCGAGGACACCATGGTGGTGTACGGCGACCTCGCCGTCATCGCGCGGCCCGGTGCGGAGGAGCGCCGGGGCGAGACGACGGCGGCCGAGGAGGCCGTCCGGGCGCTCGGCTACCGCATCGCCCACATCGAGGCGCCGGGAGCGCTCGAGGGCGGCGACGTCCTGAAGTACGGCAACACCGTGTGGGTGGGCAATGGCGCGCGCACCAACATGGAGGGCGCTCGGCAGCTCGCGGCGCACCTGGCGCCGCTCGGCGCGCGCGTGGTGAGCGTCCCCGTGACGAAGGTGCTGCACCTGAAGTCCGCCGTCACCGCCCTGCCGGACGGCACCGTCATCGGGTTTCCCCCCAACGTGGACGACGCCGCCGTCTTCCCGCGGTTCCTCCCCGTGCCGGAGGAGTCCGGCGCCCACGTGGTGCTGCTGGGGGGCCAGACCGTCCTGATGGCGGCGAGCGCGCCACGGACCGCTGAGATGCTCCGCGACCGCGGCATCGAGGTCCTCGCGGTGGACATCTCCGAGTTCGAGAAGCTGGAGGGCTGCGTCACCTGCCTGTCGGTGCGGCTGCGGGGGCTGCCTGCCCAGCCGTAACTGCGGTCCCGGGCCCCGGGTGGCACACTTCACTCCATGGCCACAAGCCCGCACCACGGCCCGGACGTCCGCGACCTCCTCGCCCAGCCCTCCCCATCCCCGGAGGCGCGCCCCCTGTCCGTGACGGACCTCTTCAGCATCGGGATCGGGCCCTCCTCGTCCCACACCGTGGGCCCGATGAAGGCGGCGGAATCGTTCGCGCGGGAGCTGGTGGGCGCCGGCCGGGCGGTCGCGCGGGTGGAGGTGGAGCTGTACGGCTCGTTGGGCGCCACCGGCCGCGGCCACGGCACCGACAAGGCCGTGACCTGGGGTCTTGCCGGGTACCACCCGCGCACGTGCCCCGCGGGCGTGATCGCCACCCTGGTGGAAGATGTGGCCGCGAGCGGGCAGCTGCGCGTGGGCGGCCGCATCGCCGTCCCCTTCGACATCACCCGTGACATCCACTTCCTCCCGCGGACGGTGCTACCGCAGCATGTCAACGCGCTGCGCATCGTGGCGCGCGACGGCGGCGGTGGCGTGGTGCTCGAGCGCGTCTACTTCTCCGTGGGCGGGGGTTTCGTGACGAGGCTCGAGGGCGACGGCGCCGCCGCTCGGCAGGTGCCGTTGCCCGCCGTCGACGACGGACCCGCGGCAGTGGCCCGCGTGCCCCACCCGTTCTCGTGCGGCGTCGAACTGCTGGCGCGGTGCGCCGACGCGGGGCTCGGGGTCGGCGACCTCGTGCGCGCGAACGAGGAGGCAATGCGGCCCCGCGTGGAGCTGGACGACCGGCTCGACGCGATCTGGCGCGCGATGGACGAGTGCATCGCCGCCGGCCTGGAGGGCGACGGCGAGCTGCCGGGCGGGCTGCGGGTGCCGCGGCGCGCGGGCCGGCTGCACCACGACCTGCGTCATCGCGACGCCGACGTCGCGTTGGGCGCGCGGCCCGACCCGCTTGCGGTCCTGGACTGGGTCAACCTGTTCGCCCTCGCGGTCAACGAGGAGAACGCCGCCGGCCACCGGGTGGTGACCGCGCCCACGAACGGCGCGGCCGGGGTCATCCCCGCCGTCCTGAAGTACTACCTGACGTTCGTGCCGGGGGCCGGGCCGGCGGGCGTGCGACGCTTCCTGCTTGCCGCCACCGCCGTCGGCGCGATCATCAAGACCAACGCCTCGATCGCCGGTGCGGAGGTGGGCTGCCAGGGCGAGGTGGGGTCGGCGTCGGCGATGGCGGCCGCGGGGCTGGCCGAGGTGATGGGCGGGACCGCCGCGCAGGTGGAGAACGCCGCCGAGATCGCCATGGAACACAACCTCGGGCTGACCTGCGACCCGATCGGTGGTCTGGTGCAGATTCCCTGCATCGAGCGCAACGCCGTGGCGGCCGTGAAGTCCATCAATGCGGCGCGGATCGCCATGTGGGGGGACGGGACGCACACCGTGAGCCTGGACGCGGTGGTGGAGACCATGCGGCAGACGGGCAGGGACATGATGAGCAAGTACAAGGAGACCTCGCAGGGCGGGCTCGCCGTCAACGTGGTGGAGTGCTGATTCCCTGATTCCCTGATTCCGGGCCCCGTCCGCACCCCAGTGTCCACAGCTGTGGACAGTGCGGTGCCGGTTCGTCCACAGGACCCGCTGACGGCCCGCGAGACGTTGGTGTCAGTGGTGGCTGGCATCGTTGTCGGCGGGTCCCGGTTGGGCCGTCGGACGGCATCCACATCACGTCCCCAACCGGGTCCCGATTGTCCACAGGTGCGGAGGGGACGATGGGGACCGACACGCGACGTTCGACACGCCGACACAAAATCTAGTGGTACTGTTGCGGCGGCACCACTAGGTGTAGTGTCTGAACTCCCGGAACACCCGAATGACACCCATGTTGTTACACCGGCGGAAGATGGCCGTGTGAGAGCAGAAGGAGACCCGCTGATGAGCATCACCGTCTACAGCAAGCCGAACTGTGTGCAGTGTGATGCCACCTACCGCGCGCTCGCGAAGAACGGGCTCGAGTACACGGCGGTCGACATCACCACGGACCCGGAGGCGCTGCAGACCGTCAAGGCTCTCGGCTACCAGCAGGCGCCCGTGGTCTTCGCGGCCGGCGACCACTGGAGCGGCTTCCGGCCGGACAGGATCAAGGCGCTGGCCATGGCCGCGGTCGAAGCCGGTGCGCTGACCGCCTGATCGGGAGGAGCGGGCGGTGGGGCGGATCGTCTACTTCTCGTCGGTGTCGGAGAACACGCACCGGTTCGTCGAACGGCTGGGGCTGCCCGCCACGCGGATACCGCTCCACTCGGAGGACGTCTTCGAGGTCGATGAGGAATACGTCCTCATCGTCCCGACGTACGGGGGCGGGAACAACAGGAGCGCGGTGCCGCGGCAGGTCATCAAGTTCCTGAACAACGTGCACAACCGGTCGCTGATCCGGGGCGTCATCGCCGCCGGGAACACGAACTTCGGGAAGGCGTACTGCATCGCCGGGGACATCATCTCCGCGAAGTGCGCCGTACCCTACCTCTACAGATTCGAACTGCTGGGAACCGCTGAGGACGTGACACGCGTCCGCGAGGGATTGGGACAATTTTGGTCGAGACACTTGACGATACCGGCGTAGAGACCATCCCGGCGGCGCCGGAGCTGGACTACCACTCGCTCAACGCGATGCTGAACCTGTACGACGAGGACGGCAGGATCCAGTTCGACAAGGACCGCGAGGCGGCCCGCCAGTACTTCCTGCAGCACGTCAACCAGAACACGGTCTTCTTCCACGACCTGCGGGAGAAGCTCGACTACCTGGTCGAGGAGGGCTATTACGAGGCGGAGGTCCTCGACAAGTACTCCTTCGAGTTCCTGAAGAGCGCATTCCAGCGCGCCTATGACCACAAGTTCCGGTTCCCCACGTTCCTGGGGGCCTTCAAGTACTACACCTCGTACACGCTCAAGACCTTCGACGGGAAGCGCTACCTGGAGCGATTCGAGGACCGCGTGGTGATGGTGGCCCTCACCCTGGCGGACGGGAACGAGGATTTCGCGCTCCACCTGATCGACGAGATCGTGACCGGGCGGTTCCAGCCGGCCACGCCCACCTTCCTCAACTCCGGCAAGAGGCAGCGCGGCGAGGCCGTGTCCTGCTTCCTGCTGCGCATCGAGGACAACATGGAGTCGATCGCGCGGGGGATCAACTCCGCGCTGCAACTCTCGAAGCGCGGCGGCGGAGTGGCCCTGCTGCTCTCCAACCTGCGCGAGGCCGGCGCCCCGATCAAGAAGATCCAGAACCAGTCCTCCGGGGTGATCCCGGTGATGAAGCTGCTGGAGGACTCCTTCTCCTACGCGAACCAGCTCGGTGCGCGGCAGGGTGCCGGCGCGGTGTACCTCCACGCCCACCACCCGGACATCATGGCCTTCCTGGACACCAAAGGGGAGAACGCGGACGAGAAGATCCGCATCAAGACGCTGTCCCTCGGGGTGGTGATCCCGGACATCACGTTCGAGCTCGCCCGCAAGAACGAGGACATGTACCTGTTCTCGCCCTACGACGTCGAGCGCGTGTACGGAATGCCCTTCGCGGACATCAACGTGACCGAGAAGTACCACGAGATGGTGGACGACAAGCGGATCCACAAGAAGAAGATCAACGCGCGCCAGTTCTTCCAGACGATCGCCGAGATCCAGTTCGAGTCCGGATACCCGTACGTCATGTTCGAGGACACGGTGAACAGGGCCAACCCGATCAAGGGCAAGGTGGTCATGTCCAACCTGTGCTCCGAGATCCTCCAGGTGTCCACCCCGTCGGAGTACAACGAGGACCTGTCCTACTCGAAGGTCGGCAAGGACATCTCCTGCAACCTCGGGTCCCTGAACATCGCGAAGGCGATGGATTCGCCGGACTTCGGTCTCACGGTGGGCACGGCGATCCGGGCGCTCACCGCCGTCTCGGACCAGACCACGATCCACTCGGTCCCGTCCGTCGCCAACGGCAACGAGCAGTCGCACGCCATCGGTCTCGGCCAGATGAACCTGCACGGCTACCTCGCCCGGGAGCGGATCCACTACGGGTCCGAGGAGGGCCTCGACTTCACGAACATCTACTTCTACACGGTGCTCTTCCACGCGCTCAGCGAGTCCAACAAGCTGGCGATCGAGCGAGGGCGGTCGTTCGGCGGTTTCGAGGACTCCACCTATGCGAGCGGGAAGTTCTTCGAGAAGTACCTCGACGAGACGTGGGAGCCGCGAACCGCGCGGGTACGGGAGCTGTTCGAGACCTCCGGGATCCACATCCCGACGCGGGAGGACTGGGTCCGGTTGCGCGCCTCGGTGATGGAGCACGGCATCTACAACCAGAACCTCCAGGCGGTGCCGCCCACCGGCTCCATCTCGTACATCAACTACTCGACGTCGTCGATCCACCCGATCGTCTCCAAGATCGAGATCCGCAAGGAGGGCAAGATCGGGCGGGTCTACTACCCGGCGCCCTACATGACGAACGAGAACCTGGAGTACTACCAGGACGCGTACGAGATCGGTTTCGAGAAGATCATCGACACCTACGCGGCCGCGACGCAGCACGTGGACCAGGGACTCTCCCTGACGCTGTTCTTCCCGGACACCGCGACCACCCGTGACTTCAACAGGGCCCAGATCTACGCCTGGCGGAAGGGCATCAAGACCCTGTACTACATCCGCCTGCGCCAGATGGCGCTGGAGGGCACCGAGGTCGAGGGCTGCGTGTCCTGCATGCTGTGACGCCCCTCTTTCTTTCTGGCCGAGAGGGAGGGTTTCCACCGACGGTGAGCCGCGCGCGCCGCGGTCTCGGTGCGGAACCTCCCCCTCGGCGTGGAGGGGGGCACTGACGGGTGCCGTCCGCGGCTCCATCCGCGCGCGGCTACGCCGGGCGCTCCCGCCAGACCCGCCACGCCGCGGCGCACCACCCGTCAGCGCCCCTTGTTCTGGCCGAATTCTGGCCGAGAGGGAGGGTTTCCACCGACGGTGAGCCGCGCGCGCCGCGGTCTCGGCGCGGAACCTCCCCCTCGGCGTGGAGGGGGGCACTGCCGGGTGCCGACCGCGGCTCCATCCGCGCGCGGCTGACGCCGGGCGCTCCCGCCAGGCCCGGCCACGCCGCGGCGCACCACCCGTCAGCGCCCCTTGTTCTGGCCGAATTCTGGCCGAGAGGGAGGGTTTCCACCGAGGGGGAGCCGTGTTCGCAGCGGTCTCGGCGCGGAACCTCCCCCTCGGCGTGGAGGGGGGCGCTGCCGGGTGCCGACCGCGGCTCCATCCGCGCGCGGCTGACGTCGGGCGCGCCTCTCAGTCGCCGAGATCGAGAATCTGTTGCTCGGCGGATGCCTCCCGCGCTCGCTTGCCCTTGTCCTTGGGGAATCGGCGCCCTGGACCGTAAGTCACGCTGGGTCCACGTGTTGCGCTGCTCGTCTTGAGAAGGACCTCCCGGTCCACAAGGTCAGACAGGATCCGTGAAGCCGTTGCTGGCTGGACGTCGAACATCGTTTGAACGACCCTCCCGTTGATGGAACCCATCTCCCGAACGATCGCGATGACCTTGCGGTCGGTATCGTCGCCCGAGCGCGCGCGGTAGGTGACGGCCGCGCCGAGCGAGCGAACGGCCTCCCCCACCAGTCGGTACTCCCCGAATTTGCTTCGTGCTGAGTCCGCGGTCCGTTCGATGAGCGCGTCGCCGGGGGCGGAGAGATCCATCAGCCTCGCTTCCGCCTCCACCACGCTCTTCTGCATGAGGGGAGCCATTCGTGCCGCGGTGGTTGTCCGGCGCCTCAGGAGGAACGTGAGCACGAGTAGAGTGTCCGGATCCCCACGCCGATCCTCACTGAGTTCCGCAACGAATCGAGTAACCGGCTCATTGGGGGGCCCGCCTTGGAGAACGGCTTCGACGGTCAAACCATCCGTGAAGAACGTGGGTGGCTCGTGCCCAACAGCTGTCATCGCGGCATACATCCGGTCGACGCCAACACCGGCAGACTCGGCCAAACCCATGCCTCGAATCGCTTGGGACAGTGCCAGGTTGCGGGATCGCGACGAAACGGTGAGCACGTTGTCCACGGTCACCCCCGCCACGAACCCCCCGGGTGACGTCACGCGTAGCCGCGACCCCTGGTGCTCGATCTGGATGGTGTCCGAAGAGCGATAGTCACGGTGCATGAAAGCGTTCACGATCGCCTCACGAACTGCTCCGTCCGGCAGATCTCCGACGAATAGTTGTGATCCTCCCGGCAATACGATCGCAGTCCGTTCAGTGCGATTCTCGATCATCTCGAGCACGCGGCGGATGGCCCACACTCCAGATCCCTTGATGCTCTCGTTTGCCGAGAGCAAGCCGGTACTTGTCGTGCGGCGGATGTATTGCACGTGAATCCGACTGTCCGTGAACAGAAGGGCGCCCGCGTTGTTGAGGTGGTCTTCGGTCACCACTCCGAGCCGCCTGCAGAGATCGGGCCACGGCAGTCGGGCCCAAGAATGCCGCTCGGCATCGGACGACTGTGCGAGGAGCTCGCGGGCGATCTCCTCCGCGACCGGGGAGGCCTCCGAGACCGGTACGCCCGAGTTCTTTGCCGACCAGTCATCGCCTCTTCGGTCAGCCAGGACCGTGGCGATTCTTGATGCTGTCATTGGTTCGCAGGAGGTACCGACCCGTTCCGTGGAGCGGCCGGCCACTTGGTGGATGTCGGGGCTTCGGGGCACGGTGATTACTGTGAGGCTCACGCCCTCGTACGGGTACTGCTCTGTGATCACGATGAGTCCCGGCTCCGTGAGTTCGTAGATTCTTGCGACCGTCGCCTCGGGGAGAAGGATGGATCCAACGAAGGCAGAAGATCCCGGAACGTCGTTCCGGACGCCTACGACGATCGTTCCTCCACCAGCGTTGGCAAAGCACGCGGCAGCCTCCGCAAGGTTCTTCAGTGTGTCCGGTAGGGAACGTCCCACCGTCTTGAAGTCGAGTCGGACACTCTCCTGGTTATGCGCCGTCACACCATCGCGGATGGCATCGAGCGCATCCTGGACTACTCGGTCGAGCACGAGTTTCTCCTAGTTTTGATCAACTCCCTCCTGTCATCCTAGGTCAAAACTCAGGAAAACAACGGAGGCTGGGGGGCCGCTGCCGGGTGCCGACCGCGCCTCCATCCGCGCGCGACTTCGTCGGGCGCTCCCGCCAGGCCCGGCCACGCCGCGGTGCGTCATCCGCCCGCGCCTCCTCGTTGGGCCGCCGCACGTTCGCGTCGCCTTTGGGCGCAGCCCAACGCGTTGGGGTACCACCGAATTCTCGGAGAGGCAGCGCCGATATGTCATCGAAGGTGACTGTCCTTGGGCACGTGTCCCCGGTCGGGCATGATGGACAGTGAGATGTATTCCCAAGAAATCCCCGAACTGCGGCTTCCGGCGGAGCAGCGCGCCCGCGCTCTCATTGACGCGCAGCTCACGGCTGCGGGGTGGGCGGTGCAGGACAAGCGGGACCTGAACCTGTTCGCCGCCGAGGGCGTCGCCGTGCGGGAGTTCACCCTCGCGCCGGGCCACGGCCGCGCCGACTACCTGCTGTTCGTGGACCAGCGCGCCGTGGGCGTGATCGAGGCCAAACCGCAGGGCACGCCGCTGGCCGGCGTGGAGTGGCAATCGGCCATGTACGCGACGGGACTTCCCAACGAGACCCGCATGGCCGCCGTCGTCCGAGATGGCCGGCTGCCGTTCGTCTTCGAGGCGTCCGGTTCGGAGACCCACTTCACCAATGGTCTCGACCCGGAGCCGCGCGCCCGCCAACTGTTCAACGTGCCCCAGCCGGCCACGCTCGCCAAGCTCCTCCGCGACGCCTACGCCGACCCGGACCGTCCCACGTGGCGCGCCAGGGTCCGTGCCCTTCCCCAGCTGGACACCACCCACCTGCGCCCCGCGCAGATCCACGCGATCACGAACGTGGAACGCTCGCTGGCCGAGCAGCGCTTCGACAGGTCGCTGGTGCAGATGGCCACCGGGGCGGGCAAGACGTTCGCCGCGGTCACCCTCGCCTACCGGCTGCTGCGCCACGGCAGCTTCAACCGTGTCCTGTTCCTGGTGGACCGGAACAACCTCGCGGACCAGACCCTGGCCGAGTTCCAGAACTACCGCACCCCGGACGACGGCCGCCGCTTCACCGAGATCTACAACGTGGACAAGCTCACCAGTGCCGGCATGCTGGCGTCCTCCAACGTGGTGGTCTCCACGATCCAGCGGGTCTTCAAGGCGCTCCGCAACGAGGAGGTCACCCCCGGCGACGACCCCGGCCTGGATGACTTCGTCCCCGATGCCCCCGTCACCGTCGCCTACAACCCGGACCTCCCGCCGGAGACGTTCGACCTGGTCATCGTGGACGAGGCCCACCGGTCGATCTACGGGGTGTGGCGGGGCGTTCTGGAGTACTTCGACGCGCACGTCGTCGGGCTGACGGCCACCCCGGGGAAGCAGACGTTCGCGTTCTTCCGCCAGAACCTGGTGTCCGAGTACACCTACCCGCAGTCCGTGGCCGACGGCGTCAACGTGGACTTCGACCTCTACCGCATCAAGACGCAGATCTCCCAGCTGGGCTCCACCATCGACGCCGGCACGATCGTGCCGAAGGTGGACCGCCGCACCCGCGTCCAGCGCCTCGAGCAGCTCGACGAGGCCCTGGAGTACACGGACAAGCAACTCGACCGCGCCGTCACCGCCACGAACCAGATCCGCCTCGTGCTGGAGACCTTCCGGGACCGGCTGTTCACCGAGATCTTCCCCGGCCGGTCCACCGTGCCCAAGACGTTGATCTTCGCCAAGGACGACGCCCACGCCGAGGAGATCGTCACCACGGTGCGGGAGGTGTTCGGCAAGGGCAACGACTTCGCCGCGAAGATCACCTACAACGCCCGGGACCCGAAGGCCCAGTTGCAGGCGTTCCGCACCTCCCCGTCCCTGCGCATCGCGGTGACGGTGGACATGATCGCCACCGGCACCGACGTCAAGCCGCTGGAGTGCGTGTTCTTCATGCGGGACGTGCGCTCCGCCCAGTACTTCGAGCAGATGAAGGGCCGCGGGGCGCGCACCATCCCTCCGGCCGACTTCCAGGCCGTCACCCCCGACGCCACCGCGAAGACCCGGTTCGTGCTGGTGGACGCCATCGGGGTCACCGAGCACGACTTCGTGGACCCACCCCTGAACCGCGAGAAGGGCGTGTCCCTCAAGCAACTCCTCGACAAGGCCGCCACGTTGTCGTTGACCGAGGCCGAGGTCGCCACCCTCGCG
>JADGOQ010000087.1 GCA_017882885.1 Actinomycetales bacterium | reverse complement strand
TGGCGGCGACCACGAGGATCGCGCCGTCCATCTGAGCGGCACCGGTGATCATGTTCTTGATGTAGTCGGCGTGCCCGGGGGCGTCCACGTGCGCGTAGTGGCGCTTGTCCGTCTGGTACTCGACGTGGGCGATGTTGATGGTGATGCCGCGCTGCCGCTCCTCGGGCGCCTTGTCGATGGCGTCGAAGGGGGTGAAGGGGTTCAGTTCGGGGTGCTTGTCGTGCAGCACCTTTGTGATCGCTGCCGTCAGCGTCGTCTTGCCGTGGTCGACGTGACCGATCGTGCCGATGTTGACGTGCGGCTTGGTGCGCTCGAATTTGGCCTTGGCCACTTTGTGTCCTCCTGGGGACTCGGGTAGTTGTCTGTCAGCCTCTGGGCAGGTTCTCAGTGTACCTGCTGCGGGTCAAGACGGGTCCTACGGGTCGGGTGTTGGTTACTTGCTGGATTCGACCAGTGGGACTCACTCGCCCCGGGTCTTCTTGATGACTTCCTCGGCGACATTCCGGGGAGTCTCGGCGTAGCTGTCGAACTGCATGGAGTACACAGCCCGGCCCTGCGTCTTGGAACGCAGGTCTCCAACGTAGCCGAACATTTCACTGAGCGGCACGAGGGCCCGGATGACCTTGACGCCGGTGGCGTCCTCCATTGCCTGGATCATGCCGCGCCGTGAGTTGAGGTCCCCGATCACGTCACCCATGTACTCCTCGGGGGTACGCACCTCCACCTTCATGATCGGCTCCAGCAGCACCGGGTGGGCGCGCCTCGCGCCCTCCTTCAGCACCATCGAACCGGCGATCTTGAAGGCCATCTCCGAGGAATCGACCTCGTGGTAGCCGCCGTCGATCAGGGTGGCCTTGATCCCCACGAGCGGGTATCCGGCGAGTACGCCGACCTGCATGGCGTCCCGGATTCCGGCATCCACGCTCGGGATGTACTCCCTGGGCACACGCCCACCGGTGACGGCGTTCGTGAATTCGTAGAGATCGCCCTCGGTGGAGACGAGCGGCTCGAAGGTGACCTGCACCTTCGCGTACTGCCCGGAACCGCCGGTCTGCTTCTTGTGGACGTACTCGACCTTCTCCACCTTGTTGCGGATGGTCTCGCGGTAGGCCACCTGGGGCTTGCCCACGTTGGCCTCAACCTTGAACTCACGCCGCATGCGGTCCACAAGGATGTCCAGGTGCAGCTCGCCCATGCCGCCGATCACGGTCTGGCCGGTCTCGTCGTCCAGGCGGACCGAGAAGGTCGGATCCTCCTCGGCAAGCTTCTGGATGGCGGTGGAGAGCCTCTCCTGGTCGTTCTTGGTCTTCGGCTCGATGGCCACGTGGATGACCGGCTCGGGGAACGTCATGGACTCGAGCACCACCTGGTGATGCGGGTCGGCGAGCGTGTCTCCCGTCGTGACGTCCTTCAGTCCGATGAACGCGTAGATGTGCCCGGCGTGCGCGACCTCGACGGGGTTCTCCTTGTTGGAGTGCATCTGGAACATCTTCCCGATGCGCTCCTTCTTGCCCTTGGTGGAGTTGACCACCTGGGCGCCCTGGGAGACCTTGCCGGAGTACACGCGCACGTAGGTGAGCTTGCCGAAGAACGGGTGGGTGGCCACCTTGAACGCCAGCGCGGCGAACGGGTCCTTCTCGGACGGCTCGCGCACGACGATGTCCGCCTCGTGCCCGGGGACGTGCCCCTCGACGGGCGGCACATCAAGCGGAGACGGGAGGTAGTCGATCACGGCGTCCAGCACCGGCTGCACGCCCTTGTTCTTGAACGCGGAGCCGCACAGCACCGGGAAGGCATCGCCTGCCACGGTGAGCGTCCGGATTCCCAGCTTGATCTCCGCGACGGTCAGTTCCTCGCCGAGCAGGTACTTCTCGAAGAGTTCCTCGTCGGCCTCGGCCACGGCCTCGACCAGCTTGGCACGGTACTCCTCCGCCGCCAGCTGCAGGTCCGCCGGGATGGGCTCGATCGAATAGTCCTCGCCCTTCTTGACGTCACCCTTCCAGACGAGCGCCCGCATCTCGACGATGTCGACGACGCCCTCGAACGTGGACTCGGCGCCGATCGGTAGCTGGATGACCAGCGGGACCGCCTTCAGGCGGTCCTTGATGGTGCGCACCGAGTAGTAGAAGTCGGCTCCGAGTTTGTCCATCTTGTTGATGAAGCAGACGCGGGGAACGCCGTACTTGTCCGCCTGGCGCCAGACGGTCTCCGACTGGGGCTCAACACCCTCCTTGCCGTCGAAGACGGCAACGGCACCATCGAGCACGCGGAGCGAGCGCTCCACCTCGACCGTGAAGTCGACGTGGCCCGGAGTGTCAATCAGGTTGATCTGGTTGTCCTTCCAGAAACATGTGGTCGCGGCGGACGTGATCGTGATGCCGCGCTCCTGCTCCTGCTCCATCCAGTCCATCGTCGAGGCGCCGTCGTGCGTCTCGCCGATCTTGTAGTTGATACCCGTGTAGAACAGGATGCGCTCGGTGACGGTGGTCTTGCCGGCGTCGATGTGCGCCATGATCCCGATGTTGCGGACCCGGTTCAGGTCGGTCAGCACGTCAAGTGCCACGTGTGATCTCTTTTCGTGGAGTGTTCATGGGGTGGTGCGGCCACCGGGGTTGGCGCACGAAGGCCTTCGTGTACGCACCGAGGCGAGACGCGAAGGCCGTGCGGGACCTACCAGCGGTAATGCGCGAAGGCCTTGTTCGACTCAGCCATCTTGTGGGTGTCCTCGCGACGCTTGACTGCCGCACCGAGACCGTTCGAGGCGTCGAGGATCTCGTTCATGAGGCGGTCGGTCATGGTCTTCTCGCGGCGCTGCCGCGCGTAGTCCACCAGCCAGCGCATCGCGAGGGTCTGCGCACGTACCGCGCGCACCTCGACGGGGACCTGGTAGGTGGCGCCACCGACCCGGCGGGAGCGGACCTCGAGAGCCGGCCGGACGTTGTCGAGCGCACGCTTGAGGACGACGGCGGGGTCGGACTGGGTCTTCTCGCGGACCCCCTCCAGCGCGCCGTACACGATGGACTGGGCCACGGACTTCTTGCCGTCCATCAGCACGCGGTTCACGAGCTGGGTGACGACGGGCGAACCGTAGACGGGGTCGATGACGAGGGGGCGCTTCGGCGCGGGACCCTTGCGAGGCATTACTTCTTCTCCTTCTTGGCGCCGTACTGGCTCCGGGCCTGCTGGCGGCCACGCACACCCTGGGTGTCCAGGGCGCCGCGAACGATCTTGTAACGCACGCCCGGCAGGTCGCGCACACGGCCACCGCGCACGAGCACAATGGAGTGCTCCTGCAGGTTGTGGCCGACCCCGGGAATGTAGGCCGTGACCTCGATGCCGCTGGACAGGCGGACGCGCGCCACCTTGCGAAGGGCCGAGTTCGGCTTCTTCGGGGTGGTGGTGTACACGCGGGTACACACACCGCGACGCTGCGGGCTACCTTTCAGGGCCGGCGTCTTTGAGGTACCGACCTTGACGCTGCGGCCCTTCCGGACCAGCTGCTGAATCGTGGGCACTACTTCTCCGTCTCGAAATTCTCGATATTGATGGTCTTCTCTCCCGCAAGCGGGCCGGTGAGGAGATCGCTCTCCCCGGCTCGGCGCCGTCCTCCCCGTTCGCTGGCCGCGGCAGACCGTGACGCCCCAGGCAACTGCGGCTCGACACGGGCTTGCGGATCCCCGTGCGCAGGAAGCGCGCGTTCTGGGGGCACGTACAAGGAGCCCGACGCAGCGGGCACCGGCGTCCAGACTACCCGTCCCGCAAGCAGGGCGTCAAAGCACGGCGGCAACGCCCCGGGTGTCCTTCACCACGTCCTCCGTGGCCGGGCGACGCCGGCGGCCGGGATGCCTGGCACCCCGGCCGCCCGCGTCACTGGCGGCACCTAGTTCCAGCTGCTGGGGTCGATGCCGAAGCCACCGTCGTTGAAGTCGATCTCGTCGAGCAGCAGCGGGTCGGACGACGCACCAGCCCCGAAGTCGATCTCGGAGTACCCGAACCGGCCGAAGGCGCTGGCCTTGGCCTCGTCCGTGGGCTCCACGATGACGTCGCGGTAGCGGGGCAGGCCGGTCCCCGCAGGGATCAGCTTGCCGAGGATCACGTTCTCCTTGAGGCCGAACAGCGGGTCGGTGCGACCCGACATCGCCGCCTCCGTGAGGACCTTGGTGGTCTCCTGGAAGGATGCCGCCGAGAGCCACGACTCGGTCGCGAGCGACGCCTTCGTGATGCCCATCAGCTCCGGCCGGCCGGAAGCGGGGGTGCCGCCCTCGGACACGACGCGACGGTTCTCCGCCTCGTAGCGCGAGCGCTCCAGCAGTTCACCGGGCAGCAGGTTCGTGTCACCCGAGTCGAGCACGGTCACACGGCGCAGCATCTGCCGGACGATGACCTCGATGTGCTTGTCGTGGATGTCCACACCCTGCGACCGGTAGGTCTCCTGCACCTGGTCCACGAGGTGCTTCTGCACCGCGCGGGGCCCGAGGATGCGCAGCACCTTCTTGGGGTCGACCGCACCGGCCACCAACTGGGTGCCGACGGCGACATGCTCGCCGTCCGCCACCAGCAGGCGGGCACGCTTCGAGACCGGGTGGACCGAGTCCTCCGCGCCGTCGTCGTGGACGATCACGAGCCGGCGCGAACGGTCCGTGTCCTCGACCCGCAAGCGGCCGGCGCCCTCGGCGATCGGGGCCTCACCCTTGGGGGTGCGCGCCTCGAACAGCTCCTGGACGCGCGGCAGGCCCTGTGTGATGTCCTCCGCGGAGGCCGCCCCACCGGTGTGGAAGGTCCGCATCGTCAGCTGGGTACCGGGCTCGCCGATCGACTGGGCCGAGATGATGCCGACGGCCTCGCCGATGTCCACCAGCTTGCCGGTCGCGAGCGAGCGGCCGTAGCAGAGCGCGCAGGTGCCGACCTTGGACGCGCAGGTGAGCACGGAGCGCACCTTCACCTCGGTCACGCCGGCGCCGATGAGCCGCTCGATGATGACGTCACCGACGTCCTCACCCGCCGAGGCGATGACGTTGCCGCCCGCGTCCTCGACGTCGGCCGCCAGCGTGCGCGCGTACACCGAGGTCTCCACGGTGTCGGCGCGGCGCAACTTGCCCTCGCGTCCCGCCGTCGCGATCGTCATCGTCAGGCCGGCGCGGGTGCCGCAGTCCGCCTCACGGATGATGACGTCCTGCGAGACGTCGACGAGCCGGCGGGTGAGGTACCCGGAGTCCGCGGTCCGCAGTGCGGTGTCCGCGAGACCCTTGCGTGCCCCGTGGGTGGCGATGAAGTACTCGAGCACCGACAGGCCCTCGAAGTAGTTCGACTTGATGGGGCGGGGGATGATCTCGCCCTTCGGGTCCGCCACCAGTCCGCGCATCCCGGCGATCTGCCGCACCTGCATCCAGTTGCCTCTGGCGCCCGAGGTCACCATCTGGTTGACGGTGTTGCGCTCGGGGAAGTTCTCCCGCATCGCCTCAGCGACGTCATCGGTGGCGTCCGTCCAGATGTCGATGAGCTCCTTGCGGCGCTCCTCGTCCGTGATCAGGCCCATGTCGTACTGGTCCTGGATCTTCTCGGCCTTCGCCTCGTACTCCTCCAGGATGCCCGCCTTGGCCGGCGGGGCGACGACGTCGCTCATCGCGATCGTGACGCCCGACCGGGTGGCCCAGTAGAAGCCGGCCGCCTTAAGGGCGTCCAGCGACTCGGCCACGTCCACCTTCGGGTACCGTTCGGCGAGGTCGTTGACGATCACCGAGAGCGCCTTCTTGTCGACGGTCTGGTTGACGTACGGGTAGTCGATCGGCAGCGTGTCGTTGAAGAGCGTGCGTCCGAGCGTGGTCTCGAAGATCACGGCCTCGCCCTCCTCGAGCACGAGGTCGCTCTCGAGCGGCGGCACCAGGTCGGTCATCCGCACCTTGATGGTGGCGTCCTGGGCCAGCTCACCGGTGTCGTAGGCCATGATGGCCTCTGCGACCGACGAGAACATCCGCCCCTCCCCCTTCGCGCCCTCGCGGCCGGTCGTGAGGTGGTACAGACCGATTATCATGTCCTGCGAGGGCATGGTCACGGGGCGCCCGTCCGAGGGCTTGAGGATGTTGTTGGACGACAGCATCAGGATGCGGGCCTCGGCCTGCGCCTCGGGGCTCAGCGGCAGGTGGACCGCCATCTGGTCCCCGTCGAAGTCGGCGTTGAAGGCGCCACAGACGAGCGGGTGCAGCTGGATGGCCTTGCCCTCGACGAGTTGCGGCTCGAACGCCTGGATGCCGAGGCGGTGCAGGGTCGGCGCGCGGTTCAGCAGCACCGGGTGCTCGCGGATGACCTCGTCGAGGACGTCCCACACCTGGGAGCGCCCGCGCTCGACCATCCGCTTGGCGGCCTTGATGTTCTGGGCGTGGTTGAGGTCCACGAGCCGCTTCATGACGAAGGGCTTGAAGAGCTCGAGCGCCATCTGCTTGGGCAGGCCGCACTGGTGCAGCTTCAGGGTCGGGCCCACCACGATCACGGAGCGGCCGGAGTAGTCCACCCGCTTGCCCAGCAGGTTCTGCCGGAAGCGACCCTGCTTGCCCTTCAGCATGTCCGAGATCGACTTCAGCGCGCGGTTGCCGGGACCCGTGACCGGGCGGCCACGGCGGCCGTTGTCGAAGAGCGCGTCCACGGCCTCCTGCAGCATGCGCTTCTCGTTGTTCACGATGATCTCGGGCGCGCCGAGGTCCAGCAGCCGCTTGAGGCGGTTGTTGCGGTTGATGACGCGACGGTAGAGGTCGTTCAGGTCGGAGGTCGCGAAACGGCCACCGTCGAGCTGGACCATCGGCCGCAGTTCCGGCGGGATCACCGGGACGGCGTCCAGCACCATGCCCATGGGCGAGTTCCCCGTCGTGAGGAACGCGTTGACCACCTTCAGGCGCTTCAGGGCGCGCGTCTTCCGCTGCCCGGTCCCGGTGGCGATCGTCTCGCGCAACTGGGTGGACTCTGCCTCGAGGTCGAAACTCTGCAGGCGCTTCTGGATGGCAGCGGCACCCATCGAACCCGAGAAGTAGATCCCGTAGCGTGCCTTGAGCTCGCGGTAGAGCGTCTCGTCACCCTCCAGGTCCCCGACCTTCAGGCCCTTGAAGCGGTCCCAGACACGGCCCACGAACTCGAGGTCGTTGTCCGCCTTGCGGCGGATCGCGGCCATCTCGCGCTCGGCGGACTTCTTCACCTTCTCCCGGGCGTCGGCCTTGGCTCCGGCGGCCTCGAGTTCGGCGAGGTCGGCCTCCAGCTTCTGCGCGCGCGCCTCGATGTCGACGTCGCGGCGCTGCCCGATGCGGGAACGCTCGATGTCGATCTCGTTCTGGAGGGTCGGGAGGTCCTCGTGGCGGCCGTCGACGTCCACCTCGGTGACCATGTAGGCGGCGAAGTAGATGACCTTCTCGAGGTCCTTCGGCGCGAGGTTCAGCAGGTAGCCGAGCCGGGAGGGAACGCCCTTGAAGTACCAGATGTGGGTGACGGGTGCGGCGAGCTCGATGTGGCCCATGCGCTCGCGCCGGACCTTCGAGCGGGTGACCTCGACCCCGCAGCGCTCACAGATGATCCCCTTGTAGCGGACACGCTTGTACTTGCCGCAGTTGCACTCCCAGTCGCGGGTGGGCCCGAAGATCTTCTCGCAGAACAGGCCGTCCTTCTCCGGCTTGAGCGTGCGGTAGTTGATCGTCTCGGGCTTCTTGACCTCCCCATGCGACCAGGCGCGGATGTCATCCGCGCCGGCCAGGCCGATGTGGAGCTGGTCGAAGACATTGACGTCGAGCAAGGTTCCCTACTTCCTTACGACTTTCTGGCTGCCCTGGGGCAATTGGTCGTGGCAGGTGACCGGCCGTCCCCGGCCGGTCACGTCGCCACGTTTCAGATGTCCTCGACGCGGGAGGCGTCAGGACGGCGGGAGAGGTCGATGCCGAGTTCCTCGGCGGCCCGGTAGATCTCGTCGTCGTTGTCCCGGAGTTCGATGGCGTTGCCTTCGGCGTCGAGGGCCTCGACGTTCAGGCACAGCGACCGCATCTCCTTGATGAGGACCTTGAACGACTCGGGAACCCCGGGCTCCGGGACGTTCTCGCCCTTGACGATGGCCTCGTAGACCTTCACGCGTCCCGCCACGTCGTCGGACTTGATGGTCAGCAGCTCCTGGAGCGCGTAGGCGGCGCCGTACGCCTCCAGTGCCCAGACCTCCATCTCGCCGAACCGCTGCCCGCCGAACTGCGCCTTGCCGCCCAGCGGCTGCTGGGTGATCATCGAGTACGGGCCGGTGGACCGGGCGTGGATCTTGTCCTCGACCAGGTGGTGCAGCTTCAGGATGTACATGTATCCGACCGAGATCGGGTCCGGGAACGGTTCGCCGGATCGGCCGTCGACGAGCTGGGCCTTGCCCTGCGCGTTGACCATCACCTCGCCGTCACGGTTCGGCAGGGTGCACTCCAGCAACCCGGAGAGCTCGTCGGTGTGGACACCGTCGAACACCGGCGTGCCGACCCGCGAGCCCGGGGCGCCCTGGATGGCGCCGTCCGGGAGGTTCTTCACCCATTCGAGGCCCTTGGCGGCCGCTTCGGAAGCGTCCCAGCCCTGCGCGGCGATCCACCCGAGGTGGAGTTCGAGCACCTGGCCCATGTTCATGCGGCCCGGCACGCCCAGCGGGTTGAGGATGATGTCAACCGGCGTGCCATCCGGCATGAACGGCATGTCCTCCACCGGAAGGATGCGCGAGATGACGCCCTTGTTGCCGTGGCGGCCGGCCAGCTTGTCGCCGTCGGTGATCTTGCGCCGCTGCGCGATGTACACCCGCACCATCTGGTTGACACCCGGGGGCAGTTCGTCGTCGTCGTCCGCGTTGAACTCGCGGACGCCGATCACGATGCCCGACTCGCCGTGCGGCACCTTCAGCGACGTGTCGCGCACCTCGCGCGCCTTCTCGCCGAAGATCGCACGGAGCAGCCGCTCCTCGGACGTCAGCTCGGTCTCGCCCTTCGGGGTGACCTTGCCGACCAGGATGTCGCCGGACGTGACCTCGGCGCCGATGCGGATGATGCCGCGCTCGTCCAGGTTCGCCAGCACGTCGTCCGCGACGTTCGGGATGTCGCGCGTGATCTCCTCGGGGCCCAGCTTGGTCTCGCGGGCGTCGATCTCGTGTTCCTCGATGTGGATCGAGGTGAGCACGTCATCGGCCACGAGCCGCTGGGAGAGGATGATCGCATCCTCGTAGTTGTAGCCCTCCCAGGACATGAACGCGACCAGCAGGTTGCGCCCCAGCGAGAGCTCGCCCTTGTCCGTCGCCGGCCCGTCAGCCAGCACCCCGCCGAACTCGACCCGCTGGCCCTCGTCCACCAGCACGCGCTGGTTGTACGAGTTGCCCTGGTTGGAGCGCCGGAACTTCTGGATGCGGTACACCTGCGTGGAGCCGTCGTCGGCCGCCACGTGGACGGCGTCCGCGGACACCTCCGTGACGACGCCCGCCTTCGAGGCGACGACGACGTCACCGGCGTCGACGGCGGCGCGCAGCTCCATCCCGGTGCCCACGAGGGGCGCCTCGGAACGGATCAGCGGCACGGCCTGACGCTGCATGTTCGCTCCCATGAGGGCGCGGTTCGCGTCGTCGTGCTCCAGGAACGGGATCAGGGCGGTCGCGACCGACACCATCTGGCGCGCCGAGACGTCCATGTAGTCGACCTCGTCGATCGGGACGAGCGCCGGCTCGCCACCCGAACTCCGCACCAGGACGTGGTCCTCGGTGAAGTTGCCGTCCTCGTCAACCAGTGCGGAGGCCTGGGCGATGATGTGGCGGTCCTCGTCGTCGGCGGTCAGGAACACGACGTCGTCGGTCACGACCCCGTCGACCACCTTGCGGTACGGCGTCTCCACGAACCCGAACGGGTTGATGCGGGCGTAGGTGGCCAAGGAGCCGATCAGGCCGATGTTCGGGCCTTCAGGGGTTTCGATGGGACACATGCGGCCGTAGTGCGACGGGTGGACGTCGCGGACCTCCATGCCGGCGCGGTCGCGCGACAGGCCACCGGGGCCGAGGGC
>JADGOQ010000086.1 GCA_017882885.1 Actinomycetales bacterium | reverse complement strand
GAGTCGAGCAGACCGAACGGCGGCAACGCCCCCACCCACACCTCACCCAACACCGCCGCCGCGGTGTTGATGCTGATCAGCGGGCCATCCATGAATCAATCCTCCCGCCAACCACTGACACCAACCCACACCCAGACGCCCCTATCCACACCCCACCGAAGTGGTCTATGTCACACTCTTGAGGTGTGAGGATCGCGCCGCGCAACCGTGCCTCCGGGAGGGCTCTCGGGGCTCACGTCGCATCACCGGGGAGCAGGTCGGCAAGTCGGGCCGAACGGTGGCCATGCCCAACGATAGCCAGACCCATGCGTGATGAACTCTGGCTGGCAGCCTTGCCCGGCGGTCCAGCCCGGGACTACCGTGCCGCATGGGCAGACTGACCTACACGATGAACGTTTCCCTCGACGGCTACGTCGAGACCCCCGACCACTCCCTCGACTGGGCACCCGTGGACGAGGAACTCCACACCTGGTTCAACGACCGCTCTCGCAGTATCGAGGTGTCCCTCCTGGGCCGGCACATGTACGAGGTCATGCGTTACTGGTCCACGGCGGAGTCCGACCCCGCGGCCACGCCCGCGATGCTCGAGTTCGCCCAGATCTGGAACCCCAAGCCGAAGGTGGTGTTCTCGATGACGCTCGAGAGCGTCCCCCCACCCTTCCGGCTGGTCCGGGGCGACGTCGTCGACATCCTCGCCGACCTGCGGCGCGAGTTCGACGGCGATCTCGACGTCGGCGGCCCGACCCTTGCCCGCGAGTTCATCAGCCTCGGGCTCGTGAATGACTACGGGCTCGTGGTGCACCCGGTGGTGCTGGGCGGCGGAACGCCGTACTGGCCGCGCCTCGCCGGCCCTTTCCACGTGCGGCTCGCGGAGACCCACCGCTTCGCGTCGGGCGCCATTTACCTCGGCTACCGGCGGGATTGACTCATACTGCTGCATCCCACGGCGCCGCTGCCGGCGGCACCACCCACCCTTGTGGAGATACCCCAACGGGTAGATGTTTCAGCGATCCGACGGGATCCGGGTGATCACGGGGCGTCGTGGCCGACGAGGCCTCGCCGGTGCCCGCTTCGACGTCCGGCACCTGTTCGTGGACACCTTCCCGTACCAGTACGAGGTGGTTGCGAAGGAGGTCAGACGGAGGCGGCCAGATGCCATCATGGTCGACGCCCCGTTCACCGGC
This sequence comes from Actinomycetales bacterium, assembly GCA_017882885.1. GTDB lineage: Bacteria > Actinomycetota > Actinomycetes > Actinomycetales > Actinomycetaceae > UBA1383. Next base: position 4,777 of record JADGOQ010000086.1, on the reverse strand, counting down.
GCGATCCCGATCGTGATCGGCGGTCCGGGGTGGACCGGGCACAACCCCCCGGTGCTGGCCGTGGGAGTCAGCCCCCTCCTACTCTCCAGCCGGGACGCCGCGCCCTTCGGATCCGCGTTGCCGCCCATGCGCGGGCCGGTGGGCCACGCACGCAACGCGGTCCTCAACCTCGTGACCGAGCGGGTGTTCTTCGCATCCCACCAGCGCTCCGTGAACCGACTCCTCAAGGAACACGCCGGTGCACCGCCACTCGGCTTCTATGGTGGCCCGACCTGGACTCCGGGCGACCCGTCGTGCTCGTCACCCAGGGCCCGGTCGACATCTCAGATCTGGATCGTCTCATCGGCCCCACGCTCCGCGGACTTATCGACGACGACGTCCTCGTCGTCGCGACAACAGGCGGACCTCCCGCCATTGTCGCAGCGCAGGGACTCGGGAATCCGAGCTTCGTGGCTCATCTTCTCGATGTCCATGATGCTGGGCATCGTGCACCCCGCCGCCCAGATCATGGCGCCTTACTTGACCATGCGGGTCACCACCGCCCCGCCGGACGGGATCATCACCCTGAGCCTGCAGGCGATCTTCTTCGCGTTCTTCCTGCCGAACTTCGCCTCCCTCGGCTCCGTGCTGCCGTTCGTCGCCATGGTGTTCATGGCGGCCGGCATGTCGAACGGCACCGTCCATCCGCCGCTCATCACCGCGGCCGCGATGGGCAGCATGGCTTTCGGCAAGATCTGGTCCGTCACCGGCGCCGCGTACATGCTCGGCATGGCGGTCGGGGCACCGATCTGGGGCCTCTTCTACGATCCCCCGACCAAGTCGTACACCGTCGGCTTCATGCTCGCGCCCGTCGCGCTCGTGATCTTCGTCGTCGGGTCAGTGATCGGCATGAACGCCGGCAAGCGGCGGCACATGGCACTGTACGAGGAGGAACTCGCCGCGTGGGAGGCGTCGCAGCGGAGCGCAGCGGTCCCGGCGTCCTGAGGCACGCTCCCCACCGGCCCGGCTTGCGTAGTCGCTCCGCGGGCGGCGTTCAACGGCGCACGTCGAAGTGGCGCCGACATCGGGCCTGGTAGGACTCGACCCCTCCAACGTGCGCGGCGGTCGGAACGCTGGCGTCGCCGACGTCGTCGTCGCGAACGCGCTGGTGGAACGCGGCGTCGTCCCCGCACACGGCGCACACAGCGGTGAGCTTCGTGACGTCCTCGGCGAGGGCCATCAGCGCGGGCAGGGGCTCGAATGGCCGGCCGTCGAAGGTGACGCACAGCCCGGCAACGACCACCGTTACCCCAGCGAGCGCGGTCTCACCGACTGCCGGGACGAGGTCCAGCCCGAAGAACTGCGCCTCGTCGATGGCGAGGAGATCCAGCTCGCGGCCCCGGATCAGCCGGACCAGTGAGGCGACGTCTGGCACCGAGTGCGACGGCACGCTCAAACCGGAATGCGAGGCGACCTGCCCTGCGCCGTGACGCTCGTCCAGGGCGTGCGTGACCACTTCCACGGCCAGGCCCGCGAGCTGCGCGCGGCGCACCCGCCGCAGCAGCTCCTCGGACTTGCCCGCGAACATCGGGCCGCAGACCACTTGGAGGCGGCCATGGAACGTTCCGTGCATGTCCCAGAGCCTAAGCCCGAACATCGACGACTTCGGCGGCTCAGGGCGCGCATTCTCAGCCGGTGGCCTCCGGCACGAGGATCCACGCCACGGAGAAGCCGTTGGCGTCGGTCTTCGGCACGAGCTTCACCAGCCCCGCGTTCCGGAAGCGGACCACTTGGGCGTGTTCATCGCCCGCGACGAGCAGTGAAACGAGCCGGTCCAGGAACGGCAGGTGCCCGACGACGGCGAGCGCGACTTCCGGCGTCGCCTCGGCTTCTCGGCGGAGCGACTCCGCGACCGGGCCGACCGGGTCCGACGGGCCGAGACCCGCCCTTTCCTCGAGAGCGGCGCCGACGGCGGACGCAAGGATGGCAGCGGTCTGCTCCGCGCGCAGCTTGCCGCTGTGCACGCACCGCTCCACCTCGATACCGAGCGCCCGCGCCCGCGCGGCAACCCGCTCCACCGCTTCGCGCCCGGCAGGAGTCAACGGCCGCGCCGGGTTCTCATCCTCCGGCGTGGCCACCCCGTGCTGCATGAGGTAGAGGTCCATCCAACTCCCGTCCTGCGCGCATCCGCGTGGTTCGAAGAAGCACGCCCTGTCTCAGTGGCTGCTCGCCAGGGCCGCCTCGGGCACGCTCTCCTCACGGTACTCGTAGCTCTGGAACACCGCACCATGCGATCGTCCTGTAGATCGGCCGGTAATCCGTGGTACGCCCCGCCACCGTGATGGTGTGGATCGGGTCAGAACGCCGCGAGTTGACGATCACCACGGCGACGATGAGCAGGAACATCGGTATCGCCGCCCCGTAGTGCGCCTTCTGCAGGAAGTTGTCGCGAAGGGGCCAGTTCTCGCTGAAACCGAACCACACGAGGCAGACCGTCCAGATGCCGAGCGAAGCGAAGAAGCCCCAGCGAGTCCAGCTGTCCGGAGGGCCTCCTCGGGACGCGGTGATGTTTCGTGCCCGCCTACATCCGTCCGCTGTTCGAGGAAAAGCCGGCCGTCATCTGGCCGTACATCATGAGGCCGCGGCGTTCGAGTTCGCGGAAGTGTTCCCACGTGGCCCAGTCGCCCACGAGGTTCGAGTTGGCGATGAGCACGCGCGGCGCCCACTCATGGGTGCGGAACACCCCGACGGGCTTGCCGGACTGGACGAGCAGGGTCTCGTCCGCGGCGAGGGTCTTGAGGGTCCGGACGATGGCGTCGAAGGCCTCCCAGCTTCAGGCCGCCCGGCGCACGGACCGGGCGTGGGCCGTGGGGCGTGGTGGGGAGGGACATCGTTGGCTCCCTCCGGGGGTGGACGCCGAGGTGCGCATCCAGTCACCATCGTGTCCCTCCCGCGATGGCGGGTCCAGCGGTTCGCGGTCATGGACCACATCCTCGGCTCGTGCGACGATCATCCCCACAGATCCATCCGAGGAGTCACATGAAGCACCTCGTCGTCGGCGCGGGGGCCGTCGGCCGTTCCCTCGCCACCCTCCTCGCCGCCCGCGGTGAGAGCGTCGTCCTGGCCAGCCGGTCCGGCCACGGCGTGGCGGTCGACGGCGCCCGGCGGCTCGCCGTCGACGCCGCGGATCCCGTCGCGTTGACCGCCGCCGCGGACGGGGCGACCGCCATCCACAACTGCATCAACCCCCCGAACTACGCGAAGTGGCCCGAGCTGTGGCCGCCTGTCTCACACGCGCTCCTCACAGCTGCGGAACGGTCCGGTGCGGTGCTGGCCACCGTCTCCAACCTGTACGCCTACGGCCCGGTCGACTCCCCGATGGTCGAGGGGGCGCCGGACGCGGCCACGGACACCAAGGGTCGCGTGCGCGCCACGATGTGGTCCGAGGCGAAGGCGGCACACGACGCGGGCCGCGTCCGCGCGGTCGAGCTGCGTGCCTCGGACTACATGGGCGCCAGCGTCGGGGACGGCTCCCACGTCTGCCGCGTCGCCCCGCGGGCGCTCGCCGGGAAGCCGGTCCGGGTGATCGGCTCGGCCCACCAACCCCATACCTGGACGGATGTCCTCGACGTCGCCCGCGCCCTCGACGTCGTCGCCCGCGAGGAGCGGGCATGGGGCCGCGTGTGGCACGCACCGTCGAACCCGCCCCGGACGCAGGCCGAGGCGGTCGCGGACGTGTGCGCCGCCGTCGGGCGGCCGGGTGTCCGGGTGACCGCCTACCCGGGATGGGCCCTCGCGGCGCTCGGTGCGGTCTCGCCCATGATGCGCGAGGTGAAGGCCATGGACCACCAATTCACGCGGCCGTTCGTGATGGACTCGAGCGCGATCGCACGGGAGTTCGGGCTGGAGCCGACGCCGTGGGCGGAGGTGTGCGAGCGTACCGCCCGGTCCGCGCTGGGTGAAGCGAAGGCGTAGTCAGCGCCCGGTCCACGACAACCCCGAAATCCAGCCACAGCGTGGTGTGAAACGGCTCCCGTGACAATCCTCACCAGAATGTTTCCGGCGGCGGCGAAAGCAACGGAAACCGATGGCAACACGGCGGCAACCGGCGTCATAGGGCCGACAACAATTGGCAATCGTTGGCAACAAGGGCTTCCGCGATGCCGTTGTTGCCGGTAGTTTCCAGTTCAGCAGCCCCGCACATTTGGAGTGCGGACGCTGCCAACCGTGAAAGGGACTCCCCAAGCATGGCGATGACCAGCCCGCCCCAAGTTGCCACCCAACAGCCTGCCTCCGTCCGGCCGTTCGGCTGGCGTGACAAGATCGGGTACGCCTTCGGCGACCTCGGCAACGACATGACCTTCATGATCCAGGCCTTCTTCTTCCTGGTGTACTTCACGAGGGTGATCGGCATCGACCCCGCGCACGTCGGCGCGCTGCTGCTCGGTGCGCGCATCATCGACGCGTTCACCGACATCGGCGTGGGCCGGCTCATCGACACGATGAAGCCCGCGCGGGACGGCAAGTTCAAGCCGTGGATCCGGCGCATGGCCATCCCCGTTGCCCTCGCATCGGCGCTCATGTTCCAGAGCTTCATCGTGGATTGGGGCTACGGCGCCCGTCTGGCGTGGATGATCGGCTTCTACTTCCTGTGGGGCTCGATCTTCTACACGTCGATCAACATCCCCTACGGGTCGATGGCGTCCGTCATCTCCGACAAGTCCGAGGAGCGTGCGACGCTCTCAGTGTGGCGCTCGACCGGTGCGCAGGTCGCGTTCCTGTCCGTTTCCACCTTCCT
>JADGOQ010000085.1 GCA_017882885.1 Actinomycetales bacterium | reverse complement strand
TGGCCTGCTCGAACAGGTCACGCACCCGGGAGGCGCCGACGCCGACGAACATCTCCACGAACTCGGACGCCGAGATGGAGAAGAAGGGCACCCCGGCCTCGCCGGCCACGGCTCGGGCGAGCAGGGTCTTGCCGGTTCCGGGCGGGCCGTAGAGCAGCACACCCTTGGGGATCTTGGCGCCCACCGCCTGGAACTTGGCGGGCTCGGAGAGGAACTCGCGAATCTCCTGGAGCTCCTCGACCGCCTCGTCCACGCCGGCGACGTCGGCGAACGTGACCTGTGGGTTCTCCTTGTTGACCAGCTTGGCCTTGGACTTGCCGAAGCGCATCACCCCCCCGGCGCCGCCCTGCATCCGGCTCGAGATGTACCAGAACAACCCCAGGAGCAGCAGCATCGGGATCATGAACGAGAGCAGCGAGGAGAGGAAGGAGACCTGCGGCACCACGGAGTTGAAGCCGTCCTCGAGCTTCGCGGTGCGCACGAGCTCCGCCACCTCGGGGCCCTGCGGCGTCACGTAGAAGAACTCCACCTCGGTGCCCTTATTCACGTCGGCGCCCTTGTCATCAACGGTCGTGAAGTCCTCGGTGAGCTGCAGGGTCACCTTCTGGAGGCCCTCGGTGATCTCGGCGCTCTTCACCGTCTCGCCCGCGAGCAGGTCCATCCCGTCGGAGGTGTCGATCACCTTCGTGTTGGTCTGTCCGAAGAAGAGGTAGACCCCCCAGAGCAGCAACATGAAGAAGAGCACATAGGTCATGGGCCCCCGGACGGCCTTTTTCTTGTCCATCTGGCCAGGACTTCCCTTCGACGGTGATTCAGTGTCTCGACGGTAAACCAGGAGTCCAGGATTCCCCGGGTCTGTTCGCTGCCAGCGTCAGCCGCCGTAGACGTGCGGCGCGAGCGTCCCGACGAAGGGGAGGTTCCGGTAGTGGTCGGCGTAGTCGAGGCCGAACCCGACCACGAACTCGTTGGGGATCTCGAAGCCGACGTAGTCCACGTCCACCGCCACCTTCGCGGCGTCCGGCTTGCGCAGCACCGCGGCGATGCGGAGCGACGCGGGCTCGCGGGATCGGAGGTTGGCGACCAGCCATGAGAGCGTCAGCCCGGAGTCGATGATGTCCTCCACGATCAGGACGTGGCGGTCGTGGATGTCGGTACCCAGGTCCTTCAGGATCCGCACCACGCCCGAGGACTTCGTGCCGGAGCCGTACGAGGACACCGCCATCCAGTCCATGTTGGCGCGGTTGTGGAGCTTGCGCGCGAGGTCCGCCATCGCCATGACCGCGCCGTTCAGCACTCCCACAAGGAGGAGGTCCCGGCCCTCGTAGTCGGCGTCGATCTGGGCCGCCATCTCGCTGAGGCGCGCGTCAATCTGCTCCGCCGTCAGCAGGATCTCGTTGAGGTCCACCCCCATGTCGCTCGCGTCCACTGCCACTCCTTCGCGTGATCACCAGCCGTGCACCGTCGCGCCGGGCTGTCAGGAAGCCCGGCAGGTCCGCCGTGCCCTGGCCGCGGTACCCCGAGACGAGCCTATCGACGGCGTCGACGTGCCGCGCCGAGTACGACCCGCGGACACCGGGGTCCGCCTGTCCAAGTATGGCCTGCCGCAGCGCCCGGCTTCGCACCGCCGGGTGGGCGGCGGCGAGCGTCCCCACGTCCAGCACCACCTGCGGCGCGTCCCCCGCCGGCAGCGCCCATCCCGCCAGCGTCGCGGCGGCGAGGAGCGCCGCACCCTCGGCGTCGAGGTGGTCGGCGTCGCGGCGCAGTTGGTCGGCGGTGCGCGCGAGCGCGGGGACGACGCCGGCCCCCAGCACCTCCTCCAACCGCGGCATCACGGTGTGCCGCAGCGCCGCGCGCAGGAGGGGTCCGCCGTCGGCGCGGGTACAGTGCCCGTCGAGGGCGTTGGACGGGTCGGTCTGGTGGGGCAGGGACAGGTCGGTGCAGATCCCGAGGGTGTCGGCGCGCCGCAGCGTGAGGAAGGGCCGGCGGTAGCGCCCACTGACGGGGGCCATGCCCGCGAGCGAGCGGGACCCGGAGCCGCGCGCGAGCCCGAGCAGCACGCTCTCCGCCTGGTCGTCCATCGTGTGCCCCAGCAGGACGACGGCGTCCGGCGCGAACGCCCGCGCGGCGGCGTCGAGCGCCGCGTAGCGCACGTCCCGCGCGGCGGCCTCGGGACCCCCGAAGCCCGCGCCGGTGCCCTCCCCGGGCACCCGGACGGTCCGGACCTCGGCCTCCAGCCCCAGGTCCCGGCATGCGGACGCGGCGGCGGCGGCGTCGGCGGCCGACCCGGGACGCAACGAGTGGTCCACGACGACGGCGCGCGCCAGCCAGCCGAGGCGGGGGGCGACGTGGGCGAGGGTCGCGGCGAGCGCGAGCGAGTCCGGCCCGCCAGAGCACGCCACCAGGACATGGGCGCCGGCAGGAAGGCGCAGATCGGCGACGGCGTTGCGGGCGGCCGCCACCCGGGCGGTGGGACCGGCCATCAGCCGTGGACGCGCGCGACCCAGCGGTCCGGGTGCGCGATCTCCTCGCCGCTCGGCAGGTTGGTGGGCCCCGCCCACACGGCGTTGAGCCCGGCATGTCCCACCTTCGCGACGACGCCCCGGACGAACACGGCCCCGTTACGGTACTGGGCGATCTTGGCGTCCATGCCGAGCACGCGGCGCACCACGAGGTCGAACGGCCCGGCGCCGTCCCGGCGGGCCTCGAAGCTGGCCCGGATCCGGCGTACGGAGGGGAGCCGCACGGGCCCCACCGCGTCCATGACCACGTCCGCATGACCCTCCAGCAGGCTCATCACCGCGATGATGCCGTCGAGTTCGCGTTGCTCGTCCTCGGTGAGCATGGCGTGGAGGAGGCTGGCGCCCGACTTCCGGTTGCGGAGGACGTCGATCACCGCGGTGATGGCGGTGCGCAGCCGCTCGGGGCCGGAGCCGGGGTCGGCGAGGTTCCCGGTCATCGCGCCGATGCGACCGGCGATGTGGCCCGCGAGCCACGGTGCGGCGGCGAACTGCACGGCGTGCGTCTGCTCGTGGAGGCACACCCAGAGGCGGAAGTCCATGACGTCCAGGTCCAGGTCGCGTTCCACCGCGACGATGTTGGGCGCCACGAGCAGCAGCCTGCCGGAGGAGCTGAAGGGGTCGAACTGCCCGACGACCCGGCTGGACAGGAGCGCAAGCAGCAGCCCCATCTCCTCGGCGGCCACCCGGGCGGAGCCGGCACCGCCCGGAGGCATCGAATCGGCCAGCAGGGTGCGGAAGATGTCCACATTGGCCTCGGACCAACGTGGCCGGTCCACCACGTACACGGGCGTCGCGGCGGCGGCCGTCGCGGCGGCGGTGAGCCCGGTGATCTCGGCGACCATGCCGGGAGCGCGCTCCGCCGAGCGGCGCAGGGACTCGACCACCCCCCGCAGCACGACCCTGCTGTCCGTCGGCCCGGCGGGGGCGATCTGCCCGGCGCGCCGGGCGGCGACGTTCCAGTCAAGTGCGGTCATGACTTCACGGTAACCCATGCCTTTCGGCCGCGCCCCGCGGTCGGGGCGAAGCCGCGACTCCCGTCACGGTGTCACTCCCGTCACGATGTCGGAGACGAACCGGTCGAGGCGCGCGCGTGCCGCCGGCACCCCACCTTCCGGCAGTTCGGAGGCCAGCGCCGAGAAGATGAGCACCGCGCCCGTGTCGGTCTGTGCCACGCCCGAGAGGGAGACCACCCGGGCGAGCGTGCCCGTCTTGGCACGCACCATGCCCGCGGCGCCGGCCGCGCGGTCCTCGAGGGTGCCGTCCAGGTACGCGACCGGCAGCGACCGGACCAGCCCTTCCAGGCGCGGGTGCTCCGGGTCCATCGAGAGCGCGATGATCGAGGTGAGGAGCTCGGTGCTCACCCGGGTGTTGGGCGAGAGCCCCGATGCGTCCCGCACCACCATTCCCTCGGTGTCGAGCCCCAACTCGGCGAGCTCGGCGAGGATCGCCTGCGTGGCGCCCTCCGCGCTGCCGGGCAGGCCGCGGGACAGCGCGACGAGGCGTCCGAGCGCCTCCGCGAGCGAGTTCTCGGAGGGCTTCAGCGTCGCAGCCACCACGTCGGAGATCGGGGCCGACTCGATGGCGCCCACGGTGGTGGCGCCCTGCGGGGAGGTGCCCGTCACGACCGTCCCGGTCACGGCGATTCCCGCGGCTCCCAACTCCCGTGCGAACGCCTCCCCGGCGGCGAGCGCCGGGTCGGCGTCGTACCGCTCGCCGTCGGACATGCCGGCCCCGATCGCGAGCGGCGACATCGGCATCACGTAGAGGCCGACCGTTGGCAGCCAGTCGGGGGACGCCCGCGGGCCGGAGAACAGCGACTCGTCCACCGCGAGGGGGGCCGAGTCCACCCCCTCCGCGCGCAGGGCCGCGGCCACCTGGGCGGCGAGGTTCGTCAGCGAGGCATGGCCGACGGCGCCCGGCTGCGGCTCGCCCACACCGAGCAGCAGGTCCCCTCCCCCGACCAGGGTCAGGCCGGTGCCGTCCCAGGTGGCCACCGTGGTCAGGGTGCGGTCCGGGCCGAGTTCCGAGAGCGCCGCGGCCGCCGTCAGTAGTTTGACGGACGACGCCGGCGCCTGGAGTGCGCCGGGCCGCAACGCGCCGACCACGTCGCCGGTGGCGACGTCGATGACGAGGGCGGACACAGCGGTCCCCAACTCGGGGCTGGCGGCGAGCCCGTCGACGAGCGGCTGGAGGTCGCCGGACGGGAGTGGCGACGCCGTCGGGAACCCCGGGGTGGTGGCGGTGGGCGCGGGATCCGGGTACGGCTGCGGATCGGGGATCACGGGTCGCATGGTGAGCGGGCCGGGCATGGCGTCGAGTGCATCCGCGACGGCGTACGCCCCGGAGAGTACGACGACGAGCGAGACCGCCACCGCCACGACCTTCTTCACCGGCTTGCCACCCTCTCCGCGAGGAAACTCCTCCTTCCACACACTAATGTGAGGGGTGGTCAGAACCGTCACCAGAGCGGCTCACGGCGCTTCAAGGAGGACAGCGTGGAATTCGACGTCACGATCGAGATCCCCAAGGGAAACCGCAACAAGTACGAGGTGGACCACATCACGGGGCGGATCCGGCTCGACCGCATGCTCTTCACCTCCACCCGCTACCCCGACGACTACGGGTTCATCGACGACACCCTCGGCGAGGACGGCGACCCCCTGGACGCCCTCGTCCTCCTCGAGGAGCCCACCTTCCCCGGCTGCGTCATCCGGTGCCGCGCCCTCGGCATGTTCCGCATGAAGGACGAGGCCGGTGGCGACGACAAGGTGCTGTGCGTTCCCGCCGGCGACCAGCGCATGTCATGGCGCACGGACATCGAGGACGTCTCGGAATTCCACCGCCTGGAGACCCAGCACTTCTTCGAGGTCTACAAGGACCTCGAGCCCGGCAAGTCGGTCGAGGGCGCCCACTGGGTGGGACGCGAGGAGGCCGAGGCGGAGATCCACCGCTCCTTCCAGCGCCTCAAGGACTCGGAGCACAGCGGGCACTGAGGCCCTGTTTGCCGGGTGACGGTGTTCAGCCGGTGACGCGACCCGCGTACGGCATGATGTTGCCGTAGTACATCTTCACGTACTCGACGTTCTTCCCCGGGCTCGGTGCGTGCACCCGCATCCCGTCGCCCGCGTAGATGGCCACGTGGTAGATGCCCGACGCGGCACCGTTCGACGAGTAGAAGATCAGGTCGCCCGGTTTCATCTGCGCGAGCGCCACATGGGCGGTTTCGGCGTACTGCGTCTTCGTGGTGCGGCTCAATCTGATCCCGGCGGCTTTGTACGAGGCTTGCGTCAGGCCGGAGCAGTCGTACCCGTCCGGGCCGGTCGCGCCCCAGATGTAGGGCTTGCCAACCTGCGACAGTGCGAAGTTCAGCGCCACCTGCGCCGCGGGGAGGACGGCAGGGGCGGGAGCCGGTGCTGGGGCCGGTGCCGGGGCAGGGGCGGGAGCGGGAGCCGGTGCTGGGGCCGGGGCTGGTGCGGGAACAGGAACCGGTGCTGGGGCCGGTGCCGGTGCCGGGGCGGGAGCGGGAGCAGGAGCTGGAGCAGGAGCTGGAGCAGGCGCGGGAACCGGGGCAGGGGCGGGCGCGGGAACCGGGGCGGGGGCGGGGGCGGGAACCGGGGCGGGTGCCGGCGCCGGAGCCAGAACCGCGGGGACGTCCGCGGGGGCCGTCGCCTCGCGGTCCGTGTCACGCGACGTCGCGATCGGGTCCTGCGTGCGGGTGTCCGTCGGCGACGCCGCGGCCGTCCCCGACTGTAGGACGGGGGCGGGCGTCGCGGTGAGCGTGTCAAGAGCGGCCGTCTGTTCGGCCTCCCGCTGCGCGACGAGGTTCTCCCGGGCGATGCGCCCGGCCTCGAGGCCGGCCTGTCGCTGGCGCTCCAGGTCGATGGTCGTCTCGCGCTGATCGGCGAGCTGCGCGATCAGCGCCTCTCGTTGTTCGCCGGAGAGCGCCAGCTGGAGGGCGGCGGCGTCGGCCCGGGTGTTCGCGAGGTCAGCGGCGGCCGCAAGCTCCGCGGTGGCCTCCTCCTCCGCGGCAACCGCGCGCTCCGCACGCCGCTGCAGGATCCCCGCCACCGTCTCAAGGGCCTCGAAGCGCTGCAATTGGTCGTTGGTCCGGACGCCCAGCTGACCCATGTACATCGACGTCTCGATGGCGGTCGAGAAGGAATCCATGGTGAGGAAGGGTGTGATGGCACTGAGCGAGCCGGAGCCGCCCTGGTAGATGAGCTGCGCGATCGACCCGAGGGCCGCCCGAGCCTCCTCGACCTCGGCAGCGGCCGTCGCGGCCGCCCGCAGAGCGTCCGCGGACTCCTGGCGCGCGGAGTCGAGGGCAACGGTGGCCTCGAGGTACGCCTCGTTGGCGATCGCGGCATCGATGTCGGCACGGTCGGAACGGGCGCCGAGTTCCGCCAGGGAGCGCTCCAGCCCCGCGATCCGGATGGCGGTCGAAACCTCGGATGCGCGGGCGGCGTCGATGTCGTCCTGGTCCGGGGTGTCGGCGAGGGTGGCGGTGGGGACGAGGAAGGCGGCCACCGCCAGCATGGCCACAAGGCGAATCCGCCGCAGTCCTGCAGGTGTCACGGCGCCTCCGGAAGGGAAGAAACTCGGTGAAGTACGGCGTGTCGGGTTGACGTCTTCACATTCGGTCTCCATTGAGACTAGCGGGTGGCGTCCCATTTGTGAACATGTTGAACGTTTGTCCCTCCTTTCACACTGGTAACATCCTCGCCGCCGAGATGCCGGCGCCGTCGGTCCCACCGCCAGTCGCGGGCACCGCAACCCGCGACGCTCCCGAATCTCACGATGCAAGATGGTGATGGTCCACGCCACCGTGGGGCGGTTAGGCTGCCGACATGTTCTTTCTTCGTCGAATGTGCCGCTGACGCGCACGTTCGGCATGCCCTTCGGGCAGCGGTCCTGGACATCTGTAAGCCACATCTGACGGCTTGAGGACCGCGAACAAGCCACCGTGTGCGTCCTTCCGGGACGGGGACGGCAGACGAACCCCGCTCGGGAGATTCGTGAGCCCCCACCAGACCCACAGCACAGGAGCACCCCAATGACCACCAACTGGTCCTTCGACACCATCCAGATCCACGCCGGCCAGAGCCCCGACTCCCAGACGGGCGCCCGCGCCCTCCCGATCTACCAGACCACCTCCTTCGTCTTCAAGGACACCGACCAGGCCGCCGCCCGCTTCGGCCTGACGGAATTCGGACCGATCTACACCCGCCTCAACAACCCCACCAACGAGGTTGTCGAGAACCGCATCGCCGCCCTCGAGGGTGGCGTCGGCGCGCTGCTCGTCGCCTCCGGGCAGGCCGCCGAAACCCTGGCGTTCCTCACCCTCGGCGGGTCCGGGAGCCACATCGTCTCCTCCCCCTCGCTCTACGGTGGCACGTACAACCTGCTCCACCACACACTCCCCAAGCTCGGCATCGAGACCACCTTCGTGGACGACCCGGACGACCCCGAGCAGTGGCGTGCGGCCGCCCGCCCCAACACGATCGCCTTCTTCGGTGAGTCGATCTCCAACCCGAAGCAGGACGTCCTCGACATCGAGGGCGTGGCAAGCGTCGCCCACGAGGTCGGCGTACCCCTGATCATCGACAACACCATCGCCACGCCGTACCTCATCCGGCCGCTCGAATGGGGCGCGGACGTCGTCGTCCACTCCGCCACCAAGTACCTCGGCGGCCACGGGTCCTCGATCGGCGGCGTCCTCGTCGACGCCGGGCGGTTCGACTACGGCGCCGACCCGGCGCGCTTCCCGCAGTTCAACGAGCCGGACGAGTCCTACCACGGCCTCGTCTATGCCCGGGACCTCGGGGCCGGCGGCGTGTTCGGCGTGAACCTGTCCTTCATCCTCAAGGCGCGGCTCCAGGGCTTGCGGGACCTCGGTTCCTCCATCTCCCCCTTCAACTCCTTCCTCCTCGCGCAGGGCATCGAGACGCTCTCCCTGCGGGTGCAGCGCCACTCCGACAACGCGCTGACCGTGGCCCGGTGGCTGGAGGCCCAGCCCGGGGTGCGGTCCGTCGCGTACAGCGGGCTGGAGTCCTCCCCGTGGCACCAGCGCGGGGAGAAGTACGCCCCCAAGGGTTCCGGCGGCGTGCTCGCCTTCACCCTCGAGGGCGGGCTGCGCGCGGGCAAGACGTTCGTGGACGCCCTGGAACTGCACTCACTCGTGGCCAACATCGGCGACGTGCGCTCCCTCGTGATCCACCCGGCGTCCACCACCCACTCGCAGCTCACCCCGGAGGAGCAGCTCTCCACCGGCGTGAACCCGGGCCTGGTGCGCCTCTCCGTGGGCATCGAGGACGTGGGCGACATCATCGCGGACCTGGAGAAGGGCTTCGCGGCGGTCCGGGCGCTCACGCCCGCGGCCGGCGAGACAGCCGCGGCGTGAGAGGTCCGGCTGCACCGTGAGAGAGTCGATCGACCCGAGGTCCCTCCCCGCCACCGCCGCGTGGCGGGAGGGGGACCCCGTCGGCGACCGCAGGTTCGCCGAAATCGGCGAGATCCTGCTCGACAACGGCCGCCAGCTCCAGGTGACGGTCGCCTATGAGACCTGGGGCACGCTCAACGAGTCCGGTGACAACGCCGTCCTCGTGCTGCACGCGCTCACGGGTGACTCCCACGTCCTCGGACCGGCAGGCAACGGCCACCCCACGCCGGGCTGGTGGGAGGACATCGTCGGCCCCGGCCGCGCGATCGACACCAACCAGTACTACATCGTCGCCCCCAACATCCTCGGCGGGTGCCAGGGGACGACCGGGCCGTCGTCGCCGGGGCCGGACGGGCTCCCGTGGGGCTCGCGATTCCCGCAGGTCACCTCCCGTGACCAGGTGGTGGCCGAGAGCCTCCTCGCCGACCAGCTCGGGGTCCGGCGCTGGGCTCTCGTGGTGGGCGCCTCGATGGGCGGGCAGCGCGCCCTCGAGTGGGCCATCCAGTTCCCGGAGCGCGTGGGCCGGCTCTGCGTGATCGCCTCGAACGCGGCCACCACGTCCGAGCAGATCGCGCTCGCCCACACCCAGTTGCTGGCGATCGAGGGCGACCCGAAGTTCCGCGGCGGCGACTACTACGACGCCGCCCCCGGGGACGGCCCCGCGGCCGGGCTGGCGCTCGCCCGGCAGATCGCGCACATCTCCTACCGGTCGAGCGAGGAGCTGCAGGCGCGGTTCAGCCGACTGCCGCAGCACGCCGAGGAGCCGCTCGAGTGCGGGCGGTACGCCGTGCAGTCCTACCTCGACCACGCCGGGTGGAAACTCGCGCGCCGCTTCGACGCGAACTCCTACCTCGCGATCACGCGCGCGATGGTCACGCACGACGTCGGGCGTGACCGCGGCGGCGTGGACATCGCACTGTCCCAGGTCCAGGCCCGCGTGCTGGTCATCGGCGTGGACTCGGACCGGCTCTTCCTGCGCCACGAACTCGAGCAGATCGTGCGGCACGCGCCGCACGCCGAGCCGCGGGAGTGGATCCACTCGCCCTGCGGCCACGACGGCTTCCTCTTAGAGCACGACCAGGTCTCCGCGCTGCTCGGGCGCTTCCTCCGCGCCGCCGAGAGGACCTGGCTCCACCGCTGACAGGGCCACAATGGTGGCATGAGCACACACTGGGAGCCCGACATCCTCGGCGCCGGTTTCGAAGCCCGCACCCTGCCCCTGCTCGACGACGACGAGGGCGCCGTCGTCGCCACGCTCGTCCGCCACCGGCCGGCCGACGACCCGGAGGCGCTGCCCGGCACCCCCTCCGCGCCGTCATTCACCATGCTGTACTTCCACGGCTGGAACGACTACTTCCACCAGCGGGAGCTCGCGCGCGAGGTGGCCGCGAACGGCGGGGCCTTCTATGCCCTGGACCTGCGCAAATACGGCCGCTCGCTCCGGGACCGCCAATTTCCGGGCTACGTCACCCGGCTCTCCACCTACGACGAGGACATCCACGCCGCCCTGGACGTGATCCGGGAGGAGTGCGGGATGGGGATGGACCTCGTGATGATGGGGCACTCCACCGGGGGGCTGACGGCCACGCTCTGGGCCCACCGCCACCCCGGCGCGCTTCGCGCCCTCATCCTCAACGCGCCGTGGCTGGAGATGCAGGGGTCGGTCGTGCTCCGGTCGGTGGGGGCCCCTGTGGTGGACACCCTCGCGCGGCGCCTGCCCACCTCCCCCCTCCCGGTCAGCGACCCCGGCAACTACTACCGCACGCTCCACGGCTGGACCGAGGAGGACGGCGAGCGCCCGGCGGGCACCGAGGGCGACCCGTTCTACGACGGCTGGAACACGGACCCGCGGTGGCGCACCTGGCCGTCGATGCCGATCCGCCCCGGCTGGCTGAGCGCCATCCTCGCCGGTCACGCCCAGGTGGCCGCCGGGCTCGCGATCACCTGCCCCATCCTCGTCATGACGTCCACGAGGACGATCATCTCCGCCAAGTGGACGCCCGAGTTGCGCACCGTGGACACCGTGCTGGACGTGGGGCAGATCGCCCACCGCGCCACGCGCCTCGGGCAGCTCGTCACGATCGCCACGTTCGAGGGGGCGATCCACGACGTCCTCCTCTCGCCGGCGCCGGTCCGGGCGCGCGCGTACGCGGAGATGCGCCGCTGGATGGGTGCCTACGTCCGGAGGGCGTGGGCGTCAGTGCCGGCGTGACCGCCTGGGCCGGTCGACGGCGAGCTCCGCGCGCGCCTCGGCCAGCGTGGGTCCGCCGTCGGTGATGCGCCAGACGCGCCACCCGTCCACCTCGTGGCGCCCCGCGGCGGACGCGGCCGCCCGTGAGGGGTCCACGAACGAACGGCCGTCCGGCAGCGTGATGGTGCCGTGCACCCGCAGGGTGGCACCGTGCCGCATGCCCTTCCGCAGCTGCGACCACACCAGTTCCGTGTCGTCGCCGCACGCCTCGGCGATCGCGCGCAGGACCGGGTCCACCGGGGCGTCGTCCCCGCCGTCCCCGTCGTCCGCGCGGTCCTCGAGGAGCACGAACGGCTTCACGGCGCCGGGGGTCTCGACGATGTCCGCCTCGATGTTGCGGCCGTCCGGCGCGACGGCGAGGAGGCGGCGGATGTCGTCGTCGGCCTCGACGACGAGGTCCGGGCGGCGGCCCGCCTGCAGCGCCGCGAACGCGCTGATGGTGGGTACGGACACCCGGAAGGGCTCGGTGACCTCCACGAAGCGGCGCCCGTTGACGAGCTCGCGCTGCGTCACCTCGTACACCTCGACGCCGGAGTCGGCGAGCATCTCGAGCGCGGGCCGCACCTCCTCGGCGATCTGGTTCGTCACCACGTAGAGGCGCGGGCCCGGGATCGGGCGCGGGGGCAGTGACTCGCGGAAGGTGTTCCAGTCGCGGCGGAAGACGGCGGCGCCGCGCGGGTAGAGGTCGGCGAGGTCGACCCACCCGAGCGCCGCGGTCCGGCCGGAGCGGGCGAGGGCGTCCACCAGCCCGATCGAGTCCAGCGCCCCCACCACCTCGACGCTGACCACCTGCCCCGAGGCGTCCATCGCGATGAGACGGTTCGGCTCGCTGCGGGCCGCGTGGGATCCGGCCGCGGACGCCCACTGGATCGGGAAGATCGGCTTGCCGATGAGCTGGAGGACCTGGTCGCGCACGGCGGCCATCACCTCGGGATCGACGCTCTCCGTGGACCTCCTCCCGAACTGGGCCGGGAAGAGTTGCCCCTCATCGAACTCGAAAAGCAACATGCAACAGACCCGTCAGGACGTGGTGGATTCAGCAGGATTCCATTCTTGCATGGCGCGAAAGCGACGGCACGCGCCCCGGCGGGTCGGTCAGCGGCGCCGAACACCGAGCAGCAGTTCGGCGAGGTGGATGCCCTGGCGATCGGCCAGCTGGACGGCCTGCGTGCGGCAGGAAAAGCCGTCAGCGAGGTAGACGGCGTCCGGATTGTCCCGCAGGGCGGGCAGCAGGGAATTCTCCGCCACGGCGACCGAGACGTCGTAGTGCCCGGCCTCCATGCCGAAGTTCCCGGCGAGTCCGCAGCACCCGGAGAGCGTGGTGAGGGTGGCCCCCGCGCCCGTCAACAGCTTCGCGTCCGCGTCCCAGCCCATCACCGAGTAGTGGTGGCAGTGCGGCTGCGCCACCACCTCGACGCCGGTCAGGTCCGGGGCCGCCCACTCCTCCCCCGGCCCGAAGGTGGGGTGGCTGAGCAGTTCGGCGAGGGTGAAGGTGGACGCCGCGATCGCGCGGGCGCGCGGGTCCCCGGGCAGGAGTTCGAGGATGTCGTCGCGCAGCACGGCCGTGCAGCTCGGCTCCACCCCCACGATCGGGATGCCGTTGACCGCGAGCGGGCCGAGGATCCCGGCGAGCTTCCGCAGCTTCTTCTTGGCACGGTCGAGTTGGCCCGTGGTGATCCAGGTGAGCCCGCAGCAGGCGTCGGAGGGGGCGAGCAGGACGTCGTAGCCCGCGCGCTCCAGCAGTTCGACCAGCGCCTTCGCCGGGGTCGAGTCCAGCGAGTGGGAGAACGAGTCCGCCCACACCAGGACGGGCTTGCGGAGGCCGGCCACCGCGACGACGTCGGCTGGGTCCAGGGCCTCTCCGTCGCCGGCCGCGGCCGCCCGCTCCTTCTCCCGCCGCTCCCACCACGGGGCGAGCGGCGCGGTCTCGAAGGTGGTCATGGAACGGCGCGTGTCCATGCCCCCGACCTTCAGGACCGCCGTCGTCAGCGGGCGGAACCGGAACGCGAGGTTGGCGAGGGCGGCCAGCCCGGGCACCGCGACCACGATGCGGCCCCACAGCGGCAGCATGCCCAGGAGGTAGTGGGTGACCGGCCGGACCTTGCCCTTGTACGAGCGGTGGAGCACCTCGGAGCGGAACTTCGCCATGTCCACGCCTGCCGGGCAGTCCGCCGAGCACGCCTTGCAGGCGAGGCACAGGTCCAGGGACTCGCGCACCTCCTCGGAGTTCCAGCGGTAGAGCACCGAACCGTTCGCCACCTCCTGCAACACCCGGGCCCGGCCGCGCGTGGCGTCCTTCTCGTCGCGGGTGGCCTGGTAGCTCGGGCACATGAACCCGCCGGCGTCCGAGTTGTCGGCCCGGCACTTCCCCACGCCGGTGCAGCGGTGGACGGCGGTGGTGAAGTCGCCGTCGTCGTGGGTGAACGCGAAGCCCCGCGAGCCGGTGCGGCGCGCGGCCGGCCGCCGGAGGTTCGCGTCCAGCGGCGCGGGCGCGGTGATGATGCCGGGGTTGAGGGTGTGCCCGGGGTCGAACAGGTCCTTCACCCGCGAGAAGAGCTCGAGCGCCTCCGGTGGGTACATCTTCGGCAGCAGTTCGCTGCGCGCCCGCCCGTCGCCGTGCTCGCCGGAGAGTGAGCCGCCGTGGCTCATCGCGAGGTCCGCCGCCTCGTGGAGGAACGCCTTCGTGGCCGGCACCCCGGCGAGCGTGGTGATCGGGAAGTCGAGGCGCACGTGGACGCACCCGTCCCCGAAGTGGCCGTAGAGGAGGCCGTCGAGGCCGTGCCGCTCCATGAGGGCGGTGAAGTCCCGGAGGTACGCGCCCAGGTTCTCCGGCGGCACCGCGGCGTCCTCCCACCCCGGCCACGCCGGGGCGCCACTGGGGGTGCGGCCGCCGAGCCCGGCGCCGTCGGCCCGGATCCGCCACAGGGCGGTGGCGTCCTGCCCGGCGGGGAGCACCATGACGGCGGAGGTGGCGGCGTCGGCCGCCAGCGCGCGGGCCGCGGCGAGCGCGGCGTCGTCGTCCGGCCCGCCGACCTCGATCAGCAACCACCCCGCCCCCTCGGGCAGGGCAGGGACGGAGTCGGCGCCGCGGCGGGCACGTACCACGTCCACCAGCCGCGCGTCGATGCCCTCGATCGCGAGCGGGGCGTGGGCCAGGAGGGCGGGCACGGCGTCGGCGGCGGTGGCCATGTCCGGGTAGCCGAGCACCACGAGCACCGGGGCGCTGGGGATCGGCACGAGGTTCACGGTGGCGGCGGTGATGACACCAAGCGTCCCCTCCGTGCCGGCGAGCATGCGGGCGAGGTTGGTGCCGTTCTCGGGCAGCAGGTGCTCGAGGGAGTAGCCGGAGACCTGGCGTTTGAACCGCCCGAAGCTGGTGCGGATGGTCGCCAGGTTGGCCATGACCAGGGCCTCGAGCCCGGGGATGACGCCGAGGTCCTGCGCGGCGTGGACCGGGCGGCCGGCGCCGTCGATGATGTCCAGGGCGACGACGTTGTCCGCCGTCCGCCCGTACGCGACGGCGTGCGGGCCGCAGGCGTTGTTGCCGATCATGCCGCCGATGGAGGCGCGGGTCCACGTGGACGGGTCCGGGCCGAAACGCAGCCCGTGGGGCGCCGCGGCGTCCTGCAGCGCGGCCATGATCACACCCGGCTCCACGGTGGCGGTGCGGGCCGCGGGGTCGATCGCGAGGATGCGGTTCATGTGGCGTGTGAAGTCGAGGACGAGACCGGTGCCGATGGCGTTCCCCGCGCACGACGTCCCCGCCCCCCGGGACGTGAGCGGCACCCCGTGCTCGCGGGCGACGGCGAGGGCGGCGGCGACGTCGTCGGCGTCGCGGGGGTAGGCCACCACCTGCGGGACGACGCGGTAGTTGGAGGCGTCCGTGGAGTACTCGGCCCGGCGCCGGGCGGAGTCCTCCACCTCCCCGCGCAGCGCCGAGCGGAGGTCTGGCACGAATCCGGTCATCGTCAACGTGGTCACGGTGTGAGTCTCGCACCCCCGGCCGGGGTCGGGGCGGGACGTTCCGGATGTCGGCCGCGTCGTGGGGCCGGCGGCGGGGGCCGGCGGCGGGGTCAGCCGGCGAAGGGGCAGCCCGCGCAGCCGAGCCGTTTGGGCGCGGCGGGGTTCACGCTGGGGCAGTCCGAGCACCCGGGGGCGTGCGGCAACCGCACCACGCCGGCCCGTTCGTAGTGGTCCGCCATGATCTCCGCCATGACGGGGTCAACGCCGGAGCGGGCGGCCGCCGAGTCGATGGTGGCGCCGCGGGCGAGGAGGTCGAGGAAGCGGGGCATCACAGCACCAGCCGGAATCCCTGGAACACGAGCACGGCCAGCACCCAGGCGAGCACCAACTGTGCCCCCATGGCGGCCAGGGTGGTCCGCCACCCGAGGAGGCGCTTCTGCTCGGCCACGGTGGCCAGGCACGGCGTGTAGGCGAGCACGAACACCATGAACGCGAGGGCGGCCGCGGCGCCGTGGCCCCCCGAGGACTGCTCGAACGTGCCGCGCAGGTGCTCCCCGAGGTCGGCGGACCGGGCCGGGTCGTCCGGCTCGTCCACCGCCAAGGACTGCGCGAAGGAGCCGACCACCACCTCCTTCGCCACGAAACCCGTCATCAGGGCGGCGGTGGCCTGCCAACTGTCGAAGCCGGCGGGCGCGAAGACGGGCGCGATCGCCTCGGCGGTGGCGCCGTAGAGCGAGTCCCGCACCGGGACGTCGCCGATGCGATGGTCGCCAGCCACCGGGATGGCCATCAGCAGCCAGATGATCGTGAGGGTCGCGACGATGATCCTGCCGGCCCCGACCACGAAGCCCCTGGTGCGCACCCACGTGGAGACCAGCAATGCGCCGAGGCGCGGCCGCTGGTAGGCGGGCGGCACCATGAGGAGCGGCTCGGTGTTGGCGCCGGCCCCCGAGAACCGCCGCATGACGAGGCCGGTGAGCACCACCAGCGCGATCGAGGCCACGTACATCGCGAAGATCACGGTCCCGGCGTTGCGGGGGAAGAACACCGCGCCGAGCAGGATGTAGACGGTCAGCCGGGCCGCGCAGGAGGTGTAGGGCACCAGGATCGCCGCGATGGTGCGCTGCCGGGCGTCCGGGAGCGCTCGCGTGGCGGCGAGCGCCGGGACGTTGCACCCGAAGCCCACGATGATGGGCAGGATGGCGCGGCCGTCGAGGCCGATCGACCGCATCGCCCGGTCCGCCACGAATGCGGCGCGGGCGAGGTAGCCGGAGTCGTCGAGGATCGCGATGGCGAGGAACATGAGCGCCATGAGCGGCGCGAACGAGACCACCGTCCCCACGCCCGCGATGACGCCATCCACCACCAGACCTTCCAAGGGGGTGCCGACGAGGCCGAACCACCCGAGGACCACCCGGGCGGCGGCGCTCAGCGGCCCACCCACGAGGGCCCCGGCCCACCCCATCAGCGGGGCGGCCACCGTGGTGGAGAGCTGGAACAGGCCCCACATCAGGACCGCGAACACCGGCACGCCCACCCAGGGGTGCAGCAGCACGCGGTCGATGCGGTCGGATCCGGAGCGCTCCACGTGCTCGGTGGTGTGCCCGAGTTCGCGGCGCACCTCGTCCACCCAGGCGAACAGCGCCTCGGACCGGGCGAGTTGCGCCTCGCGCTCCGGCCGGAGGGTGGTGGGGCCGGCCGGCACCACGCCCGCGACCTGGGCCGGGTGCACGGCCGCGTGCGCGACGGCGTCGGCGAGGCCGTCGGTCCCCTCCCGCGGGTCCAGCGCCACCACCGGGACGCCGAGCGCGCGCTCGAGCCGCGCGGCGTCGACGGTGACGGACCGCGAGCGGGCGACGTCGCACATCGTGAGCGCGGCCACCACGGGCGTGCCCGTCTGGGCGACCTGCCCGAGGAGGTAGAGCGAGCGCGGGAGGGCGGCGGCGTCGAGCAGGACGACGGCGACGTCCGGGCTCCCCCCGTGCAGCCCCGCCAGCGCGTCCGTGGTCACCTGCTCGTCCGGGGTCTTCGCGAGCAGGGAATAGGTCCCGGGAAGGTCGACCAGGCGGACGCCGGCGCGGTCCCAGTCCCCCGCGCGCATCTCGATCGTCGTGCCCGGGGCGTTGCGCACCTCCTGGCTGGAGTGCGTGGCGGAGTTGAAGAGGGTGGACTTCCCGACGTTCGGGTTGCCGATGAGGACGGCGGTCCGGCTGGTCCGCGACGCCGTCGACTCCGCGGCGCCGCAGTGCGGGCAGCTCAGAGCGTCACCAGTTCGACGCCGACCACCCGGGCGGTCGCGCCGTCGATGGCCACCCGGGCCCCGCCGAGACCCACGACGACGCTGCCGAAGGCGCCCCGCTGGGTGACCCGGACGACGGCTCCGTCCCGCAGCCCCATCTCACGGGCGCGCAGCCGCATGTCCTCCGCGATTCCGACGGAGAGGATCCGCACCGGGACGTGGGTGGGGCACTCGGACAAGCTCACGGATTAACGATACGGGAACGTTGCCAAATTCCGCTCGGGTACAAGGTCCCAAGTTGTTGTGAATCCCGTGACGTTCGGCCCGCGACGGAACCCGGTGCGCAAAGGGGGCCCGCGCCTTCCGGCCCGGGCCCCCAGTCACGCGGTGTGCGGATCAGGCGGTGGCGTACCCGCTCGCCTCCAGCGACGCCCGGCCCGCCTCGAGCCGGGCCACCGGCACGCGGAACGGGGAGCACGAGACGTAGTCGAGGCCCACGGCGTTGAAGAAGTGGATCGACTCCGGGTCACCGCCGTGCTCGCCGCAGACGCCGAGGTGGATGCCCGGCTTGGTGGCCCGGGAACCCTCGACACCGGCGCGCACCAGCGCACCGACGCCGTCGACGTCGATCGACTCGAACGGCGACGTGTGGAAGATCCCCTGCTCCAGGTAGTCCGAGAAGAACGCGCCCTCGACGTCGTCACGGGAGAAGCCCCACGTCGTCTGGGTGAGGTCGTTCGTGCCGAAGGAGAAGAAGTCGGATGCCTCCGCGATCCGCGCCGAGGTCACGGCCGCGCGGGGCAGCTCGATCATGGCCCCGATCGGGATGTCGAGCTTGAGGCCGGCGGCCGCGCCAACCTCCGCGAGGATGACCTCGGCCCGCTCACGGATGATCGCCAGCTCGCGGACGGAGCCCACCAGCGGGACCATGATCTCCGCACGCGGGTCCTTGCCGGCCTTGACCTGGTGGGCCTGGGCCTCCGCGATGGCGCGGATCTGCAGGTCGAACAGGCCGGGGATCACGAGGCCGAGGCGCACGCCGCGGAGCCCGAGCATCGGGTTCGCCTCGTGCATGCGGTTCACGGCGGTGAAGAGCCGGTCGACGTCCGGGTCGGACTGGCCCTTGTCCTCGGCGAGCGCCTTCTTGACCGCCAGCGTGGTGAGGTCGGGGAGGAACTCGTGCAGGGGCGGGTCGATGAGCCGGATGGTGACGGTGAGGCCGTCCATCGCGTCGAGGATCTCGATGAAGTCGGCCTTCTGCAGCGGCATGAGGGCGTCGAACGCCTTCTGCTGCTCCACGTCGTCGCGGGCGAGGATGACGTCCTCGACCAGCTGGCGGCGGTCCCCGAGGAACATGTGCTCCGTGCGGGTGAGGCCGATTCCCTGGGCGCCGAACGCGCGGGCGCGGCGGGCGTCCTCCGGGGTGTCAGCATTGGCGCGCACCTCCATGCGGCGCACCGAGTCGGCGTGGCGCACGAGGCGGTCGACCGCGGCAACCAGCTCGCGGGAGGCGTCGTCCTTGGCCAGGGCGAGGGCGGCGTCGAGGCCGTCGGCGAAGTAGGTCGTGACGGGGGACGGGACCACGGGGACGTCGCCCTCGAAGACCTCGCCGGTGGTGCCGTCGATGGCGACGACGTCACCGCTGCGCAGCACCTTGTCGCCCACGCGCATCTCGCGCGCCGCGGCGTCGATGTCGAGCTCCTCCGCACCGACGACGGCGGTCGTTCCCATTCCGCGGGCGACGACGGCCGCGTGGGACGTCTTGCCGCCACGCGCGGTCAGGATGCCCTCGGCGGCGATCATTCCGCCCAGGTCGTCCGGGTTGGTCTCACGGCGCACCAAGATGACCTTCACGCCCTGGGCGGCGCGCTCGATGGCCTGCGCCGAGTCGAAGACGATCTCGCCCACAGCGGCGCCCGGGGACGCGGCCAAGCCCTTGGTGAGCAGCGTCTTGGGGGCCTCGTCGTCGAACTGGGGGAACATCAGGGAGGTCAGCTGGGCGCCGGTGACGCGCTCGAGCGCCTCGTCCTCGTTGATGAGTCCCTCGTCGATGAGCTGGGTCGCGACACGGAACGCGGCGCCGGCAGTGCGCTTGCCCACACGGGTCTGCAGCAGCCAGAGCCGGTCGCTCTCGATCGTGAACTCGATGTCGCAGAGGTCGCGGTAGTGCTGCTCGAGGCGGCTCATGGCATCGCGGAGCTCCGTGTAGCTCCTGGGGTCGATCTCCTTGAGGTCCGCGAGCGAGAGCGTGTTGCGGATGCCCGCGACGACGTCCTCCCCCTGGGCGTTGACCAGGTAGTCGCCATACACGCCCGAGTGGCCGGTGGAGGGGTCGCGCGTGAAGCAGACGCCGGTGCCGGAGCTGTCGCCCAGGTTGCCGAAGACCATGGTCTGGACGTTGACGGCCGTACCGAGTTCGTTCGAGATCTTCTCGCGGCGGCGGTAGATGACCGCGCGCTCGGTGTTCCAGGAGTTGAAGACGGCCTCGATGGCGAGGTCGAGTTGCTTGCGAGTGTCCTGCGGGAACTCCGCGCCGGTGGAGTCGACGACGATCTGCTTGAACTGGGCGACCAGTTCCTTCAGGTCCTCGGCCGTGAGTTCGGGGTCCGTCTTGACACCGCGCTCGGCCTTCTTCGCGTCCAGGGCGGCGGAGAACTTCTCGCCGTCGACGCCCAGGACGGTCTTGGAGAACATCTGGATGAGGCGGCGGTAGGAGTCCCAGGCGAACCGCTCGTTGCTCGCGAACGCCGCGAGGCCGAGGACGGAGGAGTCGTTGAGGCCGACGTTGAGGACGGTGTCCATCATGCCTGGCATCGAGAACTTCGCGCCGGAGCGCACCGAGAACAGCAGCGGCTCGGCCGGGTCACCGAACGAGCGACCGATGGCGCCCTCGACGTGGTCAACCGCGGCGGTGACCTGCTCGGGGAGCTCCGGCGGGACGGTGCCGTGCTTCATGTAGTAGCGGCACGCATCCGTGGTGATCGTGAATCCGGGCGGGACGGGCAGACCGATGTTGGTCATCTCGGCAAGGTTCGCGCCCTTGCCGCCCAACAGGTCCTTCTGGTCCTTGTCACCCTCGCTGAACTTGTAGACGTACTTCGCCATGAGAATAAGGCCTCCGCAGGTGGTTCCATGCTCGCGTCGTTGCATGAGATGAACTCCAGATTACCCCGAGTGTGGCGCGGCCCTCCAACTCGCGCGATTCGGCGAGACGGGCGGGCAGCCTGTCAGCGACGGAAGTCGTCCTTGATGTCCTCCACCTTGCGCTCGAGCGTGTCACCGAGGTCATCAGCGGCGTCCTTGACGTCTGCCTTGGCCTGCTGAGCCTTGCCCTCGGCCTCGAGACGCTCGTTGTCGGTCAGGTCTCCCCACTCCTCCTTGCCCTTGCCGCCGAGCTTCTCGGCGCCGTGCTTGATGTCGTCTCCGATTCCCATTGTGGTGTCCTCTCAGCGGTTGTTGACCCTCGCCTGGTTGCGTCGGTCACATGACGTCCACGTTAGCAAGCGCCTCCCCTGTCCGCATCCGGGGGGCCGGGACCTGCGCAGAGGGTGCACGATATCTCCATGACCCGCCCGTTCCTGTTCCTCGCCTCGCGTCCCGAGGACGAGGTCGCCGACGATGAGTACGAGTCCCTCCTCCGCTTCGGGGACCTGCGTGAGGCCGACCTCGTCCGGGTCCGCATGGAGACCGGGCCCTTCGAGGTCGACCTCGACCGCTTCGCCGGCGTCCTCCTCGGCGGGTCGCCGTTCACCGCGTCGATCCCCCACACCCGCAAGAGCACGAACCAGCGCCGCGTCGAGGCGGAGCTCGAACCCATTCTCGAGGAGGTCCTCGACCGCGACCTCCCGTTCCTCGGCATCTGCTACGGGGTGGGGTCGATGGGGATCGTCGCGGGCGGCGTCGTCGACTCCACGTACCGGGAGGACACCGGCCCGGTGACGATCACCCTCACGGACGCCGGGCGTGCCGACGACGTCGCGCGCACCCTCCCCGCGCGGTTCGAGGCGTTCGTGGGCCACACCGAGGCGTTCCTGAAGGCGCCGCCCCGGTCGCAGGTCCTCGCGAGCGCGCCGACCTGCCCCGTCCAGCTCGTGCGCCTGCGGCGCAACGTGTACATCACGCAGTTCCACCCGGAGATGTCCAACTCCTCGCTGGCCACCCGCATCCGCGCGTACCGGCACCACGGGTACTTCAAACCGGAGGACGCCGACCGCCTCATCGACGAGACCGCCGGCGTGGATGTCGAGGCCGTCCACGCGCTCCTGCCGGCCTGGGTGGAGCATGCGCGCCGCGCCGTCGGCGACTGACGACCGGGGGTTATCCCCCAGCGAAGTCGGGTGATGCCCCCATTCACCCGCCCGTTGCGCCCCGCCTAGGCTCGTGGCATGGCAACAACAACAGCTCTCCCGGCGCAACGCCGGTCCCTCGTGGACGTCCTCGCCGGCGCCGCCAACGTGATGGTCTCGTTCGGGTTGGCGCTCTCCTGGGGGATCGTGCTCATCGTCCTCGTCTCGGTGGGCGTCGGCACGATCCCGGTGTTCGGGCTCGGCCTCCTCATCCTCCTCGGCGTGGCGTGGCTGCTGCGCCTCGTCCTCACCCTCGAGCGGTGGCGGGCCCGTGCCGTCCACGACCTGCCCGTCCCGGACCTCTCCACCTGGCCGCCCCAGCCGCGCGACGGCGCGATCATGCGGTCCCTGCGTCCCTTCACCAACGGCGAGTACTGGCGGAGCTTCGCCCATCACGCCCTCAAGATGATGCTCGGCCTGGCCGCGGGTGCGGTGTTCATCTGGCTCGCCGCCACCGGCTGGGCGGGCATCTGGACGCTGACCACCGGAGCTGTCTCGTTCGAGCCGGTCCCGGGCGCGTACATCCTGCCGGACTGGGCCCCGGTCGTGGGCGTCCTCCTGATCGCCCTCGCGCTCGTCGAGATGTGGGCCGCCGTCCTGATTGACCGCAGCCTCGACGCCGCCATGCTGTCGGTACCCGCCGAGCAGCTGCAGCGCCAGGTGGTCGCGCTCACCGATGCCCGCGACGGCGCCGAACGGGCCGCCGAGGCCGAACGCCGCCGCATCGAGCGCGACCTGCACGACGGCGCCCAGCCGCGGCTCGTCAACCTCGCCATGACGCTCGGCATGGCGCGGAACAAGCTGGACACCGATCCCGAGGCGGCCCGCGCAATGATCGACGAGGCCCACACGGAGGCCAAGGCCGCCGTCAACGACCTGCGCCAGCTCGCCCGCGGCATCCACCCGGCGGTGCTCACCGACCGCGGTCTCGACGCCGCCCTGTCCGCCCTCGCCGCCCAGTCGCCGATCCCGGTGCAGGTGCGCGTCGACCTGGCCGAGCGGCTCCCCCGAGCCACCGAGTCCGTGGCCTATTTCGTGGTCGCCGAGGCCCTGACCAACATCGCCAAGCACTCGCGGGCCACGAACGCACAGGTGGTGGTCAACCAGTTCGGCCAGCGCGTGCGGATCACGGTCTTCGACAACGGCATCGGCGGGGCTCGCGTCTCCCCCGGCACCGAGTCAACCGGCCTCGCCGGCCTCCACGAGCGCGTCCGTTCCGCCCAGGGCACGCTGGCGATCCAGAGCCCCGACGGCGGACCCACCATCCTCACCGTGGAGCTCCCATGCGCCTCATGATCGCCGAGGACTCCGTCCTCCTCCGCGCGGGCCTCGAGCGCCTGCTCACCGACGCCGGCCACGAGATCGTCGCCTCGATCGGCACCGCGGACGACCTCGTCCGCCTCGCCCTCGAACTCGCCCCGGACCTCTCCATCATCGACGTCCGGATGCCCCCCACCTTCACGGACGAGGGCATCCGGGCCGCGGTCCAGCTGCGCCAGCAGTCCCCCGACACCCCGGTCCTCGTCCTCAGCCAGTACGTCGAGGAACGCTACGCCTCCGAGCTGATCGCGAACTCGACCCGGGGGCTCGGCTACCTGCTCAAGGAGCGCGTCGCCGACGTCGACGACTTCCTCGACGCCGTTCGGACCGTCGCCGACGGCGGCACCTCCCTGGACCCGGAGGTGGTGGCCCAGATCGTGGTCCGCTCCCGCAAGCGCGACGACCTCACCCAGCTCACCGGCCGCGAGCACGACGTCCTGCAGCTCATGGCCCAGGGCAGGTCCAACTCCGCCATCGCCGGCACGCTCTTCGTCTCCGAGGGATCGGTCGAGAAGCACGTGTCCGCGATCTTCGCCAAACTCGGCCTCCACCCGGCCGATTCCGAGAACCGCCGCGTCATGGCGGTCCTGCGCTACCTCGAGTCCTGAGGAGGAACCATGTCCACCACCCAACCCCCGAACGACCCCCGATTCGGCCCAACAGGCCCGCAGTGGCAGCCCGGCCAGCCGTGGCAGCAGCCCGGCCAGCCGCAGCAGCCGGGCGTGCCCTGGGGCGCGAACCAGCTGCCCTACGGCCAACCTCCCTACGGCCAACCTCCCTACGGCCAACTTCCCTACGGCCAACTTCCCTACGGCCAACCTCCCAACGGCAAGGCCCCGTCCGTCCCGCCCGTGCCCGGGCAGGTGCGGCCGCGGTCGCAGGGCCTGCGAGCCGCGGTGCTGGTCGCGGGCGTCGTCGTCGCCCTCACGGCCGTCACCGCCGGCGCGGTCGACGCGATCGATCGCAGCCACGTGTACCCCCTGTCCCAGGTTGGCGGCGCGGAGCCGGCCACCTCCGTGACCGCGATCGAGGTGAAGGCGGGCGTCAACGACGTCGTCATCACCACCCATGAGGGTTCGATGATCGAGTGGCAGACCGGATGGTACGGCGATCCCGCCGACGCCGGCTCGGTGCTCCAGCGCGACGGCGGCACGCTCACCTTCACGGCCGAGGACGAACACGGCTGGCGGTGGGGGGACTGGGGTTCCTGGTTCGACCAGCAGGACGACCGGCGCACGCTTGTCATCCGGCTCCCGGAGGACCTCGTCCCCGACCTGGTGGTCGACGCCGGCGCCGGCACCGTGACCATCGACGGCGCCTTCGCGACCACCGAGGTGTCCAGCGGCATCGGCGACGTCGACATCACCGGCACCGCCGCGTCGCTGCGCGTGGAGGCCGGGGTGGGGCGGGTGACCGCCACCGTGGCCACCCCCGGTCAGGTCGTCATCAACGGCGGCGTGGGCTTCGCCAGCGTCGACCTGGGGACTCGTACCGCACCGGAGTCGATCGCCATCGAGGGCGGCGTGGGGACGATCACCGTCGCCGTCCCGACCGTGAGCCAGGGCTACGACGTCTCGCTCGAGAGCGGCGTCGGGACCGTGCAGGACCGCACGCCGGGCGCGGACCCGGCGGCGGTGCGCGTGGCCGGGCCGATCCCGCTGTTCATCTCCGCGGGCGTCGGGACCGTCACGGTGGAGGCGTCCCAGTCGCGGCACTGAGGCCGGCACCGATCCACGAAAAAGGGGCGCCCCTCCCGGGGCGCCCCTTCTCGTCGTCCTCGCTCAGCCGGTCGCGGCGCCGGTCTGGTGGTCGTGCCCGGAGCCCTCCGCCACCGGCGCGGGCTCTCCGCCCCCGAACATGGCGTGGATGTCGGCGTCCGCGTCGCCACTCTCCGCGGAGGAGGCGTGGCCGCTCGCGTCAGCCGCCACGGACGCACCCCTCGGCACGCCGTGGAAGGTGAACTCGCCGAGGATGCCCTCGCCCTCGGCATCGACGATCACCTTCTGGCCGGACTTCAGCTCACCGAACAGGATCTTCTCCGAGAGCGCGTCCTCGATGCTCCGCTGGATGGCGCGGCGCAGCGGCCGGGCACCCAGGACCGGGTCGTAGCCCCGGTCCGCGAGCAGCGCCTTCGCGGCGGGCGTGAGCTCGATGGCCATGTCGCGGTCGTGCATCCGCACGTCCACCTTGGCGATCATGAGATCCACGATCTGGAGGATCTCGAGGCGGGACAGCTGCGGGAACACCACGACCTCGTCCACGCGGTTGAGGAACTCGGGGCGGAACTGGGTCTTGAGCTCGTCCATCACCTTGCCCTTCATGCGGACGTAGTCGGTGGACAGCTCGCCACCGGCCTGGAACCCGGTCATCACGCCCTTGGCGATGTCCCTCGTCCCGAGGTTGGTGGTCATGATGATGACGGTGTTCTTGAAGTCCACCACGCGACCCTGGGCGTCCGTCAGGCGGCCGTCCTCGAGGATCTGCAGGAGTGCGTTGAACACGTCGGGGTGGGCCTTCTCGACCTCGTCGAACAGGACCACCGAGAACGGCCGGCGGCGCACCTTCTCGGTGAGCTGCCCACCCTCGTCGTAGCCGACGTATCCGGGCGGGGAGCCGAACAGGCGCGAGACGGTGTGCTTCTCGCCATACTCGGACATGTCCAGCTGGATGAGGGCGTCCTCGTCGCCGAACAGGAACTCGGCCAGGGCCTTGGCGAGTTCGGTCTTCCCGACGCCCGTCGGGCCCGCGAAGATGAACGAGCCACCGGGGCGCTTCGGGTCCTTCAGGCCGGCGCGGGTGCGCCGGATCGCCTGGGCCAGCACCTTGATCGCCTCGTCCTGGCCGATCACGCGCTTGTGCAGCCCCTCCTCCATGTGGAGCAGCTTGCTGGACTCCGCCTCGGTCAGCTTGATCACGGGGATGCCGGTGGACATCGCGAGCACTTCGGCGATCAGCTCCTCGTTGACCTCCGAGACGGTGTCCATGTCGCCCGTCTTCCACTGGCGTTCCTTGGCGGCACGCTCGTGGCCCAGCCGGGCCTCCTCGTCGCGCAACCGGGCGGCCCGCTCGAAGTCCTGGTCGTCGATCGCGGATTCCTTCTCACGCTTGACCTTGGAGATCTTCTCGTCGATCTCGCGCAGGTTCGGCGGCGCCGTCATGCGGCGGATGCGCAGGCGCGCCCCGGCCTCGTCGATCAGGTCGATGGCCTTGTCCGGGAGGTGCCGGTCGGAGACGTAGCGGTCGGCAAGGGTCGCCGCGGCCACGAGGGCGTCGTCGGTGATGGTCACGCGGTGGTGCGCCTCGTACCGGTCGCGGAGGCCCTTGAGGATCTCGATGGTGTGCGCCACGGTCGGCTCGGACACCTGGATCGGCTGGAACCGGCGCTCGAGGGCGGCGTCCTTCTCGATGTGCTTGCGGTACTCGTCCAGCGTGGTGGCGCCGATCGTCTGGAGCTCACCGCGCGCGAGCATCGGCTTCAGGATCGAGGCGGCGTCGATCGCACCCTCGGCCGCACCGGCGCCCACGAGGGTGTGGATCTCGTCGATGAACAGCACGATGTCACCTCGGGTGCGGATCTCCTTCAGCACCTTCTTCAGGCGCTCCTCGAAGTCGCCGCGGTACCGTGAGCCGGCAACGAGGGCGCCCAGGTCGAGGGTGTAGATCTGCTTGTCACGCAGGGTTTC
>JADGOQ010000084.1 GCA_017882885.1 Actinomycetales bacterium | reverse complement strand
TACTCCGCCAGCCTCGCAGCGATGTGCGGGGTGAGGGGTTCGGTGGTGTCGCCGATGCCGAGGCTGATCAGCCGGACGTCGGGATGGTCGGCGGCGAACGCCCTCCGGCGCCGGGCGATCTCGGGGAACAGGTACCCCGCCTTCAGGTTTGCGAAACCCGGGTTGCGCTGGATCATGCTTCTCCCCCTGCGTCGAACGTGGAGAGCTCATCGAAGTCGAGCGTTGCGAAGTAGTCGTCCACCGTCTCCGTCCGGCGGATGGGGACGACCTGACCGTCGGGCCGGAGCAGCAGTTCACCGCACCGGAGCTTCCCGTTGTAGTTGAAGCCCATCGCACGTCCGTGCGCCCCGGCGTCGTGCAGCACCACCAAGTCGCCGACCTCGATCTCCGGGAGCTGCCGCTGGACGGCGAACTTGTCGTTGTTCTCGCACAGGCCACCGACGACGTCGTACGTCTCCGTCAGCGGCGCCGCCTCCTTGCCGGGGACCGTGATGTGGTGGTAGGCCCCGTACATGCCCGGGCGCATCAGGTCCGCCATGGAGGCGTCGAGCCCGATGTAGCGACGGTAGGTGTCCTTCGTGTGGATGGCCCTGGTCACGAGCCAGCCGTAGGGCCCCGTGATGATGCGGCCCCACTCCACGTGCACTCCGAGGGGATCGAGCCCGGCCGGGACGACGATCGCGTCGTAGGCCTCACGGATCCCGCGGGCGACGTTTTCAATGTCCAGCTCGTCCTGGTCCGGCCGGTACGGTATTCCGGCGCCGCCACCGACGTTCACGAACTCGATGCGAATCCCGATCGTCGAGTGCAGTTCCGCGGCGAGTTCGAACAGCAGCCGCGCGGTCTCCACGTGGTAGTCCGCCGAGAGCTCGTTGGACGCGACCATGGTGTGGAGGGCGAAACGCGTGGCGCCCTTGTCCCGGAGCTTCGCATAACCCTCGAAGAGCTGCTCCTTCGTGAACCCGTACTTCGCCTCCTCGGGCTTGCCGATGATGACATTGCCCTCCTTGAGCGGGCCCGGGTTGTAGCGGCAGGAGATCACCTCGGGGATCCCGCAGGCCTTCTCAAGGAAGTCGATGTGGGTGATGTCATCGAGGTTGATCACCGCCCCGATGTCGCGCGCGAACGCGTACTCGCGCGCCGGCGTCTCGTTGGAGGTGAACATCACCGCCTCCCCGGTGATGCCCGCCTTCTGGGCGAGGATGAGCTCCGGGAGGCTGGCGCAGTCGGCGCCGAAGCCCTCGGACGCGAGGACCTTGAGGACGAACGGGTTCGGGAGGGCCTTCACCGCGAAGTGTTCCGTGAACTCCGGGAAGACGGAGAAGGCGGCGTTGACGCGGCGCGCGTTCGCCCTCAATGCGGCTTCGTCGTAGAGGTAGAAGGGCGTCGGGAACGTCGCGACAACGGCCTCCAGCTGCTCCCTGGTCAGGGGAAAAGTCTTGGTGGTGGACATGGTGTAATCCTAAGTGGGCCGGGACGTCCGTATCGACGCGACGCCGCCGGCGGGCTCGCCTCCACTCCCCGAACACGCGTTCGACGTTCGTGTCAGTGGGGGTTGGGATGATTGGTGTCATGAGCGAGTTGGTGATGCCGGGCCCGGCGCCGGCGGGTGAGCCGGACCTGTTCGCGCAGGTGGACGCCTGGTTGGGGTGTCTGCAGGAGGCGCACCGCGTTGAGGCGCGGGTCGCGGCGGTCAAGGCCCGTTTTGCTGCCGAGTTGGCCCGCTCCACCGCCGTGTTCGAGCACGCGGACCGCAACGGAGTGGTCAACGCGGTCACGGCGGAGATCGCCATGGCCCTGGGAGTCACGCGGATGGCAGCGTCCCGGCTGGTCAGGGTCGGGTTGGCGGCCGAGGGGAAGCTCGTCGCGACCGGGGCGGCCTTCGCCGCCGGGGACATCTCGCTGGACAAGGCGTGGATCTTCACGGACCGCCTCGACGGCGTCGTCCCGGAGGTTGCCTGGGCGGTGGAGGAACGGGTACTGCCGACCGCCCCGGCCCGCAGCACCACTGAACTGTGCCATGACATCGACCGTGCCTTGATCGAACTCGACCCGGACAACGCCGACGTGCGGCACAAGGCCGCCCGCCGCACGCGTCACGTGACCCGGCCCGAGGTATTGGCTGACGGCATGGCCAGGATGTCGGTGTTCCTGCCCGCCGAGCAAGCCGTCACCCTGGACAGGGCGCTGGACGCCTGCGCCGCCGCCGCCCTGCGCGCGGGCGACACCCGCACCTGCACCCAGTTGCGTGCCGACGCGATCGCCGAGTGGGCCCGCCGCACCCTGGAGCGGGGCTGGCGGTTCACCACCAGCTCCGGCAGTGACGTGCGCACCGCCCCGACCCGGGTCAACGTCACCGTGCCCCTGGAGGTCCTCGCCCGGGCCATGCCCGACTGGCAGCCCCCCGCGAGCGTGGCCGCCGTGCTCGCCGCCCGCGAGGGCCTCCTGCCGGCCTGCCCGGACGGCGCCGTTGGGCACCGCACCGAGGCGGCGTGGCTGGAGGGATACGGGCCGATCGCGCCCGCGATCGCGCTCCTGCTCGCCGCCGGCGGCACGTGGCGGCGGATCGTCACCGACACCCTCACCTGCATCCCGCTCGACATCGGCCACCACAGGTATCGGCCTCCCGCCCACATCGCGGAGGCCGTGCGGCTGCGGGACCACACCTGTACCCGCCCCACCTGCTCGGTCCCCGCCCGGGTCTGCCAGCTCGACCACGCGGAGGAGTGGCAACACGGTGGCGGCACCTCCCGCGACGAGCTGGGCTGCCTCTGTGGCCGTTGCCACCGCGAGAAATCCATCGGCGCCGGCCGCCCTGGCCGCCGCAAGAAGGACGGCACTCGCGACTGGCACTCCGCCACGGGCCGGATCTATCCCAACCACCCCGAGCGCCCACCCCGCCTCCACGGCGGGCCACTCCGCGGAGGCTCACTCAATCTGGCCCCCGACCCCGAGGACCTCCCACCCGACCCCGGACCTCCACCGTTCTGAGGTGGGCACACTCGGGTGCCTCGTTCCGACCACCCGGTCCCGTGGAGCTTGGCTACCCGGTCCCGTAGAGCTTGGCGCGCTCGGTCCGGTACTGGCGCTCCCCCACCAAGCGGTACAGCACCTTGACGGGCAGGGGGAGGTTGTGCTTGACCCACTCGCGGCGCTCGTCCGGCTCCATCACGTCGAGGATCGTCCCCAGTTGCACGAACATCCGGTTCCTGGGGATCTCCTTGCGAGCGTGCTCGCCGATGGCGTCCCACTCGGCCTGGGTGAACACCTCGTTCACCACGGGCAGGATCTGCTCCTCCTCGTCGCCGAGGTGTTCGAGCAGCGTTCCGTTCAATGCGTGCAGCGCGGCGAGGACAGCCTCCCGGTCGGCCGGGGAAGCGGTTGCCTGCCACCTCGGGACGGCCTCCTCAAGCACGGCCAAACGTTCTCCGATCGCCAGATGCTGGCGGCGCATCAGCTGCACGTGCAGGGAGCATCCCGGCCGGCGCTCCTCGAGCCGGTCCCAGAGCATCAGGTCCTCCGACCCGTGGTGGTTGTGCAACCCACCAGCGCTCTCGAGGATGAACCCTCCCACCACGCCGGCCCGCTCCCGATCACCGTCCGCAACCCCGGCGGTCAAGGTCACGGCGTCGGAGAACACCCGGCGGAACAGCCGGTGGATCATCTTCATCTCGTCGCTGTTGCACCCCGGGATGTCGTTCTACTTGCCCGCCATGTGACGCTCCTCACACCTTGGAAGCCACACAATATCCCGCGGACGGGCGGCCTGGCAATGGGAGCACTCAGCCGCGCAACCATCGCCCCAACACCGCGAGAACGACGGGTGCGGCCGGCCTGACCACCGGCCGCACCCAGCGCAGGCGCTCGCGGAGTTCCGCCCGGTAGTCCTCGAAGGTGCGTTGCTGGAAGCGCTGGATCTCGTTCGACTCGCGTGTGTCCATCCAGTGCGTGTAATACGCCTCGTCCCCCATGAACTCGCGTGGCAGGCGCAGGCCGGCCTCCTCGAATACGGCGCTGAAGAACTTGTGCTGGGTGAGGCGGCAGCCCTCCCCGCCCCCCACCAGCAGCACCCTTCCGACGGCGTCCGGGTTGTCCAAGCAGTGGGCGATCGCGGTGGCGACGTCGAGGGGGTGGACGTACTCGATGGGGTTGTCGGGGGCGGTCCGCAGCAGTTGCCGCAGCGTGGCGAGGTCCGTGCTCAGCGTGCGTGCATCGATCGACACCCCCACACGCAGGATCGCGTGGCGCGCACTGCCATTCCGCAGCCGCTCCTCCACCGCGATCTTGTGCCGTGTGTAGTGGTCCGACGGCCCCACAGGGTCATCCGCTGTCCGCAGGACCGGAAGCGACGGGTACCCCAACACCGTCACAGACGACGCGTATACCAGCAACGGGTCGTGCGCCGCCGCTTCGATGGCCTCCACCAGGCGAAGGGTACCGCCCACGTTGACCGACTCCGCCAGTTCCGGTGCCGTCTCCGGTCCACAAGCGGCCCCAGGTCCGCGTGGCGAACGTCGCCCCAGACGACGACGTCGACGAATGCTTCAGCTCGCGGAGCACGACCTGCCCGAGCCGTCCGAAGGCCCCGGTGACCAGGACACGGGTCACCGGAAGAACACCGGCCAGAGGAGGGCGTCCAGCACTAGGGTGTGCACCGTGAACCAGACGGCACCCACCACGGAGACGAGGTACAGCCACGTGGGCGAGCGCGGCGACACCCGCAGCAGTGCGGCAACGAGGGCAACCGAGGCGAGGCCCACCACCAGCAGTGCGAGCCGGATGACCCACCACACCGGCTCGCTCGGGGAGGCGACCATCTGCGCCACCAAGGGCATCCACAGCGCGGACGGGACCAGGATGGCGAGGTAGATCCACAGGAATACCGGGAACCCGAACCCCTCCCCCACGCGGGCGGTGGCGGGGTCCAGGACGAGCACGAACGCGGTGATGAAGAAGAAGCTCACCGCCCCGAGGAGCATGCTCACCGTGTACAGCGGGATGAGGGCCTCCGGAGTCCCACCCCAGAAGTCGGTGCTCGCGTTCGGGATGGAGCTCAGCCCCCACACGTAGCTGCCAACCACGGCCGTGCCGCCCAGGACCGCGATCGCGGCCCAGGCCTTCTTCAGTGGATGCATGCGCCCTTCTTGGTTTTCGCTCACATAACGTACTTCCGAACCCACGGCCATTCTGGATGCAGGGCGGGCGAGCATCCCTCAGGCGCGTGCGGGCCGGCCCGCACGCTCGCGCCGGCCGACCAGGTGCGCGATGACCGCCGCCACCAGTCCGGCAAGCGCCGGGACCAGCATGGCGAGGCGGAGCCCGACGCCGTCGGCGATGATGCCGATCATGGGCGAGGTGAGTAGGAAGCCGAAGCGCATGAGCCAGCCGAGCATCGCGACGCCGGAGCCGTGGGCGATGCCGGGGAGGTTGTCGGCGGCGGCGTAGGCGGCGGGCACGAGCGTGGCCGAGCCGAACCCGGCGATCGCGAAGCCGGCGATCGCGATGAGCGGGTGCGGTGCGAGCACCGCCGTGAGCGAGCCGAGCAGGATCAACACTCCCCCACTGCGCGCCACGGCGGCCCGGCCCCACCGATCGGTCATGGGGTCACCGAGGAGCCGGCCCACGAACTGGGCGCCCAGCATGGCCGCGAAACCGAGGCCCGCCAGGCCGATCGGGGCGCCGACGTCGCGGTTGAGGTAGAGCGTCACCCAGTTGTTGGCCACGTCCTCAACGAGGGTCCCGCAGATCGCGAGCACGACGAGCGGCGCCAGCAACTTCCACGGGAAGCGCCGCCGCGTCGCGGTCGCGGCGCCGTCGGCCGCCGCGCTGCCGTCGTCCGCCGCGGACTCGACACGGCGCAGGTGCTCGGCCGGCACCGCACCCTCGAACCCGGCGACCACGGCCACCACCGCCCAGACGACGGCGCCCACCACCATCTGGGTCCCGATCGGCACGCCGAAGGCGGCACAGGTGGCGCCGATGACGCCGCCGACGGTCGCGCCGACGCTCCACGACGCGTGCAGCGAGTTGATGATCGAACGCCCGTGCCACCGCTCGACGGCGAGCCCGTGGACGTTCTGACCGGAGTCGAGGAGCGCGTCGAACACGCCGCCGAGCATCATGAACACCACGAAGGGCACCACCGCACCGCTGAGCCCCGCGCCCGCGAGCGCCGCCGCGAGCAGCACGGTTCCGCCCACCGCCACCTGGAGCGCCCCGAAGCGCCGGATGAGCGGCGCCGCCGCGTTCGCCGCCAGGATCGAGCCGAGCGCGAACGCGATCACCACGAACCCGTATGCGGTGTCGGAGAGTTCGAACGCCCGCTTGATCTCGGGCAGGCGCGGAAGCAGTGACGCGCCGAGCACGCCATTCGTGAAGAACTGCGTCGAGATCGCCACGCGGGCGCGCATCGGGGACGGTGCCACTGCCGGGCCGTGGGGCGTTCTCATGCCGCTCCCTGGGGGTTCAGGTGGTCAGGGGCGAATGCCCTCCAACGACCTTACCCGCAGGCTCGGGCGACCGGCCGTGAACCCCGCACCATCTCCTACGGGCAGCTCACTCCTAGCTCGAGCTTCATCGTTGATCCGGCGCCAGTGAGCAGCTTGATGCGGATGCCGCTTGGATCGCCGTTCAACCAGTGGAGGTTCGCCGGTGCGGTGACATCCGAGACAACGCTTCCGGCTGTCGCGAACAGGGCCTTCGTGTCGTCGAACACCACGCCGCCGTTCGCCCGGATCATGCGGATGCCGAGCCTCCCCCACTCGCCCTTCACCCCTGTCGGCGGCCACGGCACCGTCGCATTGAACACGGCCGGGTCCTCGATGACGTGCCAGATCGCGAGGCCGTCCATGAAGACACCAGACCCGATCCCGGGCCCGCCGGCGTCGTAGGAGGTGCCGCGCCACCGGTTCTCACGATGCGATGCGACAGCTACAGGGTAGGACTCACCGTGGAAGGGCAGAAGGGGCAGACTGAACCTCCATTGAATCTCCACGTGGGGAACCTGGATCGCATGGTGGAGCGCGTGCTGTGGGTCTACGCCACGTCCCGCCGTCTGAACAGCCAGATCGCGGCGGGGGCGAACACCGCCGTCGCGATCCCGAACACGGCCCAGGTCTGGGGCGCCACGGTGAGGTTGTCGATGATGTCGGCCGGGTTCCAGTAGTGGAAGAGCGAGAGGTTGCTGAGCCAGCCAAAACGCTCGGAGATGGTGCCGAGCGTGTCGAGGAGCCACATAGCCGCGATCACGCCGAAGCTCACCCCAGCCGCCCGGTTGCTCGCCGAGGCGACGGCGGAGACCAGGAACGCGAAGCTGCCGATCGACATCGTCACCAGCCAGCCAGCCGCGAGGAAGAGGGCCATCGCGTCCAGGGGGACGTCGACCCCGTGCACGAGCCCCGGCAGGTAGAGCGTCGCGGCGGTGACGAGGTTGAGGGCACCGGCGTAGGCGGCCAGCGCGAGGAAGCGGGAGACCGCCACCTCCATGCGGGAGACCGGCTGGGAGAGCGTGAGCTCCATGGTCCCCTCGTCGACGGCGCCGCCCAGCGCCCCGGCCGCGAACATGATCACGGCGGCCGCGACGATGAACACCCAGAACATGTTGAGGTACTCAACGCCCATGAAGCCGCCCAGCGTGGTGAAGTCCGTGCCCGCCGCCCCGAGGATCGCCATGAGCTCGTCGGTGAACACGTCCATCATCATGTCCATGTAGTCGAGGTTCGCCGCGATGAGCGGGAAGAATGCCACCATCATCCAGCCGTAGGCCGCGATGCCGAACGAGTACCACAACAACGAGGTCCGCCGTAGTTCCAGCATGGAGCGGAAGATCGTCCAGTTCACTTCGCGCCACCGCCGCCCGTGTAGTACTGCAGGAAGACGTCTTCGAGCGAGACGTGCTCGACGGTCACGTCCGTCACCGGCCGGGCCAGGAACTCGCGCAGCACTCCCCCGATGTCCTCGCTCACGCGGGCGGTGAGCCCGGCGTTGCCGACACGGTCCACAGGCACGCGCTGTTGCAGGCGGGCCACGAACTCGTCCGGGACGGGTTCGGTGTAGACCACGGTCACGGTCCGGATCGCCTTGGCGACAAGCGCCTCGACGGACTCCTCCGCCACCATCGCGCCGTCGCGGATGATCGCCACCCGCTCGCAGACACGCTCCACCTCCGGGAGGATGTGGCTGCTGAGGAAGACCGTGGCGCCGTTGGCGACGCGCTCCTCGAGGATGTCGAAGACCACCTGCTGGTTGAGGGGGTCCAGGCCGCTGGTGGGCTCGTCGAGGATGAGCAGGTCCGGGTGGTGCATCAGGGCGACGACGAGGGCGAGCTTCTGCCTGTTGCCCTTCGACAGTTCCTTGACCCGGCGGGAGGGGTCGAACTGGAGGCGCTCGCACAGCTCCGCCTCCGCGGGCCCGGGCGAGCCGCGCAGCCCGGCGATGTAGTCGAGGGTCCACCGACCGGTCTGTTTGGCGAACAACGCCGGGTCCCCGGCCACGTAGCCGATCCGACGGCGCAGCTCGCGCCCGTCCAGCCCGACTGGTTGGTCGAAGAGGTATGCCTGCCCGCTGGTCGGCCGCAGGAGGGACAGCAGGCACCGGATCGTGGTGGTCTTGCCGGCGCCGTTCGGGCCGAGGAAGCCGTACACCTGGCCGGGGCGCACCTCCAGGTTCAGGGCCTCGACCCCGCGGGACCTGCCGTAATACTTCGTCAGGCCCTCGCAGCGGATCACGGTGTCGACGTCGCTCATGTGGTCCTCCTCTGCCATGTGAGGCTATCGGTCCGCACGCCCACGTCAGCGGGGACTCGAACGGCGGATGGTCCCACGTTTCTTGCGAGTCCCCCATTGCGATGGGGCACGCACGCCAACCGGCGTAACCTTGATGTGAACAACTGCACATGGTGCAAAAGGAGCACTCATGAGAAAGGTATTCATCGACCCAGCCAGGTGTATTGGCTGCAAGCAGTGCGAGATCGCCTGTGCGACCGCACACTCCCTCTCCAAGGACATCGCGACCGCCCATCTCGAGGTTCCCATCCCGCGGGCCCGGATCCACGTGGATCCCGGTCCCGTGATCGGCCTGAGCTACCCGAGCAATTGCCGGCACTGCGACCCGGCGCCGTGCGTCGGCATTTGCCCGTCCGGCGCCATGCACCGGGACGGCGACCTCGTCCTCGTGGACGATCGCGCCTGTATCGGGTGCGCCATGTGCGCCGTGGTCTGCCCGTTCGACGTCATCGGGTTCTACCCGACTGCCAGCGGCCTTGACCACGACACGGCCGTGGCCGTGAAGTGCGACCTTTGCGTCGACCGGCTGCGCGAGGGCGCGCTGCCGGCCTGCGTCGAGGCCTGCAAGGTCGGCGCGCTCAGCTTCGGCGACGTCAACGACGTCGTCACCGGCGCACGCCGCACCCACGCCGACGCGGTGTTCGCCGCCGTCGAGGCGGTGGATGACCCGCTCGCCGGCTGGCGGGCCAACGGCGTCGCACTCAGGAACCTCGTCTCCCTCGCGGAGACAGCCACATTCCCAGTTCAACCGATGGGAGCCCAGCGATGACAACGCAGCTGCACAACGAAGTTCCGGCGAGCACGCTGAGCGTCCAGGCGGACGCCCAGCAGATGATCGAACAGGCGCGCGCCGACCGTGTCGAGACCGTCTGGGACCGGCTCAGGGCACAGGAGCCGCAGTGTGGCTACTGCGTGCTCGGCGTGAGCTGCCGCAACTGCTCGATGGGGCCCTGCCGTATCGACCCGTTCGGCGTCGGGCCGACGAAGGGCGTCTGCGGTGCCGACGCCGACGTGATCGTCGCCCGCAACCTCGGCCGCACCATCGCGGCCGGCTCCTCGGCACACTCCGACCACGGGCGCGACATCCTCGAGGTGTTCGACGCCGTCGCTCACGGGGAGGCGAGCGGGTACGAGATCGCCGACGAGGCCAAGCTCCGCCGGCTGGCCGCCGAACTCGGCGTCGACGTCGACGGCCGGGACACGCTCGACGTCGCCGGGGACGTCGCCGACGTCCTGTTCGCCGACTACGGCTCGCGCAAGGAGGCCATCTCCTTCGTCAAGCGCGCCCCCCGGCCCCGCGCCGCCAAGTGGGCGGAGCTCGGCATCACGCCCCGCGGGATCGACCGCGAGAACGTCGAGATGCTGCACCGCACCCACATGGGCGTCGACAACGACTACGTGAACATCCTGCTCCACGGCCTGCGGACCAGCCTCTCCGATGGCTGGGGCGGTTCGATGATCGCCACCGAGCTGTCGGACATCCTGTTCGGCACCCCGAAGCCGATCATGTCGCAGGTGAACCTGGGGGTGCTGCGCGCTGACCAGGTGAACATCGCCATGCATGGGCACAACCCTGTGCTCTCCGACGTCATCGTCGATGCGGCCGCCGACGCCGACCTGCTCGAGCTGGCCGCCAGCC
The DNA here is from genome assembly GCA_017882885.1 of Actinomycetales bacterium. Taxonomy (GTDB): domain Bacteria; phylum Actinomycetota; class Actinomycetes; order Actinomycetales; family Actinomycetaceae; genus UBA1383. The sequence continues at coordinate 26,003 of JADGOQ010000084.1, read as the reverse complement.
TCGGCGCCACCGGTATCAACGTGGTTGGGCTCTGCTGCACCGGCAACGAGATCCTCATGCGCCGGGGCGTCCCGATCGCCGGCAACCACCTGATGCAGGAACTGATCATGTGCACTGGGGCGCTCGAGGCGATGGTGGTGGACTACCAGTGCATCATGCCCTCGGTCACCGAGGTCGCCAAGTGCTATCACACCCAGGTGATCTCCACGGCGGACAAGGCCAAGTTCCCTGGTGCGATCCACATCTCGTTCGACCCGAAGCGCGGGCGGGAGATCGGCCGGGAGATCGTCCGCAAGGCCGTGGAGGCCTACCCGAACCGCAACCCCGGGCGCGTGCGGATCCCCGGCGAGCCTGTCCGAATGATGGGTGGATTCTCCGTCGAGGCCATCGTCGGAGCGCTCGGTGGTTCCGTGGCGCCGCTGGTGGACGCGATTGCCGCCGGCACGATCCGCGGTGCGGCCGCCGTCGTCGGCTGCAACAACCCCAAGGTGCCACAGGATCTCGGACACCTCGAACTGACACGGCGCCTCATCGAGAACGACATCCTGGTGGTGGTCACCGGTTGCGCCGCCGTCGCGAACGGGAAGGCCGGCCACATGGTGCCGGAGGCATCCGCCATGGCGGGGCCGGGACTGCGCACGGTGTGTGAGGCGCTCGGGATCCCACCGGTCCTCCACATGGGCTCGTGCGTGGACAACTCCCGCGTCCTGGTGCTCGCGGCCGCCCTCGCAAACCACCTCGGCGTCGACATAGACGCCCTGCCGCTGGCCGGCGCCGCCCCCGAGTGGTACTCCGAGAAGGCCGTTGCGATCGGCGCCTATGTCGTCGCGAGCGGCATCGAGACGGTGCTGGGTGTGCAGCCCCCGATCTTCGGCAGCCCGAACGTCGTCAAGCTGCTCGCCGGCGACCTCGCCGGGGTCGTCGGGGCGAAGTTCGACGTCGAGACGGACCCGCGCGACGCCGCGCTCCTCATCCGGCGGCACATCGAGGGCAAGCGTGCCGCCCTGGGCCTGCCAGCCCTCGCGGCAGGCGAGATCACCGACGAGCGGCAGCTGGCAGGAGCACCCCATGTGTGATGACGGCGGCCACGACCACGGCGCCATCCCCGCGCTGCAGCCGGGCGGGACCCGGATCGTCGTCGTCGGCAAGGGCGGGGTCGGCAAGACCACGCTTGCCGCGCTGCTCAGCCGGGTCATCGCCCGCGCCGGCGCGGCGGTGATCGCCGTCGACGCGGACGAGCAGCGCAACCTTGCCGTCACGCTGGGCATCCCGCCTGCGGAGGCCGCCGCGATCGTCCCGGTCTCCCGGGCCGACGACTACGTGGAGGAGAAGACCGGGGCACGCCCCGGGGAGGGGGCCGGCGGCATGCTGCGCCTCAACCCGGACACCAGGGACGTCGTTGATCGCCTGTCCGTTGCGGCGCCGGACGACATCCGGCTCGTCGTGATGGGGGGCGTGCAGCGCGCCGGTGGCGGCTGCCTGTGCCCGGAGAACGCCGTGATGGCGTCCGTTCTGGCGGACATGCGCCTGCGGCCCGACGACGTCGTCGTGATGGACACCCACGCCGGCGTCGAGCACTTCGGGCGGGCGCTGGCGAAGGGTTTCGACGTCGGCGTGGTGGTGGTCGAGCCCAGCTACAACTCGGTCGCGGTGGGGCTGGAGACCGCTCGGTTGGCGGCCGACCTCGGCATCACGAACCAACACCTCGTCGTGAACCGGGCGAACGGCGCCGCCGACAAGGACCGCGTGCTGGACCTCGTGGAGCAGCTCGGCGGGCGCGCGTTCGCCTCGGTGCACACCGTGCCGGCGGATGCCGCGGTGCAGCTCAGCGAGCCGTCCGTCGAGGACCTCCTCGCGGGTGGGCCGGTGCTCGACGCCGTCGCCCACCTGGCCGCCCACCTCGTGGGCGGGTACCACCACCAGCACGAGCATCACCACCATCACGAGCCCGCCCTCTTGGAGGTGTGATGCACGTCGTCGTGATCGGAACCGGGCCCGCCGGGATCACGGCCGCGGAGACGCTCCGGCGGCTCGATCCCCACGGCTCGGTCACCGCACTGTCCGCGGAGCCGTTCCCGCCGTACTCTCCGGTCGCGCTCGCCGACCACCTGCTGACCGGTCGCGAGGGCCCGCTGTTCTGGAAGGGACAGGACGCCGCCCGCCGCCTCGGCATCGAGGAGCGGCGCGGCGCCGTCGTGCGCGGGGTCGACACCGACAACCGTGAGGTCGTGCTCGACGACGGCGCCCGCCTCGCCTATGAGGGGCTCGTCGTCGCCTCCGGCAGTCGGCTGCACGCACCGCTCGAGGGGGCGGACCTACCCGGGATCCTGGACTTCAAGTCCCTGAGCACGGCCCGGTCGCTGCTGGCCCGAGTGCGCTCGCAGGAGTGCCGAACCGCCCTCGTGGTGGGCAACGGCTTCATCGGGGTGGAGCTGTCGCTGCTGCTCGCGGACCTCGGAGTGGACACCACGATCGTCGGCCGCCGGTCGTGGCTCATGCCCCGGGCACTCGACCGCGAGACCTCCGCCATCGCAGAGGCGGCCGTGCGAGCGCGCGGGGTCACGCTCCGGCTCGGCGTGGAGGCGACCGCGTTCATCGGAAATCCCGCCAATGGCGTCCGGTTGGCCGACGGCAGCGCCCTCACGGCCGACCTCGTGCTGGCGGCGACCGGCGTCAAGCCACACATCGGCCACCTCGCCGACTCCGCCATCCAAACCGATTGGGGCGTGCTGGTGGACGACTCGCTGCGGACCTCTGCGCCCGGCGTGGTGGCCGCTGGTGACGTGGCAGTGACGCGCGACTACATGACCGGCGAGCGTTATGTGCACGCGATCTTCCACAACGCCGTCAGGCAGGCGCCGATCGCCGCCGCCAACCTGCTTGGCGCGCAGCTGACCTACGAGGGCGCCGAAGCGATGAACAGCCTCAAGCACCTCGGTGTGCCGATCGTTGCGGTCGGCTCGACCGACAACCCCGACGCCGTGCTCCGCTGGGGCGACGGACAGCAACTGCGGTCCGTCTACCTCCGCGACGGCCGGATCACCGGTGCGCAGTTGGCCGGCAACATCCGCAGCATCGGTATCTACCGGTCTCTGATGCGCAGACGCATCGACGTGAGCCCCTTCGGCCACCGGTTGGTGGAACCACGATTCGGGCTCGCTGACTTGCTGTTCGATGTCCTGCCGTGAAACCACCCACCGACGCGCTCACGACCCAGTTCGACGTCCGCGCCCAGTGGAGCGTACCTGCGGGATAATCGACTCGACAAAGGAGTCGGAATGGCTGAAATCCACGCTGCGCGCCTCGCGAGTGTTGACCCGGGAACGTCGATCAGCGACTACCTCATCAGGCACGGCACCCAGAGCCCGGCCACCACGCTGTACCGCGAGAAGGTCGGCGACGTCTGGGTCGACTGGTCGGCGGCAAAGACCCTGGAGGTCGTGCGAGGGCTTGCGAAGGGTCTCAAGGCAGCCGGGTACGGTGCGGGTGACAGCATTGCGATCATGTCCCACACCCGGTTGGAGTGGACGCTCGCCGACCTGGCGATCTGGCACGTCGGTGCCGTACCCGTGCCGGTGTACGAGACCTCGTCCGCGTCGCAGACGCAATGGATCCTTATCGATGCCGGGTGCGTGGCCGCGTTCGTCGAGGACGACGCCCTCGCCGACGTCGTCGCCGGCGCGCGCGCCGAGGGGGACGGGCACGGCGTCCGGGACGTCTGGGTGTTCGACAACGACGACCTGGGCCGGCTCCGGGAGCGGGGTAGCGACCTCACGGACGCGGAGGCGGACGACGCCGTCGCCGGCGTGGGACTCGACGACGTGGCCACCATCATCTACACGTCGGGGACCACCGGACTCCCGAAGGGTGTGGAGCTGACACACGGCAACTTCGTGGAGCTGTCGGAGGAGACCATCGCGCTCCTCCCGGACGTGGTGAGGGAGCCGGGGGCATCGCTGCTGCTGTTCCTCCCGCTCGCCCACATCTTCGCCCGGGTCATGGAGGTGATCATGCTGATCACGCCGGTCCCCATGGGGCACACCGAGACGAAGCGTGCCGTGGCGGATCTCGCCTCCTTCAGGCCCTCCATGATCGTGGGAGTCCCGCGCGTGTGGGAGAAGATCTACACCAGCGCCGAGCTCAAGACGGGCAAGGGGCTGAAGAAGGCCATCTTCCGGTGGGCATCCAGGGTGGCGGTGGTGTACTCACGCTCCCTCGAATCGCCCGGGAGGGCCAGCCGCGCAGTGACACTCCAGCACCGCCTTGCGGACGCTCTGGTCTACTCGAAGCTGCGCGCGGTCCTCGGCGGGAACCTCCACTACATGTTCTCCGCCGGCGCCCCACTCGGTGAGCGGCTCGGCAACTTCTACCGGGGAATCGGCGTGCACATGCTCGAGGGCTACGGCCTCACGGAGACGACGGCGCAGACCACCCTGAGCACGCTCGCGCACACCCGCATGGGGACCGTCGGGCGGTGCATGCCGGGCACCTCGTTCCGGATCGCGGAGGATGGGGAGGTCCTCGTCAAGGGGGTCGGCGTGTTCCGCGGCTACCACAACAACCCGGCCGCCACCGCCGAGGCGATCCAGGACGGCTGGTTCCACACCGGCGACCTCGGCTCCTTCGACGCCGACGGCTACCTGTCGATCACGGGACGCAAGAAGGAACTGATCGTCACCGCCAGCGGCAAGAACGTGGCCCCGGCCCTCCTGGAGGACCCGCTGCGCGCCCATCCCCTGATCTCGCAGGTGGTCGCGGTCGGGGACAACCGGCCGTTCATCGCGGCGCTCATCACCCTGGACGCGGACGTCCTCCCCGCGTGGCTGGCCAACCACGACCGTCCCCCGCTCACGGTGGAGCAGGCCGCCACCGACCCCTTCGTGCGCGAGCACATCCAGGCCGCGGTCGACCGCGTGAACCAGCGGTTCTCACGCTCGGAATCGATCCGCGAGATCCGCATCCTGCCCGAGGACTTCACCCTCGAGAACGACCTGCTCACGCCGACCTTCAAGGTGAAGCGGCAGGACGTGCTCGTGACCCACAAGGACCTGATCGACTCGATCTACGCGTAATGACGGGCGCCCGGGCGGAGGTCGTGCTCGCGGCAGCGGCCGACGGCGTGCACCTCACCGTGCTCGCACGCGGCGGCCCGGGCGGGGCGACGTCGGCCCACGAGGTGGTCCCACCGCGTGACCTCCCAGCACGCGTCCGCGAACTCGAGACCGCGCACCCGCGCTGGGTGTGGGCGGACACCGCCACCAGCTACCCGCCGCTGCTGAGGGCCGGTGTTCGCGTGGAGCGGTGCCACGACCTGCGCCTGTGCCGCTCCATCCTGCGCGCCGCACTCGGTGCGCCCCCACTGTCGGAGGTCTGGGACAGCGCCGCCGCGGACGAACTCGCGGACGCCCTACCCCTCTTCGGCGCCCAGCCCCTCCCCCCGGAGGAGGTGCTGGCGGAACGGGAGCGGCAGCGGGCGGCCCTCGCCCACGCGCCCGAACCCGGCCGCCTCGCCACCCTGCTGGCCGCGGAGTCGGCCGGTGCCCTGATCGCGGCCGAGATGAGCCACGACGGCCTGCCCTGGTCCGTCCCGGCGCACGAGCGGATCCTCGCGGACCTGCTCGGCCCCCGCCCGCGCCCCGGCTTCCGGCCCGCCGCGCTCGAACGCCTCCAGGAGCAGGTCCGCACCGAACTCGCGGCGCCCCGCCTGAACCCCGACTCCCCCGTCGAGCTGCTGCGCGCCCTGCGCGGCGCCGGGATCGAGGCGCGGACCACGCGGAGCTGGGAGCTGCGCGAGATCGAGCACCCGGCGATCGCACCACTGCTGGAGTACAAGAAGCTCGCCCGCCTCCACACCGCCAACGGATGGGCGTGGCTGGACGCCTGGGTGCACACCGATCCCGACGGCCGCACCCGGTTCCACCCCGAGTACGTCCCCGGCGGCGTGGTCACCGGCCGGTGGGCGACCCGCGGTGGGGGGGCGCTGCAGCTGCCCAGGCAGGTGCGCGGCGCCGTCGTCGCGGACCCGGGGTGGACGCTGGTGGTGGCGGACGTCGCGCAGCTCGAGCCGCGCGTGCTGGCCGCGATGGCGAGGGACGAGCGCATGGCCGAGGCCGCGCGGGGTAGGGACCTCTACCAGGGGCTCGTGGACCGGGGGGTGGTCGATACCCGCGCCCACGCGAAGGTCGCGATGCTCGGCGCACTCTACGGCGCGACCACGGGCGCGTCCGCGGAACTCATGCCCCGCCTGGTGCGCGCCTTCCCGCGGGCGATCGGCGTGGTCGAGGACGCCGCACGACGGGGGGAGGCGGGCGACGTCGTCCGCACGTGGCTGGGGCGGACCTCACCGCTGCCCCCGGCATCCTGGAACGCGGTCCAGCGCCGGGCGAGCGAGCAGGACGCCACCGCCGCCGACCGCCGGCGCGCCGGCCAGCGGGCCCGCGACTGGGGCCGCTTCACCCGCAACTTCGTGGTGCAGGGAACCGCCGCCGAGTGGGCGCTGTGCTGGATGGCCGACCTCCGGGGCCGGCTCCGCGAGTTGGGCGGCGAACCGCACCTGGTGTTCTTCCTCCACGACGAGGTGGTGGTCCTCACCCCCGACGCGCTGGCCGACGACGTCGCCACCGCCGTCGGCGCCGCGGCCGCCAGTGCGGGCCGGCTGCTGTTCGGGACCTTCCCGGTGGACTTCCCGCTCGACGTCGCGATCGTCGACGACTATGGAAAGGCGGACTGAGTGCCGGCCATGCGGAAGTACCTCGACTGGGCAGGCCACGAGTACAGCCTGCGGCGGCGGCTGGTGGTCCTCGGCTTCCTCGCCCCCCTGTTCCTGGGGCTCTTCCCGTTCCTGATCGTCCGTGGCGCCGCCGGGCTGGACCGGCGGCTTCGCCTCCCCCGCTTCAGGGCCGGGGCCGGGATCCGGGTGGCGGGTGCGGCGCTGGGGCTGGCGGGCGGGTTCCTCGGCCTGTCGTCCGTCCGGGCGCAGGTCGACCACGGTTAGGGCGGGGCCGGGGCGCTTCTGACGGCGGCGAGTGGGTGGCTGCCGTCAGCCCCCCGAGGCGGAGAAGTGCTGGTAGTCGATCGGCTTGGCCCACGCCCCACCCCACGACCAGCCGCGAGCGGCGAAGGCGCGCACGACGTCGTCGCCCGCGTGGATCATGCCGGGCGCGGCCAGCGAGCGGTCGACGTACCCCGCCCCGCCGGGCGGGAGCACCACGGAGCCGTTGACGTAGGGGTTGACCAGCGGGTTCACGTCGATCGCCTGCCCGTAGGCGTGCTCCGACCACTCCGTCCCGCCCGTGATCGCCCTGCAGTTGAACGCGCTTGTGTTGTTGGCTGCCATGCTGGCGTCGTCGTCCGCGCCGAACGCGTCCACCGGGGTCATGCGCTCGATCGGGAATCGGGCCTGGAACAGGTCCTCCATGATGTCCGCGACGTCGTCGGCGACGGCTGCCGCAACGATCAGGCGCCCGGTGTGGACCGCGCCCTCGTACCCCCAGTGGGAGACGTCGACGGCGCGGAGTTGCTCCGGCGAGACGGGACAGCCCTCGCGCCACGATGACCCCAGGTCGGCGGAGGTGACGGTGCTGATGGACGAGCGGAACTCCTCGACGGCCGTGGTCGGTGGTTCGGTGGGCGACGCCGGGGCCGCCGGACTCGTCTGGGGCGGCGTCGTCGGGAGTGCTGGCGAGGGCGAGGTCGGCGCCCAGGTCCCCGTGGGCGCAACCGACCCAGACGGAGCGGGCGAAGGCGACCCCTCCGGCGGTGGCGACGACGGCGAACCGCACGCTCCGAGCACCAGCCCAACCGACGCCGTCGCGACGAGGAGGGTCTGGCGGGTACGCACCCCCCGATTGTCCTCCTCGGGGCGAACCCCGAAAGCCCGTGTGGCGCCCTCGCCCCGGGAATAGATTCGAAGTCCACAACCATCCCGTCTTGCAATGGAGCGCGCGATGCAGGCATCCGACGTCATGACCGAAAACGTGATCACTGTCAACCCTGACACGACGGTCGCCGAGATCATCGCGGTCCTCATCGAATACCACATCAAGGTGGTTCCGGTGGTCGACTCCCGGGGGCAGGTCGTCGGTGTCGTGTCCGAAGGTGACGTGGTGCGGCGGGTCTCCGAGGCGGGGCGCAGGTCCTGGTGGCAGAGGAACGTCGTGGGTGGCAGCCTCCACGAGGAGTACAGGAAGACCTACAGTCGTAAGGCGAAAGAGATCATGACGGCGAACCCGGTCATGGTGACCCCGGAACTCCCCCTGCAGGAAGTGGGCCTCCTGATGCGGCAGCACGGCATCCGGCTGGTGCCCGTCGTGCGGGCGAGCAGGATGATCGGGGTGGTCTCCCGGACCGACGTGCTGCGGTATGTGTCCGCCGAGGCGCGGGAGGCCATCACCCCGCCGGACGACAAGGCGACACATGACGCCATCTGGGCGCAGGTCACCTCGATCAGCGGCGAACAGGCCGAGCCCATCAACGTCGTCGTCGTCCGCGGGAAGGTCGAGATCTGGGGACTGGTCAGCAGCCGGGAGCAGAAGCACGCCATCCAGGAAGCTGCGGAGAACACCCCGGGCGTGAAGTCGGTGGAGAACTTCCTCGGCGTGCGGCAGCAGGACGCCGGGGGAACGAGCCCGACCCTGTAGGCAGCCGCTGCGCTCGGCGCCCCATGGGCGTGCCGATTGACGACCTGGGCGAGCCCGAACCGCTCCCCCAGGTGCTGCAGTTGCGTGTGGCGATCACCACCAGCGACTACGAGAGGCTCGTTCGCTTCTACACGGTCGGCCTGGGAATCGAGCCCGCGGATTTCTGGGACAACGGCCAGGGCCGCGGGCTGATCCTCACCATGGGGACGGCAACGCTGGAGATCTTCGACGTGGCACAGGCCACCACGGTCGACGCGATCGAAGCGGGCGAGCGCGTCAGCGGCCCGATCCGGTTCGCGCTCCAGGTGCCCGACCTGGCAGCAGCGATCGATCGCCTGCTTGCCAACGGGGCGACTCTGGTGCACCCGCCCGTGATCACCCCGTGGGGTGACCGCAACGTGCGCCTCCAGGACCCTGACGGCATGCAGATCACGCTGTTCCAGGTGCAGTGACGCATTGACGGAGGATGCTGATGACCATGACACGCGACATCGCAGGAATCACCGCCGCGCTGCAGCGCCTCCTGGAAGGCTTCCTGCCGAAGGTGGACCTTGCGGGCACGCCCGCCGCCATCGGAGTCTCGGCTCTCCCGCCTGACCGGATCGGGCTCACACCCGAGCACAATGGGCTGAACCTGTACCTCTACCGGATCACCACGAGCTCCGCCCAACGGAACGCTGCTCCGCCGCGGCGCAACCGCGACATGGACGTCACCGCGATTGATGCGTTGAGCGTTGACCTGCACTACATGCTGACTGCCTACTGCGTGAACGACCTGTACGGGCAGACGCTCCTCGGCGCCGGGGCGATGGCACTGCATCAGACGCCGGTTCTGGCGAGCCAGGGCGATCCAGTCAGGCTCACGATCCAGATGATGCCGACGGAGGAGATGAGCCTCCTCTGGCAGATGTTCGGCGAGAAGTACCGGCCATCCATCCCCTTCACCGCAACTGGCCTTGTACTGCGGGCCGCCGACGCCGTGCCGGTGGTCACGCCGTCGCCGTAGGTGCGTCGACGGTGAGCCCGCCGTCGGCACGCACGCAGCGGTACAGCACCTCGTCGGGGCCGACGCGGCACCCATCCCAGACGACGCAGTCCTCGATGGTGCCCTCGATGACCGCGCCGGCGCCGACGACGTTCTCGCCGTTGTTGGCGAGGAGGTTGGCCCTGAGGTAGTCCGCCGGGGTGCCGCAGTCGACGACCTCCCCGCGGACCGGGACGAGCTCGAGTTCCCCGCGCCGGAAGGCCGGAGCCCACACCAGCTCGTACAGGCTCGAGAACCGGTCCGTGAGGCCGGCCACGAGGCGACCAGGCAGCAGGCTGACCCCGACGTACCGGAGCGGGCCGAAGTCGCCGTCCCCTTCCCCGACGTCCGTGACCAGCAGCCGGGGATACTCGCCGGACCAGCCGTCCAGCAGCGCCGCGAGGTCATCCTCAAGCCACGAGTCGGCGTTGTGGAGGAGCACGTCCTCTCCCCCGATCCAGGACGCCAGCCGGCCGATGGCACCCGCACTTCCCAACGGCGTCGCCTCGAGCGACACATGGACGTCCGTTCCCCGCAGGTGCTCGACGATCTGACCCGCGTGGTGGCAGGCGTTCACGGCAATACGGGAGACGTGGGGACGGATCCTGTCCATCGCGATGTCGAGCAGTGCCCTGTTGTTGATCGGACACAGCGCCTTCGGCCGCAGTTCCGTCAGCGGACGCAGCCGCGTCCCGTCCCCGGCGGCGAGGACAACACCCACCGGCCGGCCCGTCACCGTGCCGCCGCCTCGATGTGGTCGCGATGATCAATCATGGGGCGGGCTCGGCGAAGTGATGTGAGGCCATCGGACGATCGTAGCCCGCAACGCCTCCCAACAGCCCGGACGCTCGGACCGCGCACAATGGAGCCATGAACGACGCCGCCGCATGGTTCCGCGAGGCGTGGGCGCGCCTCCAACCCTCCGGCGAGCTGAACCTTGACGCGGCCGTCGCGGTCGCGGTGGCCGTCGCCATCGCGCTGCTGGTGGTACCCGCGTTGTGGCGGTGGTCGCGGGTGGCGGTGACCGTCGTTCACGAGCTGGGGCACGCCGTCGTCGGAGTGGCCGCACGACGGCGATTCACCGGCCTGGTCCTGCGCCCGGACATGTCCGGCCACACCGTCACGGTCGGCCCCGCACGCGGCTTCGGCCTCGTGGCCTCGACGTGGGCGGGCTATCCGGCGCCGGCTGTTGTCGGGGCGGTGGTGGCACGGTTGGCCACCGGCGGGTGGGCTCCCACGTTGCTCGGGTTCGCCGCGCTGACGCTCCTGCTGGCGCTCGTGTGGGCGCGCAGCCTCTACACCGCGGGCGTGCTCCTGGCGCTCGCCGCGGTGACGGGGACCCTGTGGTGGTGGGGGCCCCCGCAGCTCCAGGGCGCGGTGGTGCTCGCGACGGGCTGCTTCCTCGTCGCAGGCGCCTGGCGGCACCTCGTCGCGGTGGCCGCCCGCCCGACGCCGGGCTCCGACCCGGGCACGCTGGCCCGGCTCACCCGCGTGCCGCGTGCGGCGTGGGTGCTGAGCCACGGCGTCGTGCTGGGGCTCGCGACGTGGTGGCTGGCCGCCGGCATCGTCCAGCTGGACGTGCTGCGGACCGTACAGCCCGGATGATCAGGCGACTGCGCGCGCCGACCGAATCGCCGCCGGCGTTTCGGTCTCGGCGTCGGGCAGGACCGGCAGGTTGTAGCTCAACCGCAACACCTTGACCGGGCGCCCCGTGAGGGCGGAGATGTCATGGATGAGCCGGTCGATGATGGTCTGGTATTCGTTCGCAGTCATGGAATCAGTGGAAGTCATGGTGGTGCACCTCTGGGGCGGAGTGAGTTGGTTCGTCAGCGTGTGGCGCTGGGGGCGACAAACGGGGTTCGACGCGCGGTGCGCGGAATGTCCGGGATGTCAGCTGCGCGCTACGGGCGTCCTCACAAGGACGGTGGCGTGTGCGGGTCCACTCTAGCGTCGCCGAGCCCACTGCCCACAACGTCGCGGGAGTGAGGTGCGCCACCCCCGGTGGGCGCCAGGAGACGGCCCACCCCGCCTCACTTGTTACGCTCGGCCCATGGAACATGTGGTGGTTCGCCGTGCGGTGATCGAACTGTCCGCCCCTACACCGGAGGACGTCGCCGCCGTCACGGCAGCCTGCCAGGACCCGGAGATCTCCCGCTGGACCACGGTCCCCCCGAACTACACGGAGGCCGACGCCGTCGCCTGGATCACCGACTACGCCCCGGCGGTGTGGCAGCAGGGCGGCGCGTGCTGGGCGATCAGGTGGGACGGCGAGCTGGCGGGCGCGATCGACCTGCACGCCCTCTCCGGCGCCAGCGCCGAGATCGGCTACTGGATGTCCGAACCGTTCCGCGGGCGCGGCATCCTCCACGAGGCCATCGGCCTGGCCCTCGACTTCGGCTTCGGCGACCTCGGCCTGGCCCGCATCACCTGGAGCGCCGGCGTCGGCAACTGGGGCTCGTGGCGTGCGGCGTGGCGTCACGGCTTCCGGCTGGAGGGCACGCGCCGCGCGGCGCTGCCCGACGCCCGCGACCCGAAGGCCCCATGGCGCGACCTCTGGGTGGGCTCCCTCCTCCGCGACGACCCACGCGCACCCGCCACCCCGTGGGACGGACCCGAGGACCACCTGCCCGCCATCCCCAACCCGCGGGACCCGGAGGCGCTCGTACGCCAGTTCCACGCCACGTACCACCTGCCCGTGGAGACCGGTCCGGCCGACGTCGGAAAGGAACGGGTCCACATGCGCATGGCGCTGATCGCCGAGGAGTTCGCCGAGTTGATGGGCGCGATCTACGGCGACGACGCCGAGCAGATGGTCCTCGCCGCCGTCACCGAGGCGATGGCCGGGGACACCCACGCCCGCGACACCGTGGCCGCCGCCGACGCGCTTGCCGACCTGACCTACGTCATCTACGGCATGGCCCTGGAGACCGGCATCCCGCTCGACGCCGTCCTGCGCGCCGTCCAACGCTCCAACCTCTCGAAGCTGGGCGACGACGGCCGGCCAATCTACCGCGAGGACGGCAAGGTGCTGAAGGGCCCCGGGTTCTTCGAGCCCAGGATCGCCGAGGTGCTCGCCTCCACCCGGCTCGCGGGAGATTAGCGCTCCAGGACCGCAGGTGGGCGGCACAATGGCTCCCATGCCACTGAACCCGGAGAACCCGTTCGCCCGCCCGTCCACCCGGCCCCTCGAGCTGCCCGACTTCACGGCGGCCACCGTGGAGAACCTGCGCGAGGCCCTCGCCGCAGGGCTCGCCGAGCAGCGCCGCGAGTGGGCCGCCATCGCCGCGGACGGGGACATCGCCACGGTGGAGAACACCCTCCTCGCGCTCGAGCGTTCCGGTGAACTGCTGGACCGGGTGCTGCCGGTGGCCTTCACTCTGATGGAGTCCGTGGGGGGCGACGACTTCGATGCCCTCGAGGCCGAGCTCATGCCCCAACTCAGCGCCCACAGCGACGCGCTCCACCTGGATGCCGGCATCCACGCGCGGCTGCAGTCCCTGCAGCGCGGCAAGGACCTCCTCTCTCTGGACGACGAGACGGCGTGGCTCCTCAGCGAGTACCTGCGCCACTACCGCCAGTCCGGCATCGGGCTCAGCGAGGCCGACCAGACCATCCTCCGCGATCTCAACGCCCGGATCTCGACGGCGGAGACCTCGTTCAGCCAGCGCGCCACCAAGGCGCTGGAGAACGCCACCGTGTACGTGGAGGACGCCGCGGACCTCGCGGGACTCGACGAGGAGACCGTCGAGAGCCTCGCGCAGGCGGCGCGCGAGCGCGGCAGGGAGGGCTTCGCGATCACGTTCCTCTCCCCCACGCAGCAGCCGCTCCTGACCCGGCTGGAGAACCCCGCCACCCGCGCCCGCCTGCTCGACCAGTCGCTCACCCGTGGAGACGGCCACGACCCGGAGTCGGACACCCGCGCCCTGATCCTCGAGCTTGCCCGCCTCCGCGCCGAGCGTGCCGCCCTCCTCGGGTACGAGAACCACGCCGCCGCCGTCGCCGACGAGGGCACCGCCAAGAGCTCGCAGGCGATCGCCGAACGCCTCGCCGCGCTGGCTCCCCCGGCTGCCCGGAACGCCCGCCGGGAGGGCGAGCAACTGGCGGCGCTGAAGGCGGAGTCGGACACCGCCGCCTTCACCCCGGCGGACTGGTACCACTGGTCCGACAAGCTCCGCAAGCGCCTCTTCTCCGTGGATGACGAGGTGCTCCGGCCCTATCTGGAGCTGGACTCCGTGCTCACCAACGGCGTCTTCTGGGCGGCCGGCGCCCTGTTCGGGATCCGGTTCGTGGAGCGACCCGAACTCGTCAGCTACGCCCCTGAGGTGCGAGTCTGGGAGGTGGTGGAGGAGGACGGCAGCACTCTCGCGCTGTTCGTCGGCGACTACTACGCGCGCAAGGGCAAGCGCGGCGGCGCCTGGATGCACAACCTCGTGGACCAGTCCCACCTGCTGGGCCGCAAGCCGGTGGTGATGAACAACCTCAACATCACCAGGCCGGCCGTGGGCGAGCCCACGCTCCTGACCTGGGACGAGGTGACCACCTGCTTCCACGAGTTCGGCCACGCCCTGCACGGCATGTTCTCCTCCGTCACCTACCCGGCTCTCTCGGGAACGGACGTGCCCCGCGACTTCGTCGAGTTCCCCTCGCAGGTCAACGAGATGTGGATGGCCAACCGCGCGGTGGTCGCGAACTTCGCGCGGCACCACGTGACGGGAGAACCGATCCCGGCCGACCTCCTGGACAAGCTGCTCTCGCAGGGCACCTACGGCCAGGGCTTCTCCACCAGCGAGTACCTCGCCGCGGCCCTCATCGACCAGGCATGGCACCGCCTGCGGGCCGAGGACGTGCCCGCCGCCGTCGACGACGTGGCAACCTTCGAGGCGCAGGCGCTCGCGGACGCTGGGATGAGGTACGAGTTCGTGCCGCCGCGCTACCGCTCCACCTACTTCAACCACGCGTTCGGCGGCGGCTACGACGCCAACTACTACTCCTATATCTGGTCCGAGGTGCTGGACGCGGACACGGTGGAATGGTTCAAGGCTGAAGGGGCGCAGGACGGCGACGGTTGGCTCAACCGCACGGCTGGGCAGCACTTCCGGGACGAGCTGCTCTCACGCGGGAACTCGCGCGACCCGCTGCAGTCCTTCCGGGCATTCCGCGGCCGCGACGCCGAAATCGCCCCGCTCCTGAAGCGCCGGGGTCTCGACTCCGCCTAATCCTCCGCGCCGGCCTCGAACTGCGAGGCGTACAACCGGGCGTAGGCCCCGCCCGCGGCGAGGAGGGATCCGTGCGTCCCCTGCTCGACGACGTCGCCGTGCTCCATCACCACGATGAGGTCGGCGTCGCGGATGGTCGAGAGGCGGTGCGCGATGATGAACGACGTGCGCCCGTGCCGCAGCGCGTTCATCGCGCGCTGGACAAGCACCTCGGTGCGGGTGTCCACGGAGGACGTCGCCTCGTCGAGGATGAGGATCTGCGGATCCGCGAGGAACGCGCGCGCGATCGTGATGAGCTGCTTCTCGCCCTCGGAGATCGATTCCCCGGTGACCATCGTGTCGTAGCCCTCCGGCAGCGTGCGTACGTGCCTGTCCACGTTGGTGGCCGTGGCGGCCTCGACCATCTCCTGCCTGCTGGCCTCGGGCCGGGCGTAGGAGATGTTCGTCGCGATGGAGGCCTCCAGCAGCCACGTGTCCTGCAGGACCATGCCGATACGCGCACGAAGTTCGTCCCGGGAGATCGTGGCGATGTCGACGCCGTCGATCAGGATGCGCCCGGAGTCCAGCTCGTAGAAACGCATGAGGAGGTTGACCAGCGTCGTCTTGCCGGCGCCGGTCGGCCCGACGATCGCCACGGACTGCCCGGGCGCGGCCCGGAGCGACAGGTTGGTGATGACCGGGGTACCAGGGGTGTAGGAGAAGGTGACGTTGTCGAACACCACTTCGCCGACCTCCGCGGGCAGAACCGCGGTGACGACGTCGGGCCGCTCCTCCTCGGCGTCGAGCAACTCGAACACGCGCTCGGCGGACGCCAGGCCCGACTGGAGCAGGTTGGCCATCGAGGCGAGCTGGGCGAGCGGCTGGTTGAACTGGCGGGAGTACTGGATGAATGCTTGGACGGCACCGAGGCTGATGGTGCCGCTGGCGACCTTCAGGCCACCCACCACCGCGACGGCGACGTAGGAGAGGTTGGACAGGAAACCCATGGTGGGCATCATCGTGTTGGAGATGAACTGCGCGCGGAACGAGGAGTCGTAGAGGTCCTTGTTGTGGACGGCGAAGTCCGTCTCGAAGGCCTGCTCCGAGCCGAATGCCGCGATCACCTCGTGGCCCGTGAACGCCTCCTCCACCACGCCACCGAGCGCCCCGGTGGACTTCCACTGCTTGACGAACTGGGGCTGCGCGCGCTTCGCGATCTGGAGGGTCACGAAGGCGGAGACCGGCACCACGACCAGCGAGATCAGGGCAAGCTGCCACGAGAGCCACAGCATCATCCCCAGCACGCCGATCACGGTGAGGATGGAGGTCACCACCTGGGAGAGGGTCTGCTGCAGGGTCTGGGAGATGTTGTCGATGTCGTTGGTGATCCGTGACAGGAGGTCGCCGCGGGCGTGGGTGGACAGGTAGCTGAGCGGCAGGCGGTCGACCTTGCCCTGGACCGTGGACCGCATCTCGTAGCCCACGTGCTGGATCACCCGCGTGAGGATCCGCGCGGAGATCCACATCGCGAGTGCGGCGACGAGGTAGAGCCCCAGGACGAGCATCAGGGTCCGCCCCAGCTGGGTGATGTCCACGCCCTGGCCGGGAACGAAGTCGATGCCCGAGAGCATGTCCGCCATCCGGGTCTCCCCGGACGCCCGCAGCGCGGCGATCGTGTCCGCCTTCGAGCCGCCCGCGGGAACCATCCGGCCGACGACGCCCGCGAAGATGATGTTGGTCGCGTCCCCGAGGACCTTGGGTCCCAGGACGTTGAACAGCACCGAGATCGAGGACAGGAGCACCACGAAGGCCAACCGGATGCGGTGGGGGCGCAGCAGCCGCAGCAGGCGGCGCAACGAGCCCTTGAAGTCCTGGGCGCGCTTCGTCGGGTCGATCGCGCGCCCCATGGGTCCGTGGCTCATGCCGCCTCCTCCGCCGAGAGCTGGGAGAGCACGATCTCCTGGTAGGTGCCGCAGGAAGCCATCAGCTGGTGGTGCGAGCCCGTTCCGACAACCTTGCCCCCGTCCAGCACCACGATTCGGTCCGCACCTCGGATGGTGGCCACGCGCTGCGCCACGATGAGGACGGCCTTCCCGGCGAGTTCCGTGCGCAGCGCCGCGCGGAGCAGCGAGTCGGTGGTGTAGTCGAGCGCGGAGAAGGAGTCGTCGAAAATGGTGAGGTCGGCCTTCCGGATCAGTGCGCGGGCGATCGTCAGCCGCTGGCGCTGGCCGCCGGAGAAGTTCTTGCCTCCTTGGGACACCGGGGCGTCGAGCCGGCCCTCCAGCGTGGAGACGAACTCGGTGGCCTGGGCGGCGTCGAGGGCCGCCCACATCTCGTCCTCAGTGACGTCAGACTTCCCGAGGCGGAGGTTGGAGGCGATGGTCCCCGAGAACAGGAACGTCCGTTGGGGCACGAGTGCGACCCGCTGGCGCAGTGCTCGCACGTCCAGGTCCCTGACCGGGGTGCCGCCCGCCTCTATCACACCCCCCGTGGCGTCGAGGAGCCGTGGGAGCAGGTTGACCAGTGTGGTCTTCCCGGAGCCGGTGGACCCGATGAGTGCGGTGATGGTGCCGGGCACGAGGGCGAGGTTGATCGCGGCGAGCACGTCGTCCTCCGCGCCGGGGTAGCGGAAGCTGACATCCCTGAAGTGGAAGCTGAGCGGGTCCGGTGACGGTGCCTTCGGTTCTTTCGGGGAGGCGATGGCGACGACGGTGCCGAGCACCTCCCGGACGCGGTCGGCGGAGACCTCCGCGCGCGGGACGATGATGAACATCATCGTCGCCATCATCACGGACATGAAGATCTGCATCAGGTAGTTCAGGAACGCGATGAGCGAACCGACCATCATCTCCCCGGTGTCGATCCGCTCCCCTCCGAAGAAGAGCACCCCCACCTGCGCGAGGTTGACGATGATCATGACGGCCGGGAAGAGGAAGGCCATCCACATGCCGACACTGATCGAGGTGTCCCGCAGTTCCGAGTTGACGACGGCGAAACGCTCCCGCTCCGCCTTCTGGCGGACGAACGCGCGGATGACGCTGACGCCGGCCAGTTGCTCGCGCATGACCGTGTTGATGGCGTCGATGCGCTTCTGCATCACCTTGAACAGGGGGCCCATCCGCCACATCGCGAACCCGACGACGATGCCCAGCACCGGGATGATGGCCACCAGCAACCACGCCAGCTGGGCGTCCTGCCGGACGGCCATGAACACGCCGCCGACCAGCATGATCGGCACCTGCACCATGATCGTGAAGGTGATCATGAGGACGGTCTGGATCTGTTGGACGTCGTTGGTCGAGCGCGTGATCAGGGAGGGCGGCCCGAAGTGGCCGAGTTCGAGGGAACCGAAGGTCTGGACCGTGCCGAAGACGTCCCGGCGGACGTCACGACCCACCGCCATCGCGGTGCGCGCACCGAGGAACGCCGCCAGGACCGCGCAGGCGACCTGGACCGCCGAGATTCCGAGCATCTCGCGGCCGGTGCGCCAGATGAACGGGATGTCGTTCCGGACCACACCCTGGTCGATGATGTCGGCGTTCAGCGTGGGCAGGGACAGCGCGGCCAGGGTCTGGACCACCTGCAGGACGATGACCACGTACACGGCGCCCATGTAGGGGCGAAGGTACCGCATGGCCAGTTTGAAGAGCACGTCGGGCCTCTCGGATGTCGGGATGACCAGCGTAACCACAATTCGCGCGCCGATCCGCGCCGGGTCCGCACGCGAGAGGCCGGTGGGGGCGCTCCCCCACCGGCGTCCCGGATGCGCGGGTCAGCCGAGGCTGACCGAGTACGTGGTGGCGACCGTGTGGCTGTCGCCCGGAGCCACGAGGGTGGCGCTCTCGTTCACGTTGGCGGTCTCCACGCACACGAAGCCCGGCCAGGCATCATCGGGGACGTCAGAGAGCCCCTTCACGGTCTCCGCCCACGGGTTCCACACCACGGTGTTCGCGGAATTGGTCTTCGCGATCGCAATCGTCCGGTTGCGGCCGGGGTCGACGATCTCGACGTCGGCAGCGGAGTCGTACACCCTGTCGGTGCGGTCCACGAGGACCAGGTCGCCCTCCTGGGTGGCCGTGCCGCCGGCCACCTTGTCGAGGTAGGAGGCGCCGTCGAGGCCGACGACGCGGATGCCCGCGACGTCCTGGACGTCGAAGTACGTGTGGAACGCCTCCTCGACCACCATGTGGTCGTCGCCGTTGTTGGTGGTGGTGAGCTCGAGTCCGAGCCCCTCGCCGACCGTGATGGTGTACGTGGCGGACCACCCGTCGTCGTCCAGGTGCAGGACGAGCGTGATGACGCCGTCGGACTCGGTGGCGTCCGCCAGTTCCCACATGGACAGGCGCGCGGTGCCGTGCATCGGCTCCTTGTCGCCCCCGGGACCCTTGGAGAACCAGGGCAGGCACACGGGGATGCCGCCGCGAATCGGCTGGCCCTTGGTGAACACCGAATCGGGTGAGAGCCACAGCACCGGGTCATGCCCGGTGGGGATCCACGACGTGACGTTGGCGCCGTAGAGGTACACCGTTGCCTGGGCTTTCGCGCTGGAGATCTCGACAGTGGGCAGTCCGCCCTCACCGATGGACAAGGACACGGCGGCAGGTAGTTCGTTCATGGTGCGAGGCTAACAACGCTCACCATGGCTCGAACCCGGAATCGGACCCGCGTCGAATACCCTTGGAACTGTGAAGATTGCTTTGTTTGACTTCGACGGCACGATCGCCGATTCCGGCCCCACCATCATGGGCTCCGCGCGGGATGCCCTGGTGGAACTCGGGTACCCGGTGCCGCCCGACCGGCGGCTGCGGGGCTTCGTCGGCCCGCCCCTCATGAGCGGCATCACCGATGTGCTGGAGGTCCCGGCGGAGGAGGCCGAGGCCTTCCGCGTGGTGTACCGGGCCATCTACACCGAACGCATGACCGAGGCGATCGTCTACCCCGGCCTGCCGGAGTTGCTGGACCGGTTGCGCGGGGACGGCTGGACCCTGGGGGTGGCCACCTCCAAGCGGGAGGACCTCGTTGCGCGCATCCTCGACGCGAAGTCCCTCACCCCGCTGTTCCCGGTGATCGCCGGCGCCGACCTCTCGGAGCGCAACGCGTCGAAGGCGTGGGTTGTGGGGCGCGCACTGGAGCTGTTCGCCGCGCAGGGCGTCGACGCGACGCGGGCGGTGATGGTGGGCGACCGGCATCACGACGTCGTCGGCGCGGCCGAGTGGGACCTGCGCACGATCTTCGTGACGTGGGGTTATGGACCCCCCGAGGAGTCCGCGGGGGCATGGGCGGTGGCCGACACGCCGCCCGACGTGGCGTGGTTGCTGGCCACGGCCACCTGACACGGGCAGACTGGGCCCGATGACACGTTTCCACAGGACCAGGACCGCGTGGCGGAATGCCCGATCGCGGGTGGCGTATGCTCGATTCGCATCCACCACGCGGCAGTACGCCATCGTCCCCGACCCCGTGGTACCCATGCAGCCGCTGCGGCCCCGCCCGACGACGGCGGGACGGGTGAGCGTCCGCCGCATCGCCGACAACGGCTCCCCCCGCGAACGCCAGCTCGTGCCGCAGTGGCTGGCCAGGTTCGGCCTCATGAGCTGGTACTTCATCGGGATCGTCCTCGTGGTCTCCATGGTCGTGTTCGCGACCACGCGAATCCAGCTGGTCTTCATCGCCGTGTTCGTGGCGCTCGTGTTCACGTCGGTACTCAACCCACTGGTCGACTGGCTCCAGCGCCTCATGCCGCGGGCGCTCGCCGTCATCCTCTCGCTGCTGCTCTCGTTCCTGTTCTTCGCGGGGTTGCTCTACTACGTGGTCTCTTCCGTGGTGGGGCAGTGGGACAAGCTGGCACAACAGTTCAACCACGGCATCGGGCAGATCCTCAACTTCCTGGAGAACGGGCCCCTGCCGTGGCATGTCAGGATCAACGACCTGATCAAGCAGGCAACCGATTACGTCCAGAGCAACGCGGGTGACCTCGCCGGGCAGGTGGTGTCCAACGCCGGTGCGGTGGCCCTCGTCTTCACCATCTTCGCCCTGAGCCTCTTCGTGACGATCTTCCTGCTCTCCTCCGGCAAGCGGATGTGGCTCTGGTTCCTCAACCAGCTGCCCGTACGCAACCGGACCAACGTCCACCGCGCCGCGGGCGCCGGGTGGTACACCTTCTCGGGCTATGCCCGCGGCACCATGATCGTGGCGACTTCGGACAGCATCATGGCGTTCATCCTGCTGTTGATCGTGGGGGTGCCACTCGCCGCACCACTCGCCGTCCTCGTGTTCGTCGGCGCCTTCGTCCCGTTGATCGGCGCCCCGGCCGCCATGGTCGTGGCTGCGGTGGTGGCGCTGGCCACCGGCGGTTTCGTCAAGGCCCTGATCGTCACCGTCGGGGTCGCCCTGATCGGCCAGATCGAGGGCCACATCCTCCAGCCGCTCGTGATGGGCAAGCAGGTATCGCTCCACCCGGTCGTCGTCGCACTCGGCGTCACGGCCGGCACGTTCCTGGGCGGGCTCTTCGGCGCGATCATCGCGATCCCGTTGCTGGCGGTGGTCTGGGCGGTCTTCGACCAGCTCCGCAACGCGGACCCGCCGCTGCGCGAACTCCCCGAAGGCTTCAGGCCCCCGGAACGGCCACCACTCCCGAACATCCCGCTGCACCCCCTGAACGAGGGACTCACACCCTAGACGGTCACCGGAAGTCCCGTGACCGGGAGGGCACCTGCAACGAGAGGTGCTCCATCCCGTCCGCCACGAGGTTGGTGACCCCGTCCGAACGCTCCAGCGTCCCCCGGATCACGAGGGCGGCGCTGGTGCGCGCGAGTGTGCGGTAACGCTTCCACAGTCCGGTCGAGCACACCACGTTCAGCAGGCCCGTCTCATCCTCCAGCGACAGGAATGTGATCCCCTTCGCCGTTCCCGGCCGCTGCCGGTGCGTCACCACTCCCCCCACCTTCATCCTCTCCCCCGGTTCGTGGCCGAGCAGGTCCGCGATGGCCACCACCCCGGCGGCCTCAAGCTGGGGGCGCACGAAGTGGGTGGGGAAGCGTTCCGTGGTCACCCCGGTTGCCCACACGTCCGCCACCGCCTCCTCGGCCTGCGTCATCCCCGGCAACCCCGGGGATCGCACCCCGACGGCGGTGCCCGGCAGCGGCGGCTGGATCCACAGGCGCGAGCCATCCGTGTGCGCGGTGCCGTACTCGCGGGAGAGCGCGCCCGCCGACCACAGGTTCTCCCGCCTGGTCCCCCACGCCCGCAACGCATCGGCGGTGGCGAGCGCCTCCAACTGCTCCTGGGTGAGGTGCACACGGGACGCGAGGTCCGCGACGGACCGGAATTGCTCCCGCTCCCGCTCCGCGACGACCTGCTCGGCCTTCTCCTTCCCAATCGAGCGGATCTGGGCCAACCCGAGACGCACCGCGAGGCCGGGATGCGGGTCCACCAGCCGGGGGGCCGGGGATGCCCCGCACCCCGCGGCGGCACCCGCCCCGACGCCGTCGTCCGGCAGCTCGCCGTCGCCCGCCTGCTCCCCCACCCGCTCGACACACGGCTGCACCCCGGACACCATCACGTCCGCCGTCAGGATCCGGACCCCGTGGCGGCGTGCGTCGGCGACGAGGGACTGCGGCGAATAGAACCCCATTGGCTGGGACGCCAGCAGGGCGGCGTAGAACGCCTCGGGGTGGTGCACCTTCAGCCACGCGCTGGCGTACACCAGGTAGGCGAAGGAGAAGGAGTGCGACTCCGGGAAGCCGAAATCCGCGAAGGCCTGCAGCTTCGCGTAGATCTGCTCCCCCACCTCCGGGGTGATCCCGTTCGCGGCCATCCCCTCCATCAGCCGCTCCCGCAGCGCCTCCATCCGCTCCAGGGAGCGCTTGGACCCCATCGCCTTGCGCAACTGGTCCGCCTCGGCCGGGAAGAAGCCGGCCACGTCGATGGCGATCTGCATGAGCTGCTCCTGGAAGAGCGGCACCCCGAGCGTCTTCTCCAGCGCGGGCTTCAGCAGCGGGTGCAGGTAGGTGGTGGGCTCGCGCCCGAGGCGACGGCGGAGGTACGGGTTCACGGACCCGCCCTGGATCGGCCCGGGGCGGATCAGCGCCACCTCCACCACGATGTCGTAGAAACAGCGGGGGCGCAGGCGCGGCAGGGTGGCCATCTGCGCGCGCGACTCCACCTGGAACACCCCCACCGTGTCCGCCGCGCACAGCAGGTCGTAGACGCGGGGGTCCTCCTGGGGCAGTTCGTGGAGGCCGATGGGGCGGCCCTCGTGGAGCACGCCCTGCGCGGTGAGCTCGGTGAACGCGAGGCGCAGCGCGGTGAGCATCCCCAGCCCGAGGAGATCGAACTTCACCAGGCCGGCGTCCGCGCAGTCGTCCTTGTCCCACTGCAACACCGTGCGCCCGGGCATGGTGGCCCACTCCACCGGGCACACATCGATGACGGGGCGGTCGCACAGCACCATCCCCCCGGAGTGGATGCCGAGGTGGCGGGGCAGCCGCAGCATGCGCTCGGCGAGGTCCACCACGGGGGCTGGGATCCCGACGTCGTCCGGCACCTTCCCCCACCGCTCGATGCTCTTCGACCAGGCGTCCGCCTGCCCGATGTCGTACCCCAGCGCGCGGGCCACGTCCCGCACGGCGGAGCGGGGCCGGTAGGAGATGACGTTCGCCACCTGGGCGGCATGCCGGCGTCCGTACCGCTCGTAGACGAACTGGATCACCTCCTCCCGGCGCCCCGACTCGATGTCCAGGTCGATGTCCGGCGGGCCGCTGCGCCCCGGGGAGAGGAAGCGCTCGAAAAGCATCCGGTGGCGCACCGCGTCCACCGCGGTGATCCCCAGCGCGAAGCACACCGCCGAGTTGGCGGCCGAACCGCGACCCTGGCTCAGGATGCCGTGGTCCCGGCAGAACCCGACGATCTCGTGCACGATCAGGAAGTAGCCGGGGAAGCCCAGCTCCGTGATGATGGCCAGCTCCTTGTCGATGGTGCGCCAGGCCCCCGGCACGCGCTCGGCGGTGCGCGGCCCGTAGCGCGCCACCGCCCCGCGGCGGGTGAGCTCGCGCAGCCACGTGGCCTCCGTGTGGCCCGGCGGCACCGGGTGCGGGGGCAGGTTGGGGGCGATCAGGGTGAGGTCGAAGGAGCACTCGGCGGCCAGTTCGGCCGCCGTGGGGACGGACTGCGGGTGACGGTGGTGCAGGCGGGCCATCTGCGCGGGTGAACGCAGGTGCGCCGGGTGGGCGGGCAGCCACCCGTCCAGTTCCTCCACGCTGCGCCGCGCCCGCGTGGCCGCCAGCACGTCGGCCAGGGGCTGGTCCGAGGGGCGGGCGCAGTGCACCCCCCCGGTGGCCACCAGTGGCAGGCGCGCCTCCCGCGCCAGCTCCGCGAGCGCATCATGGACGGCCTCATCGGCCGCGGTCTGGTGGTGGGTGATGTCCACGGCCACGTTGTCGCGGCCGAACAGCGCGACCAGGCGGTCCAGCTCGGTGCGCGCACCGTCCGGGCCGTCGCGGTCCAGGGCGAGGCGCACCGCCCCCTTGCGGCAGCCGGTGAGGACCAGCCAGTTCCCGTCCGCCACCTCTGCGAGTTCCTCCACCGTGTGGCGGGCGGTGTCCTTCCTGCCGCTGCGCAGGTGCGCCTCGGCGATGGCGCGCGACAGCCGGTGGTAGCCCCCCGGCCCGCGGGCCAGCACCACGAGGTGCGGTCCCGGGGGGTCGTGCGCCTCGGCCTCGTTCGCGGCCCGCCCCCCGGTGCGCGGCGCCCCACCGAGGGTCAGCTCCGCCCCGATGACCGTCGGCATCCCGACCCCCCGCGCCGCCTCGGAGAGCCGCACCACCCCGTACAGCCCGTTGTGGTCCGTGATGCCCACCCCGCTCAGGCCGAGCCGCACGGCCTCCGCCACCAGCTCCTCCGGCTGGCTGGCGCCGTCGAGGAAGGAGAAGGCGGAGTGGGCGTGCAGTTCGGCGTAGCGCGGCCCTGTCGACGGCTCGGGGGCCCGCACCGTCAGCCGCGGCATGGTTGTGTCCTAGTCATACAGGCCCTCCAGCACCCAGGCCCCGCCGCGGACGGAGAGCAGCATCGACGGCCCCTCCGACGCCGTGACCTGCAGCCATGCCCCCCGGCGTGGGGTGCCCCACCACGTCTCGCTGATCGGCCACGGCCCGGCCCAGGCGACGACGTCGTACGCCCGGTCCGCCACCACGCGGGTGGGCGCGGCGCTGATCTGTCCGCGCCCGTCGACGGACACCCCCCGGCCCTCGTCGTCGACCACCCCCACCTCGCGGGGCTGGTCGAAGACGGTGCTGGGGGCCGGGGACGGCAACTGCCCCGGCCATGGCGCGTCCAGGCGGCGCAGCGCCACAGGCTCGTCGTTCCAGGCAACCATCCGCACCCGGGAACGCGGGTCCCGCCCGCCCTGCAGCACCGGCAGCCACGCCCCCTCCGTGCTGAGCATCCCCTGCAGGCGGACGATCGCGCGCTGCGCCGTCACCGCGGAATGGGTGGGGCGGCCCCACAGCTGCTCCTGGCTGGTGAGCGCCCCGCGCAGCTCCTCGGCGCTGATCTCGAGGAAGTGCAGGGGGGCGCTCGGCGGGACGCCGCTGCGCCCACTCAGCCAGCCGTCCAGCTGCCAGCGCACGCGGTCGGTGATCTCACGCGCATGGATGGCCGACTCGATGGTCCACAGCCGCGAGAGCTCCCCGCCATCCGTGGTGCGGGCCGTCACGCGCAACCTGCCGCAGGCCTTGCCGCCCAGGCGTGTCGCGAGGTCCTCCGCCAGCGCGCGGGCGGCGAAGGCGGCGGCGTCGGAGCGTTCCAGGGGCGGGTCCAGTTCGCTCGCCACCGCCAGGGAGCCCTGGGGTCGCTCGCCGGGGGCGGTGGCCACGAAGCGGCCGCGCGCGAGGTCGTGGGACCGCTGCCCCACCAGCCCGAAGCGGGCATGGACGTCCGCGGCGGGCAGGGCGGCGAAGTCCCCGAGGGTGCGCACCCCCAACTGGAGGAGCACCTCGAGGAGCGCGTCGACGTCGCCGCGGGCCGAGCGCGTCAGCGCGGCATGGCGCAGGGCGGCGACCGGGTGGGGCGAGAGGAAGTCCGCGGTGCCGGCGGCGGGGACGATCGCCGACGCCCGCGCCGCGAGGACCGCCGTGAGGAGGCCCTCGC
>JADGOQ010000083.1 GCA_017882885.1 Actinomycetales bacterium | reverse complement strand
GGGTGGGCCGCGAACGCCCACACGGCGATGGCCGCGGACATCAGCGCAGCCATCGCGCCTCGAAGTCGGGCCACCCGCCGGCGCGCTCCATGCGCCCGTCCGCCACCACCCCCAGCACGACGTCGCACAGCAGGCTCCCGTCCCGGAACTCGAGCCGCGCCACCTCCGCCACCACGCGGTGCGACCCGGTGCGCCGGAGGAACACCACGGCGTCCAGTGCGGCCGCGGCCTGCACCGCCACCGCGTGGCCGTCCAGCCCCGCGAGCGAGCCGAGCGCCACCAGCCGGGCGGGCACGTCCGCGGCGGAGTTGGCGTGCAGCGTGAACCAGGAGCCCGTGTGCCCGGTGTTGAGGGCCGCCAGCACCTCCCGGATCTCCGCCCCCCGCGCCTCACCCAGCACGATGCGGTCCGGGCGCATGCGGAGCGAGGCACGCACCAGGTCCGAGAGGCTCACGGACCCCGATGCCTGCACGTTCGCCTGCCGGGCCTGCAGGTGCACCACGTGCGGGTGGTTGGGCCGCAACTCGCTCGCCTCCTCGATGCAGACGATGCGCTCGTGCTCCCCCACGAGGGCGAGGAGCGCGGCGAGGAGCGTGGTCTTGCCGGTGCCGGTCGCGCCCGCGACCACCACGTTCGCCCGGCGGCGCACCAGCGCGCGCAGCACGGACTCAGCGGCGGCGCACACCATGCCCCGCTCGCGCAGGGCGTCCAGGGTGAAAGTGCGCTGGTGGAGGGGTCGCAGCGAGATGGCGGTGCCGTCGGAGGCGAGCGGCGGGAGGACGGCGTGCAGCCGGGTCCCCCCGGGGAGCACGCCGTCGACGATGGGGGCCGCGTCGTCCAGGCGCTGGCCGCTGAGCGCCGCGAGGCGGACGGCGAGCGCGCGGACCCCGGTCTCGTCCCCCACGTCCACCTCCACCCGCTCGAGCCCGTCGCCGCGGTCCACCCACACCTGGCGGTCATGGATCACCACGTCCGTCACGGCCTCGTCCTCGAGGAGGCGCTGCATGGCGTCACCTGCCCCGAGGAGGTCACGCTGGGTGCGGTCGTGGTCCGCGAGCAGTCGTGAGGCGGACAGGCCGGCGGCGGGGTCGCGTGACACCGCCTGGCCCAGCGAGTCGCCGGAGGCCACCCACCCCCGCACGTCCGTGAGCATCAGGACGCCTCGGCCACACGGTCCGCCAGCATCCGGCCGGCCAGGACCCGGGCCGCCTTCATCACGGCCCCGCGAGCGCGGTCCCCCGGCTGCGCGCCGTGGGCGGCCCCGGCGGCGACCGCCCGTTCCAGCCCCAGTGCGATGACCGCACAGCCGAGCTCCCGGGCCACGTCCCCCGCGGCCAGCTCGCCACCGCCGCGCACCACGGGGTGCAGGGTGGCCGGACCCATGACCGCCCGCAGCCGCTCCCAGGCCGCGAGCTCCGCCCGGCGGCCCCCCAGCAGCACCACCACGTCGTCGCAGCGCCGGAGCAACGCGGCGCCGTCAGGCCCGGGCGCGCGTGGCAGGTCCACCACCGTGACGTCGTGCGTCCGCGAGAGCGCGTGGGCGACGGCGAGGAACGGCGCCCCGTCGACGCCCCGGCCGTCGCAGGTGGCGATCCGCACGCGGTGCCAGACCGGCAGGGCGGCGTCGATCCGCTGGGGCAGCAGCGGCCCGTCCTCGCCTGCGAGGTCCGCCCAGCGCACCCCGCCACCCTCCGTGAACCCGAGCCGGGACTCGAGTGACGGCACGGGGTCCGTGTCCAGCAGTGCGACGGCGATCGGGTGACCGGCCAGGGTGCGCGCCAGGCACGCGGCGAGGGTGGTCGCCCCCAGTCCCCCCGCGAGGCCGACGACGCCCACCACCCGGCCACCCGGTGCGTCGGATCCGCTCAGGTACGCCAGCACGTCCTCCCGGCCGTGCCGGAGGGTGACCACCCGCTCCGGCCACCGTTCGCCGATCCCGGCTGGCACGGCGACGTCGACCACCACCCCCAGCCCGTCCGCGGCGGCCCCGCGCGGCAGCGGGATGGTGGTGATCACCCGGTCGGCCGGGGAGGGTTCGAAGTGCCAGGCGCGCACGCGGGTGAACGGCATCCCGCTGAGTTCCGCGAGCTCGAGCAGCTCGTCACTCTCGAACGGGTCCACGATCACGATGCGCGAGTCCATGGGGCCACCGTGCCGCGGCGCGCACCACGATGCGGAGGCCACACCCGCACGCTGGGGAAACCGGCGCGCCACGCGGGCTGTGGAAGACCGGACGCCCCGGGCCTGTCAGCCCCGCCGCGCGTCAGCCGTACCGCCCGTCAGCCCCGCCGCGCCCCCCGCTCGGCGTGTTGCGCGGTGTAGCGGAACACGGCCATGCCGTCCGGCCACGCGCCGGGCGTGAGGCGTGCCTTCAACCACAGGTGCGCGAGGAACTCCGCGGGCTCCGGCAGCTCCTCCCACACCGAGGGGAGGAACGTGGCGGCGTGGTACACGGCCTGGATCATGAGCCCGTCCACACCCGGCCGGACCTTCCCGAGCAGGTCCTCGTAGCCCGCCACGGGCAGGGCGCGCATCGGGGAGAGCACCGAGACGGACACGTCGAGGTCTGCGAGCTCACGGCGCGAGACGGGCGGGAACCGGGGGTCGTCGAGCGCGGCCGCGCGTGCCCGGTCGGCCACGGTCACCACCAGCGAGTCCACCGCCACGAGCGTGCCGATGCACCCCCGCAGCCGGCCGTCCTCCCGCAGCGTGACGAACGCTGCGCCCCTCTCGCGCAGCGCGGGCGGGTAGTCCTCCGGCCGCGGCACCCAGACGTGCCCCTTGGTCACGGCCAGCACCACCGACCGCTCCGTCACCTCCACCAGGGCGCCCAGTTCCGCCCCGCCCAGCTCGCCGCCTCCCGGTTCGCCGCTCATCGGATCGCGAAGCTCCCGTAGCCGACCACACGGTCGGGCGGTCCCGCGGTGTCGCCGGAGGTCCGCAGGTCCAGCAGGGTCACGCCCTGCCCGTGGCGCCGCGCGAGCTCCAGCGCCCCCCGCACGGGCACCACGCCGCACGCCTGCTCGCTGCCGAGCTCCTCCCATGCCGCCCGCACGACGGCGTCGGCGGTCACGGCGTCGATCCGGCGCGCCGAGTCGAGGTCGAGGTAGTGGCTGAGGTCGCTCGAGATCACCACGAGCGTCCCCGGTGCCCCCCAGAGCGGCTCGAGCGCGTCCGCAACCACGGCGGCCGACGCCGCACCCGCGAGCACCGGCACGAACTGCCAGCCCGACCCCAGCACCCGCTGCAGGAACGGGAGCTGCACCTCCACGCTGTGCTCCGGGGCGTGCGCCCGGTCGTCGACACCGACGCCCGTCCCCTCCAGCAGGAGCGCGTTCGCCTCGCTGTCGAGCGGCACCACCCCGAGCGGCGTCGCGAATCCCTCGGCCGAGGACAGCGCGAGCCCCCGGACCGGCACGTGGTGCGCGGGCCCGATGACGACCACGCGGGTGATCGCCTCGCGCCACGGGACCAGGCGGACGTACCCGCAGGCCGCCGTCGGTCCGGAGTAGACGTATCCGGCGTGTGGGCTGATCAGGGCCACCGGTGGGGCGGCGTCGGGCGGCGTGTCCGCGGCGGGGCGGGCGGCGTCGATGAGGCGGTCGACGGCGTGCGCCAGCTCGCCCGGGCCGCCCGGGTAGAACAGCCCCGCGACGGCGGCGGGACGTATCCGCCTCATGTCCCCTCCTCCCGCCCGCCGAGGTGGACGGGCCGGCGGCGCGGCCCCCAGTCCCCCGCCGGGCCGTCGAACACGCCCGCGATCGCGGTGCCGCAGGCGGGGCAGTGGCCGTCGTCCGTGAGCCGGTAGGCCCGGATCTGGTACCAGTCGCGCTCCACGACGGCGGCACCGCATCCGGGGCAGAACGTGGTGCCGCCCTCGAGGTCCCGCACGTTGCCGGTGTAGACATACCGCAGCCCGTTGCGCAGTGCGATCCGCCGTGCGCGGGTGAGGGTGGCCGGCGGCGTCGGGGGCACGTCGAGCATCTTGTAGTCCGGGTGGAACGCGCTGAAGTGCAGTGGGACGTCCACCCCGAGGTGTTCGGCGAACCAGGTGGTCATCCGGTCGAGTTCCTCGTCGGAGTCGTTGTACCCCGGGATGAGGAGCGTGGTGACCTCCAGCCAGCACTTCGACGCCGCCACCCACTCGAGGGTGTCCAGCACCGGTTGCAGGTGGCCGGCGGTGACGCGGTGGTAGAAGTCCTCGGTGAAGCCCTTCAGGTCGATGTTCGCCGCGTCCATGCGGGAGAACAGTTGCTCGCGCGGGCCGGGGTTGATGTATCCGGCGGTGACCGCCACCGCCCTGACCCCGACGGCGTGGCAGGCCTCCGCCACGTCGGCGGCGTACTCGAGGAAGATCACGGGGTCGTTGTAGGTGAACGCCACGCTCGCGCACCCCTGCTCGACGGCGGCGCGCGCGATGGCCTCGGGGGTGGCGGAGTCGGCGAGGGTGTCCGTCTCGCGGCTCTTGGAGATCCCCCAGTTCTGGCAGAACTTGCACGCCAGGTTGCAGCCCGCGGTCCCGAAGGACAGCACCGACGTTCCCGGCAGGAAGTGGTTGAGCGGCTTCTTCTCGATGGGGTCCACGCAGAAGCCGCTCGAGCGGCCGTACGTGGTGAGGACGATCCTCTCGCCCTCGCGGGCGCGCACGAAGCACAGGCCGCGCTGGCCCTCGTGCAGCTTGCACAGCCGGGGGCACACGTCACACTGCACCCGGCCGTCGGCCAAGGGGGTCCACCAGGTGGTGGGAAACGCTGCGGGTGGTGCGCTCACCACTTCACGCTGCACCCGGTCACGCCCCTTGCCAATGGTCCTTGGTCCCGGGTCCGCCGAGAAGCGCACTTTCGCCGGCCGACGGACGGGGGGATCGCTCGCCGTCGCCACTCCCACGGGCCGCCCCCGTCCGCGTGGGTGCCGTGGGCTACCCTGACACCAGCGCTTCTGGGCGGCGGGAAGGGGGTTCCATGGCGCGGGCTGCAGCGTTCTTCGACCTCGACAAGACGGTCCTGGCCACTTCGGCCTCCCTCGCCCTGAGCGGCCCCTTGGTGCGCTCCGGCCTGATCTCGCGCATGGACATCGCCCGATCCGCCCAGGCGCAGCTCGCCTACCACCTCCTGGACGCCTCCCACGAACGCAGCGAGCGAATGAAGGAGGCCCTGGCCGAGATGGTGACGGGCTGGTCGGTGGCCGAGTTCGACGCCGTCGTCGCTGACGCCCTCGCCACCGAGATCGAACCCGTGGTCTTCCGTGAGGCGCTGGACGCCATGAGCGCCCACCACGCCGCGGGCCACGACGTCGTGATCGTGTCCGCGAGCGCCGAGGCGATCGTGCGCCCCATCATGCACCTGCTCGGCGCGGACGGGATGATCGCCTCCCGGCTCGCGATCGAGGACGGCCGCTACACCGGGGAGATCTCCGAGTACAACTACGGGCCCGCGAAGCCGCTCGCCATGGCCGAGATGGCCGAGCGGCGCGGCTGGGACCTCGCCCAGTGCTGGGCGTACTCGGACTCCGTCACCGACGAGCCGCTGCTGCGCGCGGTCGGCCACCCCGTCACCGTGAACCCTGACCGCGCACTTGCCCGCATCGCCCGGGAGGAGGGCTGGGAGATCCGCATCTTCCGGCGGCCCGTGCCGCTGGGCACCCGATCCGGCTCCTCCGCCCTGGTGACAGTCCTGGTGGTTGCGGCGGTCGCGCTCACGGTGTGGGTGGTGCGCCGGGCCCGGCGGCGCTGAGGAATCCCGCCGCACGGCCCGTTTCCACCCCGGCTTCGGCGCGCCACACGGTTGCCTCCCCTTCCGGTCGATACCGTGGTGGGGAACTTCCAGGAGGAATCATGCGCGAGTACGACGAGACCACCCCCACGGAGGCCACCGCCGAGGGGCCGCCCGAGGCTCACGAGGCCGCCGGCGACGGCGTCGCCCTCAGCCCCTACGACTCTGACCTCGAGGCCCCCACGCAGGATGCCGAGCCCGAGCCGTACACCCTCGACAGCTCCGCCGGGTAT
>JADGOQ010000082.1 GCA_017882885.1 Actinomycetales bacterium | reverse complement strand
TCGGGGGTGCCCACACCGGCCCGGACGGCGGGCGAGACGGTGAACCACCACCCGGCCACCCACGCCACCAGCACGAACGCCACGGCGACGCCGGCCGTCCACCACCGCACCCGGTGGAATGCGAGGGGCAGGGTGACCACGAAGAACCGGGCCACGTCGCGCAGCCCGAACTCCCGCGAGCCCGTCAGGCGCGCGCGGGACTCGGCGAGGACGGTGGAGAGGCGGGAGACGAGCGCGGGGTCGGGCGCCTGGGTGCGGACCATCGAGAGGTGGCCTGCCGTCGCCTGGTACAGGGTGGTCAGCTCGTCCGCCTCGGGGCCGGTCAGCACCCGCTTGCGGGACAGCGCCTCGAGGTGGCGCCACTCGGCGTCGTGCAGCGCCACGTAGGCATCCGTGTCCACACGGCCACACTGCCACAGACGGGCCGCGCGCGCGTGGTCCGCTCCGCCCGCGCGGTGGCCGGGGCAACCCGAGCGGTGCGGTGTCAGCCGCTTCGGCTACTGTGGCGGCATGGGCAGCGCGCCGGATCCGCTGGATTCGATCATCACGGGCGAGGCGGTCTCGATCGAGTCCCGCCCCGCCAGCGTCATGACCCGCGCCCTGGCGACGCTCATCGACTTCTCGTTCTACGGCCTCGTGTTGGTGCTCGTGACCGTGGGGGTTTTCGGCCAGCTCATCGAGCTGAACGGGGCGCAGGCCGGCACGGTCTTCGTGGTGGCGATCGCCCTCCTCACGCTGATCGTCCCCACCACGGTCGAGACCGTGACGCGGGGCCGCTCGCTCGGCAAGGTGGTGGTCGGCACCCGCGTGGTGCGAGACGACGGCGGCCCCATCCGCTTCCGCCACGCCCTCACGCGATGGTCGACGGGACTGGTGGAGCTCTTCGTCACCGCGGGCCTCCTCGCGTTCACCGTGGCGATGCTCGGCCGGCGGTCGAAGCGCCTCGGCGACATGCTCGCCGGCACGTACGTCGCGCGGGTGC
This sequence comes from Actinomycetales bacterium, assembly GCA_017882885.1. Lineage (GTDB taxonomy): Bacteria > Actinomycetota > Actinomycetes > Actinomycetales > Actinomycetaceae > UBA1383. The sequence continues at coordinate 5,421 of JADGOQ010000082.1, read as the reverse complement.
GCGGGGTCGAGGAGTACGAGTACCCGCTGCTGGTGCCACCGGAACTAGCGGCGTGGGCGGCGGGGGCCGACATGGCGGCGCTGCCGGACCGGGTCTCGCTGTACGCCCGCAAGTACCTCGCGCGCACGGCCACGCTGAGCCCGCAGGCGCGCCAGCGCCTCGCGCTCTCGCTGGCCGCCGAGGTGGAGGCGTTCGTCTCACCCCCGCCGCCCGCCGGGACGCACCCGGAGCGCTACCTGGCGGCCGTCCTCGCCACGCGGCGCGACCGTGAGTACCTGGTGGCCCTCCGGCAGCGCGCGGCGGACAGCGGCGAACTCGCCGCGCTCGGGCGGCTCCCGCACGGGGTGGACCAGACCGGCTGACCCGGGGCTCACCGGTCACCCGACCCGGCGGGCCTCCGCGGCGAGCAGGATCGGGATGCCCTCGCGCACGGGGTAGGCGAGCGGGTTGTGGGGGTCCGTGGAGACGAGCTCCGGCGTGCCGTCCGGCCCGACGCCGTCGACAAGGGTGGCGCCCGTCACGGGGCAGCGTAGGATCTCCCGGACCCAGCCGAGGTTCTCAGTCATCGGAATCCTTCCCGCCGTGCACGATCTCGAAGCTGGGGCGCCCGGGCAACGGCCCGGGCAGGTGGTGGGTCACTGGTGCCGCCGGGGGGCGGGCGGCCGGGCGGGCGGCCGGGCGGCGGTGCGAGGCCTCCCGGACGGCGTCGGCGAGGGCGGACAGGTCGTCCGGCGACGGCGGCGCGGGCTCGAACTCCGTCGTGAGGCGGACCACCTGCCAGCCGCGCGGCACGGTGAGGCCCAGCGCGTGGCGTTCGCACAGGTCGTAGGCGTGCGGTTCGGCCGCCGTCGAGAGGGGGCCGAGGACGGCGGTGGAGTCGGTGTAGTCGTACGTCAGTGTGGCGACGGCCGGATTCACGCAGGCGGATCGCGAGCACTGGCGACGGATTTTCACAACGTCCCACGCTACCCCGGGGTGGGGGGAATTGCCACGCCGCCCCGCGCCTACACTCGTTCCATGACCCTGCTGCCCGAGATCCCTCCCCGGCAGGGGGCGCGGCGGCGAGACCGCCATGGCCGCGGCATCCGCGGGCCCCTCCTCGCCCCCACGCTCCCGGCGTGGCGCACGCGCAGCGAGAAGTTCGACCAGCTCGTCGCCTCGACCGCGGCGCGGCTGGTGCGGGGCAACCCGTCGCTCACCGGGGTGGAGTTCGGGATCGAGGAGATCCCGCCCAGCAACCCGAGCCCGTGGGAGCACGCCTCGGTGGTGGTGGGCCGGTACTTCCCGGCGGACCGGACCTCCGGGGTCGCGGCGCGGATCGTGGTGTACCGCCGCCCGCTGCTGACCCGCGCGCAGGACGCCGCCGAGCTCGCCGAACTGGTGCGGATGGTGCTGGCCGAGCAGGCGGCCGAGATGCTCGGCGTGCGCCCGGACCAGGTGGACCCGGACTACCCGGACGAGGACTGAGCGCCCGTTGTCCCCCTTTCGTGGGACCACCGGCTGCGTCGCACTCCCTGAGCTGTTCAGTATCGTGAAGGGAGCCGGTGTCATCGAGATGTGGGGAGTCGTCGTGGCCTTGGGTGCTCGCTCGCTTGCTGTGGCGGCGTTGGTCGTCCTGGGCGTCACCGCTTGCGCCCCCGGCGACGGACCTTCGAGCGCCACCTCCCCTACAACCAGCGACAGGACGACGTCGGCACAGCCCTTGACCCCCACGCCGGGTCACCCGCGCACGAGCATCCCGGCGGCAACGGACGCGCCAACGACAGCTCGTGGCGACGTCACCAAGGAGTTGGGCGAGTATGGGGAACTCGTGCATGCCGCGACCGGTACGCCGTACTTCGGGATCACTGTCAGATCGATCGCGGTCGTCGAGAGCTGCCCCGGCGAATTTGCGCAGCCTCCCAATGAGGGACAGTTCGTGGTGGCCGACGTTCGCGCCTGGCTCGCCGACCTCGGGCCCATCCTTGACGCGGAACCCATCGATCTCCTCATGTTCACGGGTCCGGACCAGTTCCGGATTGTCGACGAAGCCGGAGTCGAATATTCGGGGCTGGGCAGTGACGCAGCGTGGACTTGTTACGAGCCCTCCGACCGGTTGATCTACACGATCGCGCCCGGTGAAACGAATGAGGGTCTCATCGTCCTCGACTCGCCGGTATCCCATGGCTCACTCATCTATGCGCCCGATGGGTACGTCGGGTGGGAGTGGAGGTTCTAGCAGTGACGCCCAATCAGAAGCGAGTCGCAATCCTTGCGGCGCTGGTGCTCGGACTCGTGGCCGTGCCACAGGCTGCCACCGGAGTGGACGGGTCTCCCGATCCACTCCCGGTTAACCCGACGTCGGTGCCTTTCGACGCCTCCGAGTCGACCGCCTCGTCTCCCGAACCATCCCTCTCCCCCACGACGCCAACCTCCGAACCGACCCCGCCCGACTCGCCGGACGATCCGACCTCTGAGGTCAGTGGGCCGGAGACTGCCCGCAATGCTGAGAAATCAGTCGGCGAAGCAACGGAAGCGCCCCCGCCCTTCGCCGCTACTTCGGCACAGGTCGACGAGCCGCCGCAGCAGGTGACCCTGTTTGGCGCTGACGGTTTCTATCGTGTTCCCTATGGATCCGACATCTTCGAAGTCACATCTGGGATCGCCCTGCTGGTCTCCCCGGAGGAATGGGAAGCCGCGGGCTCGCCGCCGCTGACTGACGCGAGTGTCAGCTACGAGAAGTACGCCTGGTCCCCGACGCTCTATGCGGTCATCACCTGGTCAACCGCCTCCGTGACGGTGACCGCGCTCTCGTGGAGCCAGTGGAGCACAGCGGGCTTTCCGGCGCCAACGGTCGTGCCTCACATCACCACAACTGGCTACCTCCAAATCGTCGGCGAGGCCATGATCTATCAGGTTGGGCCCAGTTCGGAGTTGCATGCGCTCACCTACGCCGAGTGGACGCGAGCAGGCTCTCCTGCTCCGCTTTCGACCGGCGCTCTCCCCGGGAGTTCTTACCATCTGTGGCCCACCTCCAACACCGTGTTCTCGGTGGACCCCCTCGGGCAGACTCGCGCGATGTCGTGGGACCATTGGCGGCTTGTCGGCTTCCCGGAGCCGGTGCGGCTGACGAACCAGGGCATCTACAAGTGGGCGTGGGATCCCACCGTCGTGCACTACACGGACCTCGTGGGGGGTAGCGGCCGGGCGCTTACTTGGGAGCAATGGCGCGGCATGGCGTTTCCCGGCCCGCGGGTTGTCACGAGGATGCCCGGCGAAGCCCTCCGCAAGTACTGGGGAGATGCCACCATCTACTACTCCGCACCCGGCTTGGGGACAAAGGCGCTTTCCTATGCGCAGTGGGCTGAAATGGGCTACCCGGCACCCGCCATGGTCAACCCGCCGTTCCTGGTGTACGGCACACTCCGCAGCGGACAGCCCGCTCACTACCTCATCGGGAACGACACCTACCGAGAGGTGCTGGGCCGAGCTCCCGTGCACGACCTCTACAACGCCGGGACCTTCCCGTATGCCGTGCCCAATGCGTTGAACACCGTTGGGGTGGTGGCCGAGTCCATGTGGGTAAACGATGCCGTCTACGGGACCGTGGTCGCCCGCCTTGACCGCTACGAGCACTACGACCCGAACCTCCCGATCGACCGTCAGGCGTACATGCGCGTGCTGCGAACGTTCGCCGACCCCGCCGGTGGAACGGCAGACGGCTACATGTACGTCGCGACCCCACGACAGGCCGCCTACGCCAGGGCGAATCTCACCTGGATCGCGTCGGGCGACTGGCTGCGGCGCTAGCGTCCCGCCACCAACACGCCGATGGTGAGCCGCGTCGTGGCGTCGGCGCTGGCCGGCAGCACCGCGATCAGCTCGCCGTCCGCGGCTGCCGCACTGAGGACGGCCGCGGCGTGGAGCGGCTGCGTGGAGTCGAGCACCAGGGCGAACGAGCCGGCGAGGTCCGCGCTGACGGTCATGCCCGCCGGGACCCGCACCTCGCGCACCGCCGCCGCGACGCCGTTGGCCGCGTAGGGCGTCAGCCGCACGACGGCGTCGTCCCCGCCCGTGTTTGTCAGCAGCAGGCGGGCGGCCGTGACGGGGCGGTCCAGGCCCGGGAGCACCATCGATCCGGTGGTCGCGGCGGCGGTCGCCACGGACCACGCGCGGTCGATGGCCACGGCCCCGTCACCGGCAACCGCGTCCACACTCGTGGCCGATCGGGCGGTCTGGACCGCGCCGGCGAGCGGCTGGTCGGACGTCACGTGCACGGCGTACTCCCCCGCGGGGAGCCCCGCGAGCGTGATATCGAAGACGGCGCCCGCGTCGATCGTGATGCCCTCCGCCCCGGGGATCGCCACCACCCCATCGGCGCCCACCAGCTCGACGCTGGCGGTCGCGGACTCCGCACCCGGGTTTGCGAGGCGGAGCAGGGTTGCGGCGCTCGCGGGGTCCGTCGCGGCCGGGTCGCCGAGCGCGACGCCCGGGATCACGAGCTCGGTGGCGGGCGCCAGCGTCGGGACCACCAGGTCCACGCCCCGCGGCGTGAGGCCGTCGAGCGCGGTGTCGAGGATGGTGGCAGTGATTCGCCCGCCCGTCGCGGTGACGTGCAGGGCGAGGCGCTCGAGGTCCATCGCGTTCGCCTCCAGCAGCACCTGGGTGGTGGACAGCGGCGCCAGCGACACCGCCGTGAGCAGCGGCAGGTCCACCTTCCCGGTCGGGCCCCACCCCTCGACCGACACGGTGACCGTGGTCTGGCCGGCGTTGGTGAGCTCAAGGACGGCGCTGCGCCCGATCGTGGTGGCGCCGCCCACAAGCCACGCCTCTGAGGCCGGGGCGAGGCACGGGCTCGCGACGAGGGAGCGCAGGTCGCCCGCGTCCACCCGCCAAACCCCTGCGCCGGAGGCGAGCGCCGCCTCCTCCCCGATAGGCTCGATCGTGGCCGTCGACACCTCGGCGAACGGTTCCACGCCGATAGACGTGGCCCCTTCCCCGGCGAAGCCCTGCGGTACCGCGCCGAGCGCCGGGTGGAAGGACCCGGCGCCGGGCTCGGTGGCCGAGTCCCCGCCCCGCGGGAACGAGGCCAGCGCCAGCCGCGCGGTGGCCTCCACCGGCACGGCGTTGAAGTCCGCGTCGTACGCCACGGCGTCCGCGGGCAGCTCGGGCGCGCCGGGGCACACCAGCGTGGTGGCCCCAGCGGGTACCTGGACGGACCGCAGGAGGTCCATGCCGTCGTCAAAGGCGGCCGGCGGGTACTGCGTCGCGGCCGCCACAGCCGCGGCGGCCCCGCCGAGCAGCAGTGTGGCGCCCAAGCCCCGCAGGATCGTGCGGCGCGCGCCCATCACTCCACCTCCCTGCGACGCCGGACGGGTGCTGCCAGCACGATCGTGGCGGCCCCCACCAGGACCTGCGCGAGGAGCCACGGCACGCGCGCCG
>JADGOQ010000081.1 GCA_017882885.1 Actinomycetales bacterium | reverse complement strand
CGCTTCACCCGCGAGTGGAACGCGGGCGGCACACCCTTCACCTGGGTCAAGACCGCTGACGAGATCCTCGCCAAGGCCGTCCGCAAGACGCAAGCTGATTCCGGCGCGGGACACTAGTGATGCCGCTTCGCCTCATGCACTCGCTACGCGAAGCCGGCGCGGCCTGCGTCGCCGATGAGGCCCGCATGGACTCCAGCCTGCTCTCGCCCCAATAGGGCTTCCACGGCCCCGCCCTCCGTGGCTGTCGTCCTCGCGACGGAGGTGCTAGCAACGCACAAAGGGAAAGCGCGCCGACGGAGACGGTGAGGAGAACAGGAAACGACCCCCGGACGGGGAGCGCTCGCCGGGGGCTTGCGGGAGGCGGGTCAGGGACGCGGGACGGCCTGCCGAGTCGGGCGGCGAGGTCGGCCCCGGCAGCCAAGTCCCGCCAACGGTACCCGGGAGCCGCTTACGGCCGTACCGGTGACCCCCGGTACCGTTTCGGTGCACATGCGCAACGATTCATTGGCCGCCTGGGTGGTTGTGTGCGGTCCAGAGCGCACTCGGTACCCCCCGAGTACTAGACGATGGGCCGTGCATCGCGCACACTCCGTCCTGCGAACAGGGCCCAACGGCATGGCGGTTCATCCCCACACGGCCCGCTCGCAGCGGCGTCATCAGCGGCACGTCTCTGCCGCACTTAGCGGGGACAGAAGATCATGGACATGAACCTTCGGCGCCGAAAGCGCGTCACCACATTCCGCCGGGCGGGTTGGTTCGCCGTGGCGGCCTTGGCCACCGGGGCACTCTTCGCGACGCCCGGCATCGCCCTCGGCCACAGTGCGACCGTGTCGTGCGGCGGCTTCCTCCAGCTCGACTGGCAGGCGAACACCGCGACTATCACTCGCACCGACGTCAACCCTATCGAGGTGGTCTTTCAAGGTGTGGCCGGCGACGGGAAGTACGCGGTCGTACCTGGCGACTACACCGTCACATGGACCGACAACGTCACACACTCGTACACCGTCCCAGCCTGCCCGACGCTCGGCTCGCTCAAGATCACGAAGACGATCACCGGCGACTCAGAGGACTTCCCCGGTGGCACGTTCGGGTTCTCGGTCGACTGCGCGGCCGACGGCAAGTTCACGCGCACGATCACCATCGAGGCCACGTTTCACTTCGGCACGACACTCGTGGACGAGATCGAGGCCGGGGCGTCGTGCACCGTGACCGAGACCGGCACACCCGCGGCGGGCACCGGCTACGCGTGGCTCGACCCGATCATCTCGCCGAACCCGGTGACGATCGTCGGCGACCAGACTGTCACGGTCTCCGTCACGGACCCGCGCAACCCCAGCCCGAGCCCCTCACCCCGCCCGAGCCCCTCACCCAGCCCGAGCCCCTCACCCAGCCCGAGCCCCTCACCCAGCCCGAGCCCAAGCTCGCCGCCGACGAGCCCGCCCTGCACTGCCGCGAACAACTGCTTCTTCAACAGCCCGAGCCCGACGCCCACGCCCACGCCGACGCCCACGCCGACGCCCACGCCGACGCCCACGCCGACCTCGAGCGTCGAGGTAGCCACGTCGACGCCGACCGGCGCGGTGGGTGGTGCGACCGGCAAGCCGCATGTGACGCCGCCGCCCACTGCCACCCTGGGTGGCTCGACGGGTCAGGCCGCCGGTGACACCTGGCGGATCGCCCTTCTCGGGCTCGCCGCCCTCCTCGCCGCCCTCCTCATCCTCAGCCCGAACCGGACCAGTCCGGAGCGCCGCCGGCGGTAACGCTCCCCAACCACGCTGTCCCCGAGACGGTCGAACGCCGGGACCCGGACAACCGGGTCCCGGCGTTTTGATTCCGGGGATACGCGGGAGGCTGGGTAGTGAGAATAGTCGGAATGACCCGAGGGCGTTCAGCCCGTGATCGGGATGCGATCCCCATCGCTGACCGGCGAAACCTGGCCTCCGTACCCGGCACGAGCCGACGCCAGCATGACGACCCGATGACGTTGTGGTGCTCCCCTTTGGGTTTCTGCGCGGCCGCCCTGGCCGCTGAGTGGCGCATCATCCCGTGCGCTTGATAGGTCCAGACCCTTCAGATGCTTGAGGCCAGAGCGGTCGCAACCCCTTCGACGAAATCGTTGAAGTCCGGCACTTGGCCTCCGACGTTGTCGCCGATACGGGCCGGCCGGCCCGCGCTCTCGGACGAACGTCTTGGCGAGGTCGCGGCGGAAGATCTCGGTTAGCGCCGGGACGCCGCGAGCCCCCGGCCACGGCGGCCACATTGCGGGCCGGATCGAAGCTCAGGGATGGATCCGCGGGCGACGAAACGCTGGCAACGGTACCAAGAGTCATACGCGACAGATTCAGACGCGGAGGGGGGTGGTACGCGGTCCTCCGCCCGGAGGCCCGGCGCTAGTGCAGGACACTGATCTACCCGGTCCCGACCCGCAGCTTCCCTTTCTCGGCGTCCACCTGACCAAGCGGATCTACGGCGCCGTCTCGCCCGGCCCAAACGCCGTTCTTGCCTTCGGGCGCGAGACCTGTCGGCGG
>JADGOQ010000080.1 GCA_017882885.1 Actinomycetales bacterium | reverse complement strand
TCCTCGTCCTCGACGAGTTCGCCCTCCCAGGCCTCCCTGCCCTCGTGGATCGCGAATGCGGCGATCACGAAGCCGGCCATCGGATCGAGCCACGCGGCACCGGTCAGCCGGAACAGCAGGAGGCCGACCAGCGTGGAGATGCTGAGGAGTACGCAGATCCTGGTCTCCGCGGCGTCGGCGAGAATGAGCGGATCTCCCCCGAGCCCATGGCCGACGCGCGTCTTCGCCGCGGCCAGCACCGGCATCACGATGAGCGAGGCGACCAGCACCGCAATGCTGACCGGCGAACTGTCCGGTACGTCGCCGACGACGAGGCTGCGGATGCCCTCGAAGGTGACGTAGGCCGCAAGGAGGAAGAAGGTGACCGCCACCAACCGCAGCGCGCGGCGCTCCTTCCTCAGGTCCACCTCGCCGTGGCGGAGGCGGGCGGACAGTCGCATACCCACCAGTACCGCCGAGATGGATTCGATTCCCGAGTCAACGCCGAAACCGATCACGGACACCAGTCCCGCGATGATGCCGGCGGTGATGGCCACCGCGCCCTCCATCACGTTGTACGCGACGGTGAACCGGGCCAGCCCGAGTCCCCTGCGGGTGAGCCGCTCCGTCTCCTGTGGTGTGAGGTTCGCGGGCGTGAGGTTCGCGCGCACGTCAGGTGGCCACGAGGGGCGTGAGCTCCACGTCCGGCAGCGCCCGGACCACGGAGTTGACCCGCCACTTGTCCGGGAAGAGCGCGAGGAGCTCGCCGTCGGTGCGCGCGAGGACCTCCACGCCGGGCTGGCCGTTGAGGCGGTCACGCCACGCCGGGCTGGTGGCCATGGCCACGGTGTAGCCCAGTCGGTCCAGCCGCACAGGCGCGTTGAACTCCGCGGCCATCCGGGCCTGCGCCACCTCGAACTGCATCGGCCCCACCGCGGCGAGTACGGGCGCCTGCTCCCCCCGCAGGTCGGAACGGAGCACCTGCACCACCCCCTCGGCCGAGAGCTGGGCAATCCCGCGGCGGAACTGCTTGTAGCGGCCCGCGTCGGCGGCCCGCGCCACCGCGAAGTGCTCCGGGGCGAACGTGGGCAGCGGCGGGTAGGTCACCGGCGCGTCGAGGTAGAGGGTGTCACCCACCCGCAGGTCCGCGGCGTTGACCAGCCCGACGACGTCGCCCGGGTACGCGACGTCGACCACCGTCCGGTCACGGCCGAACGCCTGCTGGGCGTACTTGGTGGCGAACGGCCGGCCGGTCCGCGCGGAGGTGACCACCATGCCGCGGTGGAACACCCCGGAGCACACGCGCACGAACGCCAGGCGGTCGTGGTGCGCGGCGTTCATGCCGGCCTGCATCTTGAACACGAAGGCGCTGAACGGGTCCTCGACGAAGCGGGCATCACCATCGGCGGTCCGCCGCGCGCCCGGCGCGGGGGCCAGGTCCACGAGCACGTCCAGGAGCGCGTGCACCCCGAAGTTGCGGACGGCGGATGCGAACAGCACCGGCGTGGAGACACCGCTGCGGAAGGACTCGGTGTCGTGGTCCGCGCCCGTGGCGTCCAGGAGAGCGGTCTCCTCCAACGCGTCAGCCCACGCCTGGCCCTCCCGGGCCGCGGCCTCGGCGGGGGTGAAGCGCTCCTCGGGGGCGATGCGCGCGCCCCCGGCCGTGGCGGTGAACCGCACGTACTCGCCCGTGCGGCGGTCGACGACGCCCCGGAAGTCCCCGGCGATCCCCACCGGCCACGTCAGCGGTGTGGGTGCGAGTCCGGTGCGCTCCGCGATCTCGTCCAGCAGCGCCAGCGGATCCCGACCCGGCCGGTCCCACTTGTTGACCACCGTGATGATCGGGATTCCCCGGTGCTTGCACACGGCGAACAGCTTCATCGTCTGGGGCTCGAGACCCTTCGCTGCGTCGATGAGCATGACCGCGGCATCCACCGCGGCCAGGACGCGGTAGGTGTCCTCGGAGAAGTCGGCGTGCCCCGGGGTGTCCAGGAGGTTCAGGACCGTGTCACGGTAGGTGAGCTGCAGTGCCGCGGAGGTGATCGAGATCCCGCGCGCCTGCTCGATCTCCATCCAGTCGGACACGGTGTGCCGCCGCCCGCTCTTGCCGTTGATGTGGCCGGCCTCCCCGATTGCGTGCGTGTGGAGCGCCAGCGCCTCGGTGAGGGTGGACTTGCCCGCGTCGGGGTGGGAGATGACGGCGAACGCACGACGACGGGCCGCCTGGGCCGGGACGTCGTCGTGCGCGTGTGCGGCGGCGTGCGGGCGGGGGTCGACGGTCAGGACGTCGTCGTGCACAGGGCTCCTGGGGTGGTCGGACGGCGGGCAGGGCGCCGAGGTGGCCGTGGTTGGCGCGCGAACCCGAGAGGAACCCTTCCTGATTCTACGCCGAGCTCACGGGCCCCCCGAAAACTGCGGACCAACCGAGTCAGCGGATGGTCACCGCAGTATCGAACCAGGTGAGCACCCGCTCCTCGCCGAACGGCCAGACCGCGGCGAGCGTCGCCGCCGCCACCGCGACCCCGGGGTCCTTCCCGAATGACGGCACCCCAGGGAGCGTGAACCCGGCGGAGAGGGTGTGCACCGGGGCGTCGTCGGGCAGGCCGGCAAGGCGGCGAGCCTCCGCGATCCCGGTGTGGAGGTCCCCGAGTTCGTCCACCAGACCGCGCTCGAGCGCGTCCGCCCCGCTCCAGATCCGGCCCCGGCCGATCTCGTCAACCGTCTCGCGCGTCAGTCCGCGTCCCTCGGCCACGCGGGAGACGAACCGCTCGTACACCTCGTGCATCATCCGCTCGGCCCACGCCCGGTCAGCGTCGGAGAAGGGTCGGTTCGCGCTGGCGAAGAGCGCTTCCTCACGGCCCACCACCTCGGGATTCAGCCCGTGCCGTTCGTTGAACTCCGTCAGCACCGGCTTGCCCACGACGACGCCGATGCTCCCCGTGAGCGTGAACGGGCTCGCGACCACATGGTCGGCCTGCGCCAGCACGTAGTACCCGCCCGAGGCCGCGACCTCGCCCATCACCGCCACCACTGGCTTCGTGCACCGCGCGACGGCGCGGCCGATGACGTCCGACGCGAGCGCTGAGCCACCCCCCGAGTCCACGAAGAGCACGATCGCCTTGGTGCGCTCGTCCCGCTCGGCCTTGCGCAGCGCCGCGACCACCGTGTCCGCGCCGGCGATCGGTCCGGGCAGGAATGGCAGCGGCGGAGTCCCGCGGCTCCTGCCCGACACGATCGCGCCGATCACGGGGACGACGGCGATCCCGTCCTCCTTCTTGGCGCGCCGCTTCTCAGCGAACTGGGTGCGGACGATTTCGAGCGTTCGGGTCCAGTGTTGGTCCACCGGGAGGGCGATCTCGTCGTCGTAGGCGATCCGGGTGATGATCCCTGCTTCGAGGAGTTGGCCGGCGTTGGTGAAGCCGGCGTCGAACCAGTCCGGCGGCTCGCCCGCCCCGCGCGCGGCGACGTCGTCATGCACGGCCGGCACGTCGTCGTCACGCACGGACTCCCGCCACGAGCGCTCCGCCGAGTCGAGGTAGGCGGTGAGCTGCTCGCGTTGGTAGTCGTCCATGTGGTCCTCGGAGAACCGCGTGAGTGCGGACTTGTACTCCTTGATCCGCAGGTTCTCGAAGGCGATGCCGCGTCGGCTGAGGAACGCGCCGTAGAAGACCTGCTCGGCCGCGAAGCCCGGCAGCATGACCTCCGCCGACTCCGGCGCCACCACCTCACCAACCTCCGCGGCCACGAGGAGACTGCGCATCGTGACCTGCGGGAGGTGCACGACGACGCGCTTGTGCTTCGCGAGCCGGCCGAGCGCCCGGCCGATGGCGTGCGACGTAGCAAGACCGGCCGTCAGGCCGCCCACCCGGACGAGGACACCGCCGGTGAGCCAGTCCGCGCCCGCGAGTTGCTCGAGGCGCGCCGTCAGGCCTTCGAACGACTCGCCCCGCTGGACCAGGGCCTGCAGCGGCTCACGGGGATGGTGCGCCGGGTAGCTGCCGTGGAGGTCGAGGATGACCCACGTCGCGGCGTCGACGTCATCGTGGCCGGTGGCGAGGTGGAGGAACTTCGGCAGGTCCGGCAGGGAGCGCAGGTTGGGAAGGGAGCGGTGCGTCATGGACACACCGTACGTCGGGGCAGGCTGGCGCGCCGCTCGAGGGCTCCGGGGCCTTGCGGAACCCCGTCACCGCACGAAGTAGGCGGCCTCCTCGCCGGACAGGGCGTGCGCCACATTGAGGCGGTGCTCCTCGCTCATCGGCGGCAGTTCGGCGACGGGGAACCAGCGGGCCTCGGTGTTCTCGCCGTCGGCGGGGAACGGCTCGCCGCTGACCCAGCGGTACAGGAACGACACGCCGATGTACTGGGTCATGTCCCCGTTGATGTAGGTGACCATCGGCCCCATCCGCACCGATGCGATCCGCACGGGCTCGCCCACCACTCCCGCCTCCTCGGCCAGTTCGCGGGTGGCGGCGCGGGCGGGCTCCTCCCCCGGGTCGATGATGCCGGTGACGGGCGTCCACGCACCGTCGTCCGCGCGCCGCACCAACAGCACCCGCCCCTCGTGCTCGACGACGGCGGTCACCCCCATCAGCCACAGCGGGTCGTGCCCGATCTTGTCGCGTAGGTGGAGGATGAATTCCGGTGTCGCCATGGAGCAACGGTAGCCGCCGCTTGTGGGGCGGCGGCGTCACGGCTGGGCGCCGGCCCAGCTGCCCCCACCCGCGTGCTCCTGCGTGGTGGGCAGGGCGGGTGCCGCACCCGGGACACAGTTGTTACGGCGGCCCGGTCCCTGCCTCGCCCGCGTGGTGGGGTAGGTCTCCGAGCGGAGCCGTGACCTGCCGCTTTGCGGGGCGGGCGGCGCGGGTCGCGAGGTCATCATCAACGGGCCAAGCTGTGGTCACAACTGTGTCCAGCAGGATCAAGGACGCGCTCGGGACGCGCGCGCGGCCGGGCCCTCCCGGCCGGTGCGGGCGGGCGGGTCAGCCCTGGAAGTCCTCCGGGTCCACGGTCTCGAGGAACTCGCTGAATGCGGCGAGCTCCGCCTCCTCGTCCGGGCCGGTTTCGGACTCGTCAGGGACACCGGCCTCCTCGAGCACCTCCTCCGCCACCCACACCGGTGCGCCCACCCGGGTGGCGAGCGCGATGGAGTCCGACGGCCGCGCGTCGAGGACGTGGACGCCGTCGGGCGCCCGCACCGTGATCTCCGCGTAGAAGGTGCCCTCCTCGAGCCGGGTGATCTCCACGCGCTCCACGGTGGCGTGGAGCGCCTCGAGCATGGACTTCATGAGGTCGTGCGCGAGGGGCCGCGGCGGTTCGTCACCCTCGATGGCCAGCAGGATCGCAGTGGCCTCCTGGTGACCGATCCAGATGGGGAGCAGCTTGCCCTCGCCGGGCTCCGCCGAGATGGGCTTGAGGATGATGACCGGCTGCGACCGCGAATCGATCGCGAGGCCCACAATTCGCACTTGGATCACAGGTGACACCTCCCAGCGGTGCCGGCGTGCGGACGCCGGGCGGCCTGTGTGGCCTCCTCTCATCGTACTTCGGCACGTGGTTGGTGGACCGACTACGACTTGAAGGCACCGCGACGCCGACAGGGAGCTTTCGCGCAGCCAAGGAGGGTTCAGGCCGAGGGAGCGGACGCCGACAGGGAGCTTTCGCGCAGCCAGGGAGGTCTCGAGCCGAGGGAGCGGCGCGCACCAAGGGGCCTCAGCGCCAGACCTCCCAGCCGGATGGAACCCTCCCCCTCGGCGTGCCCGGATTGTCGATGGGAGAGTTGGCGCGCTCCTGGGGACTGTCTCACTCGCCGACGGCGTCGAGGGCCGCGTCCGCAACTGCCGCCAAGTGGGTGTAGTCCGCGACGTACCCCGTGGCCAGGTTGTTCACGTAGGCGAACACCAGGTCCCGGTCCGGGTCCGCCCACCCGATCGCCACGTTGGACCCGTTGTGCCCGAATGCCCGCGGGCTGCTGAGCCTCCCCATCGGGCTGAATGTCAGCGGCCCCGCCGCGGCCCGCCCAGCTGCATCCCCTGCGCCCAGCGGATGTGAGGCCGGCACCTCGCCCGGCGCCCACCGCGGGCGCGCCGTTTCAATCCGCCGGACGGATCGCTCCCAGTCCGTCATCGCGACGGCGTCCCCCAGCGCCCCCAGCGCCATCGCGCGCGAGGCCCGCGGGGTCGATCCCGACGCCGAGCGGGCCGGCCCCTCCCGGGACCGGGCCGTGGGGACGTTGTGCCCTGTCCATCGCCGCTACAGGTCCACCTGTCCCTGGACGGTCACGTGGCACCGCCCGCCCACCCAGACGTCCGCGCCGTCGTCGTGGATGAACAGCCGCCCCGCCCGCCCGATCGCGGTCCCCTGCCGCACCGAGTACCGCTCCGGCGCGCGCCTCGAACAGGCAGTCGTCCCACGGGCGCTCGCCCGCTGGGAACTCCCCGATCACGCCGACGCGCAGGTCCCCCATCGCCGCCAGGTCCGGCCGCAGCGCGAGGACGGCGGCGGCGTCCCCGAGGACCAGGCCGAGCCAGCCCGGGCCGTTGTCCACCCACTGACTCATCACGACGTCGTCCCGGCCGATCCCCAGGCTCGCGACGGCGCAGGCGAGGGTCTCGTCATCGACCGGCCCCGTGCGCAGGGGCGGCGGGGCGGCGAACGAGATGACGTCGTCGTCCACGCGCAGCGGGACGAGGCCGACCCCACACTCCTGGGTCACCCGCGTTCCCGGGGCGGCGGCCGACCGCACCCACGCGTGTGCGGACCCCACGGTGGGGTGGCCGGCGAAGGGCAACTCGCCACCGGGGGTGAAGATGCGGAGGCGGTAGTCCGCGCGGGGATCGGTGGGCGGCAGGACGAACGTGGTCTCCGAGAGGTTGGTCCAGCGCGCGAATGCGGCCATCGCGGCGTCGGTGAGGCCCTCGGCGTCCAGCACCACGGCGACGGGATTTCCGGTGACTGGGCCGGTGGCGAAGACGTCTACCTGCATGAAACTCCGCACGCACTGCACATTACCTCCACCTATCGACGGCGGGGCGGGGCATAGCCTGAAAAGGACAGTGAACGATGTCCGCGGGCGAGACCCGCCGGCGGACCGGATGCAAGGAGGACCACATGTCCGTTGCCAAGGTCACCGAGATCTCCAGCAGTTCGACGGTGAGCTTCGAGGACGCCATCAAGCAGGGCATCGACCGCGCCTGCCAGACGCTCGACCAGGTCAAGGGCGCCTGGATCAGCGAACAGCATGTGGTGGTGGAGGCCGGCGCGATCGTCGAGTACCGCGTGAACATGAGGGTCACCTTCGTCCTGAAGTAGGCCATCAGGCGGCGTCAGGACAGCACCGGATCCCTGCGACCCTACCCGCAGGGATCCGCGCCCAGACCCTCACGCGCTCCGGCGAGTCCGTGGAGGACTTCCTCCTGCGGGCGATGCCGCGCCAGTTGCAGGTTTGCAGCGCGCCTTCCCATGCCGCGACGTCCGCCCTGGGCATCGGCGAGCACATCGTGTCCCAACTCGCGGACCGGAACGCCGCCGCGTAGGTCGCGTTCCGAGCTCCAAACGCGAGGACCTGCCGGTATCAGCAGGTCTGCAGCAGCCCGGCGGCCTGCGCCTGCGCGGTCAGCCGCGCGGACTCCGCCGCGAGCGCACGCTGCGAACGCACCTGCAGCCCCGCTGCCGCGTCCAGCGCCTCCTCCTTCGCGATCAGCCGCGCCCGCTCCGCATCAAGGGCCCGCTGCGAACGCACGGGCGCGCCGGTGTCGCACTTGATGACTACCGGAACCGAGTTGGCAGCGTTCTGAGCGGCTGTGGCCGGGGCCGCGCTGGCCGGGGCGGCAAGGCCCCCCACGATGAGCGCCGCCGCGAACGCGGCACCCACGAATCTCCTCGGCGCGATTCCGCCCTCTCGCTCGCAGGTGATCCACCGTCCGGAACGAAGCTCCTGCACACCCACGACCTTCTCCTCCCACGCCATCCCGTCCCTGATGGACTGTTGAGACCGAATCCTGCTCGCTGAGGTAGACCGCCCGACATAGGGCGAAAGTCCTATATCTCGGCCCGAACGCCCCGCGTGCCACAATGTGCCCATGCCCCGCCCGCCGACCTCACCACCCGTCCCGCCGAAGGCCCTCCCCGTCACCGCCGACGACGTCGCCGCCGCTGCCCGGCACCTCGAGCCGATCGTCCGTGAAACCGCGCTCGAACTCTCGCCGCGCCTGTCCGCGGCGCTCCAGCAGCCGGTGTACCTCAAGCGCGAGGACCTGCAGGTGGGCCGCTCGTACAAGGTCCGCGGCGCCTACAACCTGATCTCCTCCCTCACCCCCGCCGAGCGCGCGCTCGGGGTGGTGTGCGCCTCCGCCGGCAACCACGCCCAGGGCGTCGCGTTCGCCTGCCGCCAGTTGCGGATCCGCGGCAAGGTCTTCCTCCCCTCCACCACCCCGCGCCAGAAGCGCGCCCGCATCCAGGACATCGGCGGTCGCTGGGTGGAGCAGGTCATCACGGGTGCCGTGTTCGACGAGACGTCGGCGGCGGCGCAGGCCTTCGCGGCGTCGTCGGGCGCGATGTACGTGCCACCTTTCGACGACGCCCGCATCGTCGCAGGCCAGGGCACCGTGGCGTACGAGATCTGCGAGCAGCTGCGCGAACCGGTCGATACGGTCCTCGTACCGGTGGGCGGCGGCGGGCTGATCGCCGGCGTCGCGGTGTGGTTCAAGCACCGCTTCCCGGGCGTGCACGTGATTGGGGTGGAGCCCGCGGGGGCGGCGTCGATGCGGGCCGCGCTCGACGCCGGCGCGCCGGTCGCGCTGGCGAAGGTGGACGGGTTCGTCGACGGCGCCGCCGTGCGCCAGGTGGGGCGCGTGCCGTTCGCGGTGGTGCGGGACCTGGTGGACGACGTCGTCGCCGTGCCGGAGGGCGCGGTCTGCTCCGAGATGCTGGACCTGTACCAGACCGATGGCATCATCGCGGAGCCGGCCGGGGCGCTGGCCTCCACCGCACTGCGCGGTTACCTGCCGCGCACCCCGGAGGGGCCGGTGGTGTGCATCGTGTCCGGCGGCAACAACGACGTCTCCCGCTACGCGGACATCCTCGAGCGCTCGCTGGTGCACGAGGGGTTGCGGCACTACTTCCTGGTGACGTTCCCGCAGCAGCCCGGCGCGCTGCGGCACTTCCTCGAGGACGTGCTCACGGAGGACGAGGACATCGTGCTGTTCGAGTACGTGAAGAAGAACAACCGGGAGACCGGCCCCGCGCTCGTTGGCGTGGACCTCGCGCGCCCGGATTCGCTCCCCGGGCTCCTGCACCGGATGGCCGCGAGCCCGCTGCAGATCGAGAAGCTGGCGCCGGACTCGCCGATCTTCGAGTTCCTCCTGTAGGGGCACCGCAGATCCTGCGCCGCAAACGGCCCGGTGGCACGGCGCACCACCGCGCCGCACGTTAGCCTGTCGGATTATGGATGCTTGTGAACCAGCTCATGGCTGAGTCGTTCGCAGTCTCGCTCGACAGGGCGGTCGGGCCGTTGGTGCTCTCGCTCGACGTCGGGTCCACCGGCACGCGCGGGGGCCTCTTCGACGCCACCGGCCGGCCGATCCTCAAGACCCGGATCAAGGTGGACCACGCGTTCCGGAGCAACACCGCGGGCCGCTCCGAGATCAGCCCCGACCAGATCGTCCACGAGGTGGCGGCCGTGCTGGACGCCATCGCCGGGCCGCAGTACGCCGGCCTGATCAGGGGCGTGGCCATGGACACCTTCGCCTCCTCGCTGATCGGGGTGGACGAGGACCATGCCGCCGTCACCCCCTGCTACACCTACGCGGACTCACGCAGCGCGCCCCAGGTGGAGCAACTGCGGAAGGTGCTGGACGAGGAGGAGTTGCAGCAGCGCACGGGGACGCGCCTCCACACCTCCTACCTGCCGGGACGCCTGCGTTGGATCCAGAACACCCAACCGGACACGTTCGAACTCGTGCGGTCCTGGATGTCACTGGGCGAGTACATCTACCTTCGCCTGCTGGGCGTGCGGGGTGTGGCGGTCTCCGCCGCCGCCTGGAGCGGCCTCCTCGACCGCCGGACCGGCGAGTGGGACGACGAGCTCCTCACCAGGATCGGCGTCCGCCCGGACCAGTTCGCCCCGCCGCGCAATCCGGACGATCCGTTCACCAAGCTCCCGAAGCGCCTCCCCAGGAGGTGGCCGGGCCTCGCCGGGGCGGTCTGGTTCGCGGCCATCCCGGACGGCTTCGCCGCGAATCTCGGCTCGGGCGCGCTCGACGAGCACAAGATGGCGTTCTCCGCCTCGACGTCGGGGGCCCTGCGCGTGATGGTCCCGGGAGTCCCGGACCACATCCCGGCCGGGCTGTGGTGCTACCGCATCGACGCCGACCGCTCGATGGTGGGTGGCGCGCTGAACGACGTCGGGGCCGTGGTGTCCTGGCTGGACGCCCTGACGGCGCCCCCCTTCCGCGGCTCGCGCGACGACTGGTTCGCCGGTCCGCCACGCGACGCGTCGCCCCTGATGCTGCCCTTCCTGACCGGCGAGCGCTCCACGGGCTGGCGGGGCGACGCGCGCGCCGTCATCGCAGAGATCACCTCGAACACCGACGTCTCCGCCTTCTACCGCGGCGCCATGGAGGGCGTTGCGATGAGCTACCGCCGCGTGGTCGAGGAGCTCGAGACCGTGGCGCCCGGGGTGGAGCGGATCGTCGCAGCGGGCGGGATCACCCAGCTGATGCCGAACTGGATGACCGTCGTGGCGAGCGTGCTGGACAAGCCCGTCTTCCCCATCACCATGAAGCGGTCCACCCTGCGCGGTACCGCGCTGCTCGCCCTCGACACGCTCGCGCCCACGGTGGCGCGCGCGGAGCCCGAGGCCGGCGAACTCATCGTGCCCAACTCGCGGTGGGTGGCCGAGTACAACCGGCGCTACCAGCGCTACCTCGCCCTCTACACGGAGGTCTTCCCGTGACGGGGCATCACCAAACAGGAGGAACACCATGGGTTACGCCCTGAGCACCACGGTCGCCAAGCCCTTCGACGTGACCCTCGCGGCCACCCGGGAAGCCCTCGCCGGGCAGGGCTTCGGCGTCCTCACCGAGATCGACATGGCCGCCACGCTCAAGAAGAAGCTGGACGTCGACATCAAGCCGCAGGTGATCCTCGGGGCGTGCAACCCGCCGAGCGCGTACCAGGCGCTGCAGGCGGAGGAATCGATCGGGCTGTTACTGCCGTGCAACGTGGTGGTGCGCGCGGTTGACGAGGGCACCACCATCGTCGAGGCGATCGACCCCGCCACGATGCACCAGCTCACCGGGAACGAGGCCATGAAGCCGGTGGCGGTTCGCATCGGCGGGATGCTGCAGGCCGCGCTGGACAGCTTGACCGCCTGACGAGCGGGACAGGTCGACCGGCGCGCGGCGTCGTCGTCAGTCCAGGCAAAACTCGTTGCCCTCGGGGTCCTGCATCACGATGAACCCGCCCGACTTCCAGTCCGGCTCGAACCGGCGGAAACGCGAGGCACCCAGCGCGATGAGTCGCGCACACTCGGCTTCGAGCGCGGCCATGCGCGCATCGCCGCGCAGGCCCACGGCGGCACGGATGTCCAGGTGCACCCGGTTCTTGGCGGTCTTGGCCTCCGGCACCCGCTGGAAGTAGAGCCGGGGGCCCTTGCCGCTCGGATCGTGGAGGGCGGAGGCGCTGTTCCACTCCTCCTCCGGCACACGCCGCGGTCCTTGAGGAAGGCGGGCCAGGAGTCGAAGCCCTCTGGCGGGGCGTCGATCTCGTAGCCGAGAGCCGCGGCCCAGAAGTGGGCGAGGGCGTCCGGGTCGTGGGCGTCAAAGGTCACCTGGAAGGCGCGTGGTTCCATGTGCAGGAGCCTCCCACAGGAGCGACGAGGACGCGCGCCGACGGCTTCCAAGGGGCGCCGCGCCCTATGCCACGACCGGCCCCGGATCCCCGCCGGCGGCGCCGTCGGCCCGCACCTTCTCGGCCGCGTGCCGCTCGGTCGGCCCCGTGACCCGCACGTACGGCCGCCGGCGCAGGGAGTACCGCACCTCCACCTGCCACGACCGCCCCACCCAGAGCGCGGCCACCACGGCCACCAGGATCGACGCGATCGCGCCCACCCCCACGGACCAGCGCGGCCCCCACGCCTCGGCCACCCACCCCACCAGTGGCGAGCCGATCGGCGTCGTCCCGAGGAACACCATCATGTAGAGGCTCATCACGCGGCCGCGCATCGCAGGCTCGGTGGTCATCTGCACGGTGGCGTTGGCGGAGGTCATCATGGTCAGCGACGTCAACCCCACCAACACGCAGCTCAGGGCATACAGCTCCCACGTGGGCGCCAGCGCCATCAACCCGGAGGCTATCCCGAACGCGAAGGCCGCCGCGATCACGATCCGCACCCGCGGGTGCTTGCGCCGGGCGGCAAGAAGCGCCCCGGTGAGCGATCCGATCGCCAGCACCGAGCCCAGGATGCCGTAGTCCTCCGCGCCCTTGCCGAACACCTCGGTGGCCATCACCGCCGAGGTGAGCTGGAAGTTGAGGCCGAGGGCCCCCACCACGCTCACCACGAGCATGATCACGAGGATGTCGCTGCGTCCCCGCACATAGGCGAGGCCCTCGCGCACCTGGCCGCGCCCCCGGGGCGCGTGCGGCAGCGCTTGCAGCTCGCCCTGGCGCATCAGCACGAGGCTGATGATCGTGGCGGCGAACGTGACCGCGTTGATCACGAACACCCAGCCCGTGCCGACGGCGGCGATCAGGAATCCCGCGATCGCCGGTCCCAGCAGGCGTGCGATGTTGAACGACGTCGAGTTGAGGCCCACCGCGTTCGGCAACGACTCCGGCGGCACCATCTCGCCGACGAAGGTCTGCCGGGCGGGCGCGTCGAAGGCGGCCACCACCCCGAGGAGGAACGCGAACACGTAGACGTGCCAGAGTTCCGCCACGCCCGCGACGACGATCGCGCCGAGCACGCCCGCCAGCACGCCGAGGAGGGTCTGCGTGGCGATGAGCAGCTTTCGCAGCGGTAGCCGGTCCGCGAGCACGCCGGCGTAAGGACTGAACAGCAGGACCGGCAGGAACTGCAGGCCGATGACCACGCCCACCGCGGAGCCGTCGTTGTCCGTGAGCACGGTGAGGACCAGCCAGCTCTGCGCCACGCGCTGCATCCACGTGCCCACGTTCGCCACGAGCGCGCCGATGAACCACAGGCGGTAGTTGAAGTAGCGCAGGGAGTCGAAGGTGCGGCTCATTGGTCGGTCATCCGCCGCAGGATCTCGGCCGCCCGGCCGACGACCTCCCGCTCCTCGGGGGTCAGCTTGGCCAAGCCCTTGTTGAGCCACGCGTTGCGCCGCCGCTTCGTCTCGCACACGACGTCGCGGCCCGCATCCGTCAGCGTGACGACCACCTGACGGCCGTCGGAGGGGTGCTTCGAGCGCGCAACGAGCCCGGCCTCCTCGAGCGCGGCCACGGTGCGCGTCATCGAGGGAGCCTGGACCCGCTCATGCTCGGCAAGGTCGCCGGGGCTCATCGGGCCGAGGTGATGGAGGCACGCGAGCACCCCATACTGGGACTCGGTGCACGCCGAGACGTTCTCGCTGCGGAGCCGGCGCGAGAGCCGCAGGGTGGCGATCCGCAGGTTGGTGGCGAGGTCCGGCGCGGGGCCCGGCGGCGCGGCGCGAGTCGCCGTCGAAGTGGCGAGAGGGGCCGCCGTCGCGCCGGACGGGGCGTGCATGGATGCTGCGGCAGGATCGTTCATGGCAGTTGCTTAGTTTATCTCATTACCTTTGCTAAGCACATGCGCTGGAGATACGACGGGAAGATATACACGGACGAAGCCGTGTATATCTTCCCGTCGCTGTCCCAGTCACCCCTCGGCGAATGGCGACGGCTTGGTATACAACACCCGATGGCAACTGCTGGAGCGTATCGGTTGCCAGCCGGGAGGGGCCGCGCGCGAACCGGGGGGCCGCGCGCCAATTGGAATTACGTGCGAAGTTGAGCGCCACACCATTCGCCGGGGACCACAACGGCGCCCACGCGATCGTGCGGGCGCCGATGGTGACCTCGACGCGCGAACTACCGCTTCACGCGGGCGTTGCCCTTCCAGATCGCCCAGACCTGCTCCTCGTCGGCGGGTGCGCCGTAGTCCAGGATCGAGGTGGCTGCGAGCGCGCCCGTGGCCCACCCGAACTGCGCGCACTGCTCCACGGACCAGCCCTTGAGGATGCCCCACAGGACGCCGCCCACGGAGCCGTCGCCGCCACCGATGCGGTCGATGACGTCAATGTCGCGCAGCGGGCAGACCACGAACTCGCCCTCGCCCCACAGGACCATGCCCCACTTGTGGTGGTTCGCGGAGACGACCTCACGCAGTGAGGTGCCGATGTACTTCGCCTCGGGATAGGCCGCCTCGACGCGCCCGATCATGGCCTTGAAGTCCTCGATCTTCTCGTCGATGGACTTGCCGCCGGCCTCCGGGCCCTCGATACCGAGGCAGAGCTGGAAGTCCTCCTCGTTGCCGTACAGGATGTCGCAGACCTCGGCGATGTCATGGAATGCCTGGGTCAGCTCCTCCTCGCGGCCCTTCCAGAACGACGCGCGGTAGTTGAGGTCCATGGCGATGACGGTGCCGTGCTTCTTCGCGGCCTTCGCCAGTTCCACGCAGAAATTCGAGGTCTTCGGGGACAGTGCCGCGATCACACCGGACATGTGGAGGATCTTGACCCCCTCCTCGCCGAAGATGCGGTCCAGGTCGAAGTCCTCCACGGACAGCTCACGGCCCACCTCGCCGGAGCGGTCGTTCCACACGCGCGGGCCGCGGCCACCGAAGCCGGAGTCGGCGATGTTGAACTGGTGGCGCAGGCCCCAGGCGTCGCCCTGCGGGAGGTCCGGGCCCTCGTACGCCATGTGGCGGGCGAGCAGGTTGGACTTGATCAGCGCGGAGATCGGCGAGCCCTCGACGAACGCGGTGAGCACCTTGGTGGGTTCACCAAGGTAGGAGACCACACTCGCCACGTTGGTCTCGGCGCTCGTGACCTGCATGAAGAAGTTCTGGGAGGTGTGCACGGGCTGGCGGTTCTCGGGAGTGATGCGCACACCAATGGAGGTGGGCACCACAACTCCCCACTTGGCGTCCTCGCGGAGCTTCATGTTTTCCCTTTCCTCTGGACTCGACGTCGAGCCTGTCATGCCTGGAGGGAGGGGTCGAGCCGCTCAACCCCCCGACGTCGCCGAGTCTATGCATCCGGTCACTCCCCGGTGGGTTCTTTGCCGCAGTTGCCACCCCCGCCGGCGAGGGTCCACGCTAGAGGTCATCCAGCACCACATGGAGGAATCATGAACCACCGCGTCCACCCGAGCCCGGTCGGCCCGCTCACCCTCGTGTTCGACGACGACGGCGCCCTCACCGGCCTCTACATGCTGCACCAGCGCCACCTGCCCGACCCCGCCGCGTTCGGTGACCCCGACGATTCCCTGGGTGACGACGTCGTCCGCCAGCTCGACGAGTACTTCGCCGGCGAGCGCACCGCATTCGACCTCCCGCAGGCCCCCCGCGGCACCGAGTTCCAGCGCAGCGTCTGGCACGAACTGGAGAAGATCCCCTACGGCCGGACCAGCAGCTACGGCGCACTGGCCACCACCCTGGGCATGCCGGGGGCGGCGCGCGCCGTCGGGGCGGCGACGGGGCGGAACCCGCTACCAATCATCGTCCCGTGCCACCGCCTGGTGGGATCGGGCGGGGCCCTCACGGGCTACGCCGGGGGCCTCGAGGTCAAGACCGCACTGCTGGGCCTGGAGGCGCAGCACGTCGAGCCGGACGCGCAGCACGCGGAGCTCGAGTCACACCCGTCGCCCCCACGCGGCTAGGCTGGAGGGCAACCCCGAGGAGCGCACCATGCAGGACCCGATTCTCACGGAGCTCCACCTCGCCGGCGGCGCGGCGAAGCTCCAACAGCGGCCCGCGAGCCTGTGGGCCGTTCACCTGAAGCGCACCTTCGCGGCCACCCCGGCCGAACTGTGGCCGTGGATCACCCAGCCCGACCGCCTCGTCCTGTGGTCCCCGGTAGTCCCGGACCGCCCGCTCGACACCCCCGGGACCGCGCACGCCCGCGAGGACGACGGCGCGCCGGTGGTGGCCTGCGACGTCGTCCAGGTGCAGGAGCACCGGCTGCTGCGGCACCGCTGGGGCCGGGACACCCTCTCGTGGGGCCTCACGGCGGCGGACGGCGGCACGGAGCTGAGCCTCGAGGACGAGGTGGACACCGTCAATGGCGGCGCGGCGGTGGGCGCCGGCTGGGATGTCTGCCTGGCCACCCTCGCCTGCCTCCTGCGAGGCGACGATGTGCGCCGCGTCGTCGGGGACGACGCGATGTCCTACGGCTGGGAACAGCTGCGGGACGTCTACCTCGCCTCGTGGGAGCAGCCGCCGACCGACTGACCCGGTCAGGAGGGTTGCGCCACCGCCGGAGGCGCGACCGCCCCGATGACCTGCCACGCCGCGAACCCGGTTCGGGCCAGGTGCAGGTGGGCCACGAGGGTGGCGCCGTCGGCGGACGTGACCGTGCAGGTGGCACGCGTGCCCTCCGGCGCCCCGGCGAGCGGCGAGGTGCACGCCCCCACGGCGAGCGGGCCGCCCCCCGCGGCCGACGACGCCTGCACCAGCCCGAGGAGCGCGCCGGCGGCGTCGGGGGTCGCCAGCTCCGCGAGCTTCGGGGCGTCACCCGCGACGGCGGCGCCCAGGGCCTGCTCGGCGGTGGGACGTTCGGCGGTGAGTTCGAGGTTCCGGACCTGGAGTTCGCCGTCGACGAGGCTGAGTTCCACCGTCCCGTCCACCCGCCCGCAGCACCCGACCTCGGCCGGGGCATAGGTGTCCAGGAAACGGACGTGGACCACGCCGCGGGAGATGCTGAGGGACTCGACGGACTGCCGTCCGGGCGCGAGGTCCGAGAGGACCACGTGGCCGAGGTACGTGGGCCCGGGACCGTACAGCACCACGGCTTCGGGCCACCCCACGCCGCCCTTGTCGCAGTACACCGCGACCGCG
This sequence comes from Actinomycetales bacterium, assembly GCA_017882885.1. GTDB lineage: Bacteria > Actinomycetota > Actinomycetes > Actinomycetales > Actinomycetaceae > UBA1383. Next base: position 22,142 of record JADGOQ010000080.1, on the reverse strand, counting down.
GCACCCACCCCCGGCTCCTGCCCGATCTGCCCGTAGGCCACCCGCCCAGCGGGGATCCGGCCGGACTCGTCCACGAACACCCATACGACCCCATCACCTTCCGGCATCCCGGGGAGCATCCCGTCCACGAGCGTCCCGGCCGGGTGCCCGCAGAGCGAGGGGACGGCAGCGGCGAGGAGGTCCGCCTGCGTCACACGTTCGACCGGCGCCGACGTGGGCTCCACCGGTGCGGCGTCCCTGTCGTGGAGGGCGGACCAGGGGTCCTTGGGGAAGGGCGCCCCGGCGGCGGTCACTGCCGTGCCCCCGTCCGCGCGCACGAAGCCGATCTGGAGGGGGGCCACCGCGACGAGCAGCACGCACACCAACGCCGCCACCGCCGCCACCGCCGCCACCGCCGCCCGGGGCGCGCCTCGGCGACTGGATCTCACGCTGGGAACCGTTGTCAGCCGCGGCCGAGGGCGACGCCGCGGTCCGCGAGGAACGTGGTTGGATCGACCGCCGTCGTCCCGTTGTCCCGGTTGGTCTCGAAGTGCAGGTGGCAGCCGGTGGAGTTCCCCGCCCCTCCGGGGTCCAGGGTGGAATCGCCGCCGACACTCGCGAGCTGCTGCCCGCGTGTCACCGTGGCACCCACCGAGACGAGCACGGTCCCGCTGAGGAGGTGCCCGTAGCGGGTCAGCACGCCGTCGCCGTGGTAGACCACCACCTGGTTGCCAGTGCGACCCTGCAGGCCGCCGCCGGCCCAGACGACGATGCCGTCGGCCGCGGCGGTGACAGGGGTGCCGCACTTCGCGGCGACGTCGGTCCCGGTGTGCTGGGCCGTGACGCCCAACACCGGGTGGACCCGGTAGCCGAACGGGGAGGTGATCCGGCCCACAAGCGGGTTCGCCCACGCCGCCGTGCCGTTGCTCAGGGCGCCGAACGCAGTCACGCACGGCCTCATGGTGGCGGTCACGGCCCCGGTGGAGAGCGTCCGCACCATCTCGGAGGCCTGGTCCCAGTAGCCCGCGTAGACGTTGGGATCCTCCCCGCGCTGCACCGCATCGGCGGCAAGGGTCGGCTCCATCGCGTCCCAGCCCGGGATCGTCACGAGCTTGGCGTAGAAGTTCCGCGCGGAGGTCGCCGGGTCCGCCCGGTCCGCACGCGTGCCCCACTTGCCGCCCGCGCCCTGCTGGAAGAGCCCGGCACTGTCCGGCCCCACCTTGACGTCCTCGTCAACGGGGCTCAAACCGCTCTCCGCGATTGCGGTCATCACCGCGATGACCTGGCCGCGCTCCGGGACACCGAGTTCGAGGCCCACGCCCACCAGGATCGCGGCGTTCACCACCTGGTCGTCGACGAACGAGCCCACACTCGCCGGGACGAGTTCCGAGTTGATGGTGACGACGGCGGCTTCCGTTGCCGCGTTCGCCTCACAGCGGGCCTCGGCCGTGTTGATCTTGATCAGCGCGGCCATCATCGCGCCGCCCCCCGTGGTGATCGACGACGCCCTGACCGCCTTCCCCACGACGGCGGTGAGGGTGCTGGTGGTGGTGGTGGTGTCGAAGGTGGTGGGTTCCAGGGTGCTCCGGAAGGTGGACGACGGCGACGGCAGCATGGTGGGAGTGCTCGACGACGACGAGGTGGCCGTCGGGGACGGTGTCGTCGTCGGGGTGGCCGAGGGCGAGGTGGCCGTGGGGGAGGGCGCCGGCGTGGTCGGCGAGGGCGAGGGCGTCGGCGTCGGGACGGGTTCGGTGGTGGGGTCGGGCGTCGGCGTGGGGTCAGGCGTGGGCGTGGGCGTGGGCGTGGGCGTCGGCGTCGGCGTCGGGACGGGTTCGGTGGTGGGGTCCGGTGTCGGCGTGGGGTCGGGCGTCGGCGTGGGATCCGGTGTCGGCTCGACGGTGGTGGGGGTCGGGGTGGGGTCGTCGAGGGCGGCCGCGGGCAGCACGGGGACGAGGAAAGCCATAACGGCGCCAAGGATCAAAGCGCTCATACGCGGGCCTGTGGGTCTCCGGTGCATCACCGTCACCTCCTCCCGAGGGGTCACCGTCTCCCGCGGGCACACTCCCACGGAAACCGGGGAGGGTGGGCGGGATTCAGTTCGCTGGCCCTGACGATTCTAGTTGCATTGTGCGGCCTTTGCACAGGCACTACGAAGCCTCACATTTCTGCCCGGCTCCGCCGCCGTGATGCTGGAAACTCGTGGAAACCGATTGCCGCAACCCCGAGAGTGCAGTTGGCTTGGCGTGGAGCCACGCAAAGGAGCGCACTACATGGTCGCCCTGACCGCCATGCCCTTCAGGACCACCTCGACACAGATCATCCCGATACCGACCAGCTCGATACGCAAGGAGACAGACTCAATGGCTGACATGCCCGCTGCCGCGCAAGTGCTCGTCGATTTCACGCCCACCAAGGATTTCTTCGCCGGTATCGATTCAGACGGCTGTGCGATGGACGCGATGGACATCAAGCACTACGAGTGCTTCACCCCGTCCTACATCAAGTACTGGGACCTCCAGCCGATCTCGACGCTCGCCCGCGAGACCGCGCTCTTCGTCAACCTGCACTCGATCACGCGCGGACTGAACCGCTGGCTCGCGCTGCGTCAGCTCCTCGACCTCCTCCGCGACCGCGTGGAAGTGGCCGAGCGCGGCGTCACCATCCCGGATTACCCGGAACTCACCGAGTTCATCGACTCCGACTTCCCGCTCTCCGACAAGGGCATCGCCGCCTTCGCGGTGGCCCACCCGTCGGAGACGATCGACCGCGCCATCCGCTGGGGCAACGGCGTGAACGCCATGATCGCCGACATGGTGCACGGCTGCGGCCCGTTCCCCGGCGTGCGTGAGGCCATGCAGGCCATGCACCCCGACGTGGACGAGATGACCGTCTCCGCCACCCCGCTCCACGCGCTGGAGAAGGAGTGGAACGAGCATGGCCTCGCCGACTACATGCAGGTGATCGCCGGCCAGGAGATGGGCTCGAAGGCGCAGCACGTGCAGTACGCCGCCAACGGCAAGTACCCGGAGAACCACATCCTCCTCATCGGCGACGCCCCCGGCGACCGCGACGCGTCCTACACCGCCGGCTGCCTCTACTACCCGATCAACCCGGGCCACGAGAAGGCCTCCTGGGCGCGTTTCAAGGACGAGGCCCTCGGGAAGTTCCTCGACGGGACCTTCGCGGGCGACTACCAGAAGGACCTCATCGAGGAGTTCGAGAGCTACCTCCCCGACACCCTGCCGTGGGCGACCATCTCCGGCGAGACCAAGGTGAAGATGCCCAAGGTCAAGAGCTGACCCGGCAGCCCTGAACTCCGTGCCCCTCGCGGAGCATGCGCCGACATGCCGCGGGAGCACGTTGATGCCCGAACCGTCGGCTCCCGGACCTATGACGTGCCGCGCACGCTCCACGCCGTGTCCAGCGGGAGCGGGTCCACCACGAAGGCCTCCCAGCCGTCGAGGCCCGCGAACCACTCCACGCCGTCGCGCCCGGCCACCACCAGCGCCGTCGACAGCACCTCCGCCAGGCCGGCGTCCGGCCCGATCACGGAGGCGGACCGTGCTCCCCGCGCGGGCTTCCCCGTGCGCGGGTCCACGATGTGCGCCCCGCGCTCGTAGGGACCGGACGTGGCCACCGCGCCGTCGCCGGGCTCGACGGTGCGGACCACGCTGTGGGCGTCGTCGGGATGGCGGATCCCGACACGCCACGGCTCGGCCGGGCCGGCCAGGCCGCGCGTGACGACGTCGCCGCCCGCGTTGACGCACACGTTCGCCAGCCCGCGCCGCCCCAGCCGGCCGGCCACCTTCTCGGCGGCCCAGCCCTTCACGTAACCGGACGGGTCGAAGCCGCCGGGGACGGCCCACGGATCGAAGGCGCCGTCGGTGAGCTCCCGCGCCGCCCGGCACTTCTCGATCACGCCGAGCACCGCCCACTCGATCCCGTCCCGCATGGACAGGTCCGCCTCGGAGCGCCGGCCGGTGCGCAGCGCGGTGACGAGGGTGTCCGGCCGGTGCGTGGAGAAGACGCGGTCCACCCAGTGCATGTACTCCACCGCGTCCTCGACGGCGTCCCGGACGAACTCGTCCTCCGGGAGTCGCTCGTCCACCTCGCGGATGTCGATGGTCACCGCGGTGCCCCAGATCATCTCCAGGTGCCGGTAGGAACGGCCGTGCGGCCGCAGCATCTCGACGCGGGGTTCCGGGCCGGCGGTCGCGTTCACAACCCCACCTGGTCGAGGATCGACTGCAGCGAGTACTTGAAGCCGGCCGACGTGTAGGTGGCACCCGAGATCGAGTTGACCTGCGCGGACTGCGCGGCCAGCGCCTCCACCACGAGTTGCGGGGCGGCCCGGTTGTTGATGCCCTGGGAATGGCGGTCCGCGGGCAGCGAGATCCAGCTGATGTCAACGATCTCGCCGTTCGCGATAGTGGCCTCCACCTGCATCGGGCCGTACGGAGTCGAGTACACCGCCCCGGTGTAGGTGGCCGTGCTGGCCGTGGCCGCCGGCGCGGCGGCAGTGGACGGCGCGGTGGTGGCCGACGCCGCGGTGTCATCGGAATCGTCCGAGGTGGTGTCTTCCTCGTCGTCGGACCCCGTGGTCACGGTCGGGTCCGTGGTGGCGCCGCTCGCGTCGCTGGGCGACACCAGGCCGGTCGCCGCGGCCGGGGCGACTTCGGTGGTGGGGTTGAGGACGAGGACTCCGGCCACGCCGGCGAGGGTTGCCGCGACGATGGCGCCGCTCTTGATGGTGCTCATGGTGCTCCTCAGAGGTTGAATTCTTCGTGGTGGATACGGTCGGGGTCCGCGCCCAGCTCACGTGCGGACCGCTCGACCAGCTGGTTGAGGGACTCGGGGCCGCAGACGAACACGTCCGCGTCCGAGAGGGGGCCGACAAGGGAGTACAGGTGGTCCGCCGTGAGCGGGTAGGTGGTGCGCGAGCCCGCCATCAGGTGCACACGGACACGGTTGGGACGGGCAAGTCCGCGCAGTTCTTGCGCAAGCGCGAGATCCTGCGGATTCGACGCGCGATAGATGACGTCCACCGGCAGGTGCGCACCAAGTGTGTCCACCAGCGTACGGATCGGGGCGATCCCGGCACCGGCGGCCACGAGAACCACCCGCGAGCCGCGCACCCGGACGGGCGTGGTGGCACCGTACGGCCCTTCCACCAGCACCCTGGTGCCCACCGGGACATCCGCGAGGGCGGTGGACGCGTCACCCAGCGCCTTGACGGTGAGGCGCATCATCCCCTGGCGCGGCAGGCCGGAGAGGGAGTAGGGGTGCGCCTCGTACCGCAGGCCGGGGTGGAGGAAGCGCCAGTTGAAGAACTGGCCGGGCTGCACGCCGAGGGCGCGCAGGTTCCGCCCGCTCACCAGCACGCTCACCATGTCGGGGGTCTCGCGGACCACCGCGGCCACGCGCAGGTCGTGGCGCCACGAGCGCCGCAGGGGCACGAGCACACGGAACCACAGGATCGAACCGAAGGTCGCCACGTAGAGCGCCACCCACAGCGCCCGGGCCCAGCCCGTCATGAACGGGCCGCCGGCGGTGATCTGGTGTGCGAACGCGAGGGCGATGCCGAGGTAGGTGTAGAGGTGGATGGTCCACCAGGTCTCGTGCCGCATGCGCGAGCGGGCATGCCGCCATGACGTCAGACCCGCCAGCACCAGCGCCGCCAGGCCGGCGGTCGCGGGCAGGATCCAGGGGGTGGTCGTGTTGAGTGACCACAGCTCGCTCCACCAGGAGACCACGGCGGTGCGGGCGTAGCTCGCCACCACCAGCACGACGTGTGCTGCCACCAGTGAGAGCGCCCACGGGGCGATCCGCTTGTGGGCGACGACCAGCCGGTCCTGTCCGATGGCCCGCTCGAGCACGGGCAGGCGCGCGATCAGCACCAGCAGGATCAGGACGCCGTACGTGCCGACCACGGCGGCCAGCACGGACGCCGCCCACAGGAGGTCGGCCAGCGTGGAGCCGAGGGGCCAGATGGCCTGGAAGGTCAGCCCGAGGGCAACCCCTCCGACCAGCCCCACGGCGGCGAGCGCGGTGTTCGCCGTGCGCTGCTGCCGGGCACGGAGTGCGGCGAGGCCTTCGGCCCAGGATGCGGTGTGGGGCGCGGTGTACGGCTCGGTGTTGGAACGTGAGCGCGTGCGCGACGGTTCCACCGCGGTGGCCGGATTGCCGGGGTACATGAGTGCCATGTCCTCACGCTGGCAGCGGAGCCTGTGGGTCTCCTGTGAGAACTGGTGGGTGCCGCCTGTGAGCGCCGTTCCCACTCCGGTGGGCGGCTGGACCTCGTGGCCATACTCTGAGGACGTGACGAGGACCTCTCGGCTCGAGACCCGATGAGGGCCGAGCTCTGGCCGGATGCGGACGCCGATTGGCGGGCCGCCGCGGCGATGCGCACCGTGCCCCGGGAGGCGTTCCTGCCACGGTGGGAGCGCCGCTTCGCCGGGGCGGACCTGCCGATCGCGATCGGGTACGGTGCCACCAACTCCCAGCCGAGCACCGTGCAGACCATGCTCGCGCTGCTGGACGTGTACCCCGGGGACAGGGTGCTCGACGTCGGGGCGGGCTCCGGGTGGACCACCAGGATCCTCGCGCACCTGGCCGGGCCGGAGGGGGAGGTGATCGGCGTCGAGATCGTGCCGGAACTGGTGGAGATGGCGCGCGAGAACCTGGAGGCGGTCGGCCTGGACGACGCCCCCGGCGCGCGCGCCCGGATGATCCGGGCCGACGGCGATGCTCTCGGGGCGCCGTCGCTCGCCCCCTTCGACAGGATCCTCGTCTCCGCGGACGCCGGCTTCGTGCCCCGCGAGCTCGCGGAGCAGCTCGAGGAGGGTGGGCGCATGGTCCTGCCCGCCGCCGCGCGAATGGTCGTGGTGGAGCGGCACGGCGATGACTTCGCGATCCGGCGGGCCGTGGGCGGCTACAGCTTCGTGCCCCTGCGGGTGGTGCGCCGCCCCGGTGATGCCCTCCCCTTCTGATCGCCCTCTCCGCCTGATCGCCCGTGGACCGGTGCCCGGCCGGCGCAGGGGACGCGCGGCTCGACAACCGCGCAATCCTGACGGCCCGAGCAGCACCGGGATGCCACACAATGGGCTCATGGAAGCCAGGACGCCCCGCATCACCGTTGTCGGGTCCCTGAATCAGGACATCACCGTGACCGTGAGTCGATTCCCCGAACCCGGGGAGACGCTGATCGGCACCTCGGTCAGCTACCGCCTGGGCGGAAAGGGGGCGAACCAGGCGGTCGCCGCCGCACGCGCGGGCGCGGAGGTCTGGTTCGTGGGCAGGGTCGGCGGTGACGCCGCCGGCCTCACCCTGCGTCAATCGCTCCGGGACTTCGGCGTCCGCGACGAACTCCTCGCCGTCGATCGCGGTGTCCCGACGGGCACCGCGCACATCACGGTCGACGCCAACGGGGAGAACGAGATCATCGTCGTCCCGGGGGCGAACGGCGTCGTCGACCTGTCCGGGCTGCGAGAGGGGCATCCGGCCCGCGACGCGGACGTCTTCGTGACCCAGGGCGAGGTGCCGCCCGCGACCGTCGCGGCGGTGGCCGAACTCGGACGCGCCCGTGGTGCGGAGGTCGTCCTCAACCTCGCCCCGGCAATAGCGCTTCCGGCCGCGGTGTTCGAGGGCCTCGGTGTGCTCGTGGTCAACGAGTCCGAGGCCGGCCTCGTGCTGGGGGAGGAAGCTCCCGCGTCGGTCGACGCCGCGCTTGCCACCGCGTCGCGCCTCCTCGGCCTCGGCGTCCGGCGCGCGGTGATCACCCTCGGCAGGCTCGGAGCCGTCTTCGTAGTCGCAGGGGAAGCGGGCACGACCAGCGGCCACGTCCCCGCGCCGTCCGCGGCGCGAGTGGTGGACACGACAGGCGCGGGCGACGCCGCGGTCGGGGTCCTCGCGGCCGCACTCGCGACGGGTCTCCCTTTCGATGCCTGTGTGGCGGCAGGAGTGCGGGCAGGTTCAGCGGCCGTCGGGTACCCGGGCGCCGCCTCGGGCTATCCCGCCTTCTCGCTGGCTGCTGAGCCCACCTGAACTGCCGGAGGCGGAGCGCCCGTGAACGCTCAGTCAACGTTCGCGAACCACGGCAGGAACCACTGCACCAGCGGCCCCACCCCGAACGCGAACAGGACCGTCCCCACCCCGATCGTGCCGCCGAGGAGGAAGCCCACCACCAGCGCGATCACCTCGATCGAGGTCCGCGCCATCCGGACGGAGGCGCCACGGCGCGCGAGGCCGGTCATGAGCCCGTCGCGCGGGCCGGGGCCGAGGTTGGCCCCGATGTAGATCGCGGTGCCGAGCGCAAAGCCCACGGTCCCAGCCACCATCACAGCGGACCGTAGCACGAGGCCGTCGAAGTCCGGGAGCACGGCGAGCCCGACGTCCACGAACACCCCCACCAGCACCGCGTTGACCACGGTCCCGATCCCGGGCCTCTCGCGCAGGGGAATCCACAGCAGCAGCACCAGGAGCGAGACCGCCACGATCAACGAGCCGATCGGCTTGTCGAAGGCCCGCGCCAGCCCCTGGTGGAACACATCCCAGCCGGGAAGTCCCAGGTTCGCCTGAACGAGCGCGGCCACACTGATACCTTGAATGAGGTTCCCCGCCACGAGTTGGAGGAGGCGGCGCAGGAACTTCACGCCCACGAGCATGCCAGAGCCGGCACGCTCGCTCCCAACGCAGGGCCGAGGGCTGACCAGGGAAGGTGACCATGTCGGAATCCGCGCAGCGCTCGCTCCTGATCCGCAACGTCCGGATGGTCCCCGTGGGGATCGACCGCCGCGGCCACACCCCGGACCACACCACCGTCCCCCGGCGCCCGGTGGACCTTCGCATCCGTGACGGCGTCGTCGCGGAGATCGGGCCGGGCCTCGCGCGCGCGGGCGAGGACGAGTACGACGCGGACATGCGGTTCGCCGCCCCCGGCCTGTGGGACGCGCACGTGCACTGGGACCAGTGGGCCCAGACCCTCACCCGCGTGGACGTGAGCGGGTCCGCGAGCGCGGACGACGTCGTCGCCATCCTGGCCCGCGAGCTGCCGCACCGCCCCGACGACGGCGCCACGGTGTTCGGCTTCGGCCACCGGTCGGCGTTGTGGCCGGCGCCAGCGACCGTGGCGCAACTCGACGCCGTCAGCGACGGCCGGCCCGTGGTGCTCATCTCCGGCGACGCCCACAACGGCTGGCTGAACTCCCGCGCGCTCGAAATCCTCGGCCTGTCCCCGCGAGAGGGCGTGATGGAGGAGCGCGAGTGGTTCGATACCCTCGCCCGCCTGGACGAACTCCCCGGCGCGCGTGCGCAGGCGGCGGCCGGCGCCGCGGGGGCGTTCGAGCTGGCGGCCCGGAAGGGCGTGGTGGGGATCGTGGACATGGAGTTCGGGGCGCCGTTCCTGGCCTGGCCGGGGCGTGTGTCCGCGGGCGCCACCGGGCTGCGGGTGCGTGCCGCCACCTACCCGGACCACCTCGACGCGGCGATCGCGGCGCGGCTGCGGACCGGGCAGGCGCTGGAGGGCGGCGCGGGCCTGGTGAGGATGGGGCCGTTGAAGATCATCTCGGACGGGTCGCTGAACACCCGCACGGCCCGCTGCGTTGACCCGTACCCGGACGCCCACGGTCTGGCGGACCCGTATGGGGTCACCAACTACGAGCAGGACGAGCTGACCGAGCTGCTCGCGCGCGCCCACGCGCACGGCATCGAGGCGGCGGTGCACGCGATCGGCGACGCCGCGGTCGGCTCGGCGATCGACGCCTTCGCGGCCACCGGTGCGCGTGGGTCGATCGAACACCTCCAACTGCTCGCGTACCGCGACATCCCGCGCCTGGCGAAGTACGGCCTGACCGCGTCGATGCAGCCCGCGCACCTGCTCGATGACCGGGACGTCACCGCGCGGGTGTGGCCGGACCGCAAGAACCGGTGCTTCATGACGTATTCGCTGATCGCGGAGGGGATCACGGTGGCGCTGGGCTCGGACGCGCCGGTCTCGCCGCTGGACCCGTGGCTGGCGATGTCGGCGGCGGTGTTCCGCAGCGCGGACGAGCGCACCCAATGGAACTCCACCGAGGCGATCACCGCCGCGCAGGCCTTCGCCTGCTCCACCGACGGCCGGGGCACGCTGGCGCCGGGCGCCCCCGGGGATGTGATCCTGCTCGAGGCGGACCCCACCGAGGAGCTCGGCGACGCCCGGGACATGGGTGTCATGCTGGGCGGCATGGTGGTGGACATGACCGTGGTGGACGGCCGGGTCACGCACCTGGACCTCTGACCGCCGTCGCCCTCCGGGCGCCACCCGCAAAAGGTGCGACGAAGGTCCTCGCATGTTCGCTCCCCATGGGGTGTGATAGGTGGATGAACTCAAAGACGAGCGGGGGCTCCGCGGCCCCTGAAGTACGCAATGTTGTCCTTGTTGGCCCCGGCGGCTCCGGGAAGACCACGCTGATCGAGACCTTGCTGAACAGGGTCGGCGTGATCAACCGTACGGGCCGCGTGGAGGACGGGAACACCGTCACGGACTTCGAGGACGTCGAGAAGCGCCTGCACTACTCCGTGAACCTGGCCGTCGCCTCGGTGGACATCTCCGACCCCGACCTCATCGGTGACCTCGGCACCGTTCGCCTGAACCTGCTGGACGCCCCGGGCAACCCCGACTTCGTCGGCGAACTGCGCGCGGGCCTGCGCGGCGCCGACGCCGCCCTGTTCGTCATCTCCGCCGTCGACGGCATCGACGGCGCCACCCGCCGGGTGTGGGACGAGTGCGCCGCGGCCGGCGCCCCCCGCGCCATCGTGGTCACCGACGTCGACGAACCGCGCGCGAACTTCGACGCGACGCTCGAGGAGCTGCAGCGCGTCTTCGGGGATGGGGTGCACGCCCTCTACCTGCCGTACAAGGCGAACGACCCGGCGAACGCGCGGGTCATCTCGGTGTCGCGGGCCCAGATCGTGGAGGGCATCGGGTCCAGCATGAAACTGACCCCGCTGGACCCGGATGACCAGGACAGCGTGGAGGAGTTGCGCGCCCGCCTGATCGAGGACGTCATCACGGAGTCCGGTGACGAGGACCTCATGGAGAAGTACCTCGAGGGCGAGGAACTCGGCTTCCTGACCCTCTCCGCCGACCTCGCGAAGGCCATCGGGCACGCGGACTTCTTCCCGGTGCTGCCGATCGTGGCCACCACCGGCCTCGGCGTCCCGCGGTTGCTGCGCGTCATGTGCGTGGGCTTCCCCTCGCCCGCGGACCACGTGCTGCCCACCATCTACTCCCCCGCGGGCGCCGAGCGCGCGCCGCTCACCCACTCGGTGGACGAACCGCTGGTGGCCGCCGTCATCAAGACCACCACGGACCCGTTCGTGGGCCGCGTCTCGGTGGTGCGCGTCTACTCCGGCGTGCTGCGCTCCGACCAGATGGTGCACATCTCCGGCCACCTGTCCCAGTTCTCCGGTAAGCCCGCGAACCCGCAGTGGCACGCCGATCACGACGACGAGGAGCGCGTCGGCGCCCTCGGCCGGCCATTGGGTGGGTCCCAGGTGCCGGTGGACAAGGCCGTGGCGGGTGAGGTGGTCACCGTGGCGCGGCTGACCAAGGCGGAGACGGGCGACACCCTCTCCGACCCGGCGAACCCTGCCGTCATCACCCCGTGGACGATGCCCGAGCCGCTGTACCCCACTGCGATCCTGAACCTGAAGAAGGGCGACGAGGGCAAGCTCATGCAGGGCCTGCAGCGCCTCCAGGCCGAGGACCCCACGGTCCGCGTGGAGGTGGACGCCACCACCGGGCAGCTCGTGCTGTGGACCATGGGCGAGCAGCACCTCCAGGTGATGCTCGACCGGCTGCGGAACCGCTCCGGTGTCGAGGTCAAGACCGTTCCGGTGCTCGTGGCCCTCCGCGAAACCCTCAAGGACAAGTGCGAGGTGCAGGGCAAGCACGTCAAGCAGTCCGGTGGCCACGGCCAGTACGCGGTGGCGGACCTCCGCTTCGAGCCCCTGCCCCAGGGCAGCGGCTTCGAGTTCGTGGACGAGGTGGTGGGCGGCACCGTGCCGCGCCAGTACATCCCGTCCGTGGAGAAGGGCATCGTGAACCAGATGGCGAAGGGCATCACCGGTTACCCGATGGTGGACGTCCGCGCCGTGCTGTACCACGGCAAGGCCCACGCGGTGGACTCCTCCGACGCCGCCTTCCAGATGGCCGGCGCGCTCAGCGTGCAGGAGGCCGCGAAGAAGGGCGGGATCACCATCCTCGAGCCCGTTGACACGGTGACGGTGGAGTGCGACGACGAGTTCGTCGGCGGCGTGATGTCCGACCTCTCCACCCGCCGTGGGCGCGTCAAGGGCACCGACCAGGTCGGTGAAGGACGCACCGCGGTCACCGCGGAGGTTCCCACGTTCGAGCTGGTCCGCTACGCCACCGCGTTGCGCTCGCTCGCCCGGGGCACCGGCACCTTCTCGCGGGAGTACCTGCACCACGAGCCGGCGCCGTCGCACCTGACGGAGAAGCTGGTGGCCGGGGCGTAGGCCGCAACCGCTGGCAACCGATACGCCCCCCGGCGGGTGTATCGCCAATTGCGAGTTATTGCGGCTTCGAGCGCCCAATCGGCCCCAATTGAGGCCATCAAGCGATACAGCCGGGGCGAGCCGGCCCGGACTGTATCGGTTGCCAACGTGTTGCCAGCCGCCCATTCACTCACGAGGTGCTTGGCTCGCGATAACACCGGCGTTATCATGTGGGTGTGACGTACGCGAGCCAGGTCAGGGCACGTCGGGAGGCGCTTCACCTCTCGCAGCGTGAGTTGGCGGCGCGCTCGGGTGTGAAGCAGCCGCTGATTTCGGCGATCGAATCCGGCAGGCGTCAGCCCAGCGCCGCAACCCGGACGGCGCTGGACCGGGTGCTGGTGGTCCGGCCGTCCCAGGTGCTACGGGAGATGCGCGGGCAAGCGCTGGAGATCGTCGCGCGGCACCACGGGAGCGCACCGCGAGTGTTCGGTTCGGTGGCGCGGGGTACGGATGGTCCGGACTCCGACGTCGACCTGCTGGTCTCATTCCCCGAGGACGCCGGGATCACCGACCTGCTGGCCATGGAGGACGAACTCACTGAGCTCTTGACGGTTCGGGTTGATGTTGTGTCAGCCGGTTCGACCGGACCGGTCATCGACCGGGCCATTCGCGAGGCGGTGCCACTGTGACGCCCTCGGAGCACCCGGTCCCCGAGAGCCGACTCCGCGACTGGCTCGATGATCTGGCCGGGTTCGGCCGAGACGCCGACTACCTGGTCGCCTTGGGACGCGATGCCTATCTGGCCGACACCGCGCAGGGCCGGCTGCTGCGGAACGCCGGCGAGCGCCTGCTCATCAAGGTGGCGACGGTTGTGGAGCGGTTTCCCGAGGATTTCAAATCGGACCACCACAACATCGAGTGGGTCGACATCACCCGGATGCGGAACCTGGTCGCCCACCAGTACGACAAGGTCAACCACGACCTCATGTGGGTCACCCTCCAGCGCGACATCCCGGCGTTGATGAAGCGACTCGGCCTGTCCGCCTGACCGGTGCCCGCTCGCGGCCGCCGTGCCTGCAGGAGCATGCTGTCCTCGCCCGCGTCCGGCCCACCACCTCATCTGAAGCGCCGTCCGCCGCCTCCGCCAGCCGCCTGCCCCTCGCGGTCCTCAGCCTCCCGGGAGAACTCGAGGCGGATTCTGCAACGAGCACTCCCGGGAGAATACGGACACGTGCGCACGCGCCTCGACACAGCCCAGAGAGTCCACCGACCGCTCGTGGAACCTCCGGATGCGCCCCCTCAGCGCGCTTGAGCCGGGTTTCGGGCGGTTGGAGCCCTCTATGAGCATGCCCAGCCGCATCGAGGGCGCCAACTGCCGGTTTGGGAACCAGAATCGCGGCTGAATACGTTCCTTGGCGACGCCGATGCGGAAATGGGCCACCACCGGCGTCGCCAACTGCTCGAAACTGCGCGGGAGCGCGGGGCGTTGGGCGAGGGCGCGGGGCGTTGCGCGGGAGCGCGGGGCGTTGCGCGGGAGCGCGGGGCGGTGGGCGAGGGCGGGTGCTCGGCACGGCTCCCACCACTTCCCGCGCACCGAAGCCGGTCGCGCTCGATAATGAGAGCCTCACAGGAGGCTGACATGGACCGCACCGACGCGCGCACCGAACTTGACGAGGCCGGCCGTGAGGCGGTGGAACTGGCCCGGCGCTGGGTGGCCGAGTCAGCCGACCAGCCCATCGAGTACGCCGCCCGCCTGCTCTCCCGGGTGCTCAAGGACCCGAAAGGGCTCGAGTTCACCGTCCGGTTCGTCGACGGCGTCATCCGCCCCCAGGACCTCGGCGTCGCCGCCCGGACCCTGGCCCGGCTCGCGCGCCGCGACACGAGCTTCCTCCCGCCCTACCTCGCCGCCGGGGTGAAGGCCGCCGGCCCGGCCGCCGTCGCCGCCCCGGAGGTGGTGGTCCCCGCGGCGCGGCGCGTGTTCCGCCAGCTCGTGGGCGACCTCATCGTCAACACCACCGGCGAGGGCCTCGCCACCGCCCTCGCCCAGGCCCGCGCGGACGGCAACCGCGTCAACGTGAACCTGTTGGGCGAGGCCGTCCTGGGCGACGGCGAGGCCGCCCGCCGCCTCGCCGCCAACGCGCGGCTCCTCGCGCGCGACGACGTCGACTACCTCTCACTCAAGGTCTCCGCCGTCACCGGCCCCCACAATCCGTGGGGCTTCGACGAGGTGGTGGAGCACGCGGTGGAGCACCTGCTGCCGTTCTACCTCGACGCGGCGAGCGCGTCCACCCCCAAGTTCGTCAACCTGGACATGGAGGACTACAAGGACCTCGCCCTCACGCTCACGGTGTTCCGGCGGCTGCTGGACTACCCGGCCCTCCTCCACCACGAGGCCGGCATCGTGCTGCAGGCCTACCAGCCGGACGCGCTCGCCGCGATGATGGAGCTGCAGGAGTGGGCGGCGCGGCGCGTCGAAGCCGGCGGCGCGCGCATCAAGGTTCGGCTGGTCAAGGGCGCGAACCTCGCCATGGAGCGGGTGGACGCCGAACTCCACGACTGGCCCCTCACCACCTGGCCCACCAAGCTCGAGACGGACACCAACTACAAGCGCGTCATGGACTGGTCGCTAACCCCGGAGCGCACCCGCAACATCCACCTCGGCATCGCGGGCCAGAACATCTTCGACATCGCGCTCGCGTGGGTGCTGGGCGGGCAACGGGGCGTGCGCGACGACGTCGAGATCGAGATGCTCGCCGGCATGGCCACGGGGCTGGCGGAGGTGGTGCGCCGCGAGGTGGGCCACCTGCTGCTCTATGTGCCGGTGGTGGATCCGAAGGAGTTCGACGTCGCGATCGCCTACCTCGTGCGGCGGCTCGAGGAGAACTCCCTGCCGGAGAACTTCATGTCCGGCGTCTTCGACATCGCCGGGGACTCCGCGGTCTTCGCGCGCGAGCGCGACCGCTTCCTCGCCTCGCTCGCGGCGGTCGACGACGCCGTCCCCACCCCGCGCCGGACCCAGGACCGGGCCACCGAGACGGCGGAGGAGATCGCCGCCGTCGTCCAGGACGGGGAAGGGAACTGGCGGTTCCACAACACCCCGGACACCGATCCGATCCTGCCCGGCAACCGCGCGTGGGCGCGCGCGATCGTGAGCCGTATCCCCGGCTCGCGGCTGGGGGTGGCGGAGGCGGATGCCGCGATCGTGCCGGACACGGACGCCATCGATCGGCTCCTCGAGGCGACGGCGGACGCCGGGGCCGCGTGGGGGGCGCGCCCGGCGGCTGAGCGGGCCGAGATCCTGCACCGCGCGGGCGTGGAGCTGGGGCTGCGGCGGGCCGAACTCCTCGAGGTGGCCGCGTCCGAGGCCGGCAAGACCCTCGACCAGGGCGACCCCGAGGTCTCCGAGGCCATCGACTTCTGCCACTGGTACGCCTCGCTCGCGCCCGAGCTCGAGCGGGTGGCGGGCGCGCGGTTCGTGCCGTCCCGGGTGACCCTGGTGACGCCGCCGTGGAACTTCCCGGTCGCGATCCCCACGGGGGGCGTGCTGGCGGCGCTGGCGGCGGGGAGCGCCGTCGTCTTCAAGCCGGCGACGCCGGCGCGCCGGTCCGGGGCGGTGCTCGCCGAGGCGCTGTGGGCGGCCGGGGTGCCGCGCGAGGTGCTGCGGCTGGTGCAGACGCCCGACCGCGCGGTGGGACGGCACCTGGTGTCGCATCCGCTGGTGGACCGGGTGATCCTGACGGGGTCGTACGAGACGGCCAAGCTGTTCCGCTCGTGGCGGCACGACCTGCCGCTGCTGGCCGAGACGAGCGGGAAGAACTCGATCATCGTGACGCCGTCGGCGGACCCGGACCTGGCGGTGAAGGACGTGGTGTACTCCGCGTTCGGGCACGCGGGGCAGAAGTGCTCGGCGGGGTCGCTGGTGATCCTGGTGGGCTCGATGGCGACGTCGCGGCGGTTCCACGACCAGCTCGTGGACGCGGTGCGCTCGCTGCACGTGGCGTGGCCGGCGGACCCGTCGTCGCAGATGGGGCCGGTGGTGGTTCCCGGGGACGAGAAGCTGCGGCGCGGGCTGACCGCGCTCGGGGACGGCGAGCACTGGGTGCTGAAGCCGCGGGCGCTGGACGAGACGGGAGCGCTCTGGTCCCCCGGCGTGCGCGCGGGGGTGCGGCCGGGGTCCGAGTACCACCTCACCGAGTACTTCGGGCCGATCCTGGGCGTGATGACGGCGGAGACGCTGGAGGAGGCGATCGAGATCCAGAACGCGGTGGACTATGGGCTCACCGCTGGGCTGCAGTCGCTGGACCCGCGCGAGCTGGAGCAGTGGCTCGCGGGCGTGCAGGCCGGGAACCTGTACGTGAACCGGGTGATCACGGGCGCGATCGTGCGGCGCCAGCCATTCGGCGGGTGGAAGCGGTCCGCCGTGGGTGCGGGGAGCAAGGCCGGCGGGCCGAACTACCTGTTCGGGCTGGGAACCTGGGAGCCGGTGCCGGCCGACGAGGCCGAGGCAATGCCCACCGAGGCGGCTCTGCCCGTGGACACCGAGGCGGCTCTGCCCGTGGCCCCCACCCCTCCCGACGCCCCCGACATCATGCCGCCCAGCTTCGCCGCCTCCCCGGGGGACGCGACTGGCGGTCCCAGCCCGGCGGACGTCGTCGAGTCTCGGGCCTCCACGCCCGCCGACGCCCCCGACATCATGCCGCCCAGCTTCGCCGCCACCCCGGTGGATGACCTCCCGGGGCCGGTGCGCGACGTCGTCGAGGCTGCGGGCGGGGTGCTGGAGCCCGCCGAGTACGCGAGCCTGCGGCGCGCCGTCGCCTCCGACGCCGCCGCGTGGGCGAGCGAGTTCGGCGTCACCCACGACCCGACCGGGCTCAGGGTGGAGCGCAACATCCTGCGCTACCTCCCGACGCCCGTGACGGTCCGCGTGGACGAGGGCGAGAAGCTTGTGGACCTGGTGCGCGTGGTGGCGGCCGGTGTGCGGGCGGGCGCCGAGTTGACGCTGTCCACGGGGGTCCGCGTGCCCGGCGTGGTGACGCAGAAGATGGTCGCGGCCGGCGTGACGCTGCGCCATGAGTCGAATGACGACTGGCATGTGGCCGCGACTGCGTGGGCCAAGGCGGAGCCGCTGGGTGCCCGCGTGCGCCTCGTGGGGCCGGGCGCGCTGCCGCTCGCCCGGGCGATCGAAGGACTCCCGGACATCGCGATCTACTCCTGGCCGGTCACGGAGGCGGGGCGCGTGGAGCTGTTGCCATTCGTGCACGAGCAGTCGGTGAGCATCACGGCCCACCGGTTCGGTACGCCGTTCAAGCTCAGTGAGGGCGTGATCTAGGGCGCCGACCCCCTCCCTCCCCCGCTCCCTCCCCCGCTCCCGGGGCTCATCTGGCAACCGATACGCTCACCAGGTTGCCACAGAGGTCGTCTCGCGCGTCGTTGGAATTCTGCCCGGACTGGACGAGAGTGGCGCCGATTGGCGATACACCACCCGGTGGCTGTATCGCCAACTGGTGTATCGCCAATTGGTATCCCCCGGGTCTCTCACATACCGCCGCTCAGGAGGCGCCGAACATCCCCGATCACGGTTCGAAAGCCCTCGGCCGCATCGTGCCGATTGACGGTGATGTGGCGCCAACCGGCCATCGTGAAGCGACGATCACGCTGGATGTCACGGGATTGCTGCTCTGGCGTCAAATGGGTTTCGCCGTCGTAGTCGATGGCGATGCGAGGCTCGCGGTATCCCAGGTCAGCGACCGGGGAATGCGGATCGTTCGGATCCAGCTTGAGCTGCAGTTCGGGTTCAGGGAGGCCGGCCTCGACCATCGCGAGGCGCAGGTGCGTCTCCTTGATCGAGTCGGCGCCCACGCGGATCAACCCGAGCGCCGCATGTGCCTTCTCCGCTCCTGCCATCCGACCGTGCCATGACAGGACCTGCCGTAGTTGAGTGATCGTCGCGTGGGGTTCCGTCCGGCCCTCGAAGGTCTGGCGAGGGAGCCTCACGAGGTGGTCGCCGAACTCGACGAGCTCGAAGATGGTGAGCGACGATGCGAGTTCGAGCCACACCCTTGCCGGGGTGGACACGGGGATATTGTCGATTCGGGTCACCTCTCCCAACCGGACGCATGCCCGGTGACCACGAACGATGCTCGTCCGAGGGAGGTTCGCGGGACGCTGCCGGGAGACCTCCGGCAACTGGAGCTTCAGCGACTGGGGGAGCGTGAGCCCTCGCGCGATCCCGCCCGTGCAGTGGGAGGCCCATGTGTCGGGGAGGGAGCGGCACACGGCCTTCGCGATGGTGAAATCGTCATGCTCCACGCCGTTCATCGCATAGATGCCCTGGCCGAGGCGGATGACGTCCGTCCGACGTAGCCGCTCCGGGTGGGCGCCCTCTTCGATCGCCTCCTTGAGGGTGAAGACACCGAGGGTGACGAGCCTTTTCGGCAGGGGAGAGGCGGGCCGCATGCGCAAACTCTCGCTGGGAACTGACCCGACCCCGCTCGCGTGGCGGAAGGGGTGTGGACACGGGCCCGCTAGGCATTGTGTGGACAGGGAGGACCCACCTCCCGGGACTCACCGGTTCCACCTCCCCGGGACTCACCACCTGGCGATACAACGTCGCCGCTGCGTATCGCCTCTCGGCGCCATTCCGCTCAGTCCGGAGAGCGATTCCACCAACTGGCGATACAACGTCGTTGGCAACTTCGCGGGCGTATCGGTTGCCATCGGGGAGGGGGCCGAGGGCACGGATGGGGGAGGCGAATGCGCGGGCAGGCGGGGACCCGGAGCATGCTGGGGCGCCCTTGGTGGTAGGGGACCAGGCCAAACGCCTCACTCGAGGGCGCGATCCAGGGGCGGAATCGCTCGCGCGCCGCCTACCCCTCGAACATGCCCTCCTCGAACTCGACGCGCTGCAGGACGCCGTCGATGTAGGTGGCGCGAGCGGTCAGCGCGTGGGAGATCTGCGCGAGAGCCGAGGTGTGAGCAGCCGAGACGGCAGCCTGCGGGTCCTTCTCCTCGATCAGTTTCTCGGTGATGGCGGCCTGCCGGATGGCGCGCTTGGCGATGTGCGCGGCGAGACGGTCGAGGGCGGCGAGGGAGTCGAGGTCGAGCCGGTCGGCCAGTTCGGCGATGCGGGCGTGGTCCCGGCCTTCGAAGAACGCCTTCTCCGCGGCGATGGCCTCGAGGGACTCGCGGGTGGGATCCGTGCTCATGACTGCCCCGCGTCCTCGCCGCGGTCCTCCTCGCCGCGGTCCTCCTCGCCGCGGTCCTCCTCGCGCAGCCGCGGCTCGGTCCGTTTCTCGGGATGGATGCCATGCTTGTCGGCGTAGAACGCGCGGACCTTGTCCATGTCGGCCCGCACATCCCCCGTGACGTGCAGGGTGGGGCCGAAGCCCAGGGTGCGGCTCGGGCCGTCGATGAACCCGAGAGAAACCGGCAGCCCGGTCTGCTGCGCCAGCCGGTAGAAGCCGGACTTCCAGTGCGTGCCCTTACTGCGGGTGCCCTCGGCAGCGAGCACGATCAGGAAGGACTTGTCAGCCTTCGCCTGCTTGGCAAGGTTGTCGACCAGCCGGCCTGGGTGCTTCCGGTCGACGGGGATACCGCCGGTGGCCCGGAACAGCCACGCAAGCGGTCCGCGGTACAGCTCCTGCTTCACGAGCACGCGGGGCCGCACGCCGGCGGACCAGAGCAGCGTCAGCGTGGCCACCCAGTCCCAGTTCGAGCTGTGCGGCGCGCCGACGAGGATCCCACTGCGCGGCACCTCCCCCACGGTGCGCCACCGGGTGACCTTCAGGGCGGCGCGCGCCAGCGCGCGGCGGATAGGCATCGGGCGGGACATCAGCAGGCCTCCATGGTGGGAACTCTAGCCGGGCGAGCGCGCTGTGCGGCGGCGACGGCGCCCGCCCGGCGCCGTTGCCGCCCGCCGTCGTCGTCGTCGCCCGCCCGCCGCCGTTGCCGCCCGCCCGGCGCCGTTGCCGCCCGCCGTCGTCGTCAAGCGAAGTCGAACACCGGCGGGAAGGCGACCACCACGACCGCGGCCCACGCGGCGTACACCGGGAGGTAGGCGGTCTGCCACTGCTCCAGCACGGCGAAGGGCCGGCGCCCGCGGAGGAAGCCAAGCTGCAGCCACGCGGCCCAGGAGAGGTTCGCGAGCAGGATGAGGTTGAGGCCCAGGGCCGCGGTCTTGTTGGGGCTGAAGCCGAACTCCGAGATCCGGCCCACCATGGCAGTGAGCATCAACAGGTCCACCACGAGGGCGCTGACGAGCAGCACCAGTTGCAGCCGGTCGAACAGCCCGGGGGGCGCGAACGGATCGCGCGCGGAGATCGAGTAGAGCAGCAGCGCGAGCGTCAGGACGAGCACCAGATCGAAGAGGATGAGGAAGTCGCGGTTGGCGTCGATGGGGTTGCCCGTCAGGACCATCGCGGCGAGGAACGTGAGCAGCAGCAACGTGGTGAGCGGGGTGAACACCTTCGTGAGCACGGGCGCCATGTTCTCGATCACGGCCTGCTTGGCCTCCACCAGCCAGGCCGCGACGATGACCGCGCCCGCGGCTCCGGCGGGGAGGATCCACTCGATGGCGACGCGTTCGGCGTCGAGCCCGATGGCGCTGAACGCCCCCAGCGTGAGGCCGAGCAACACACCACCGCCCAGGGCGATGAGGGCGTAGTAGATCGCCCACTCCCCGGTGAAGCGGAGGAAGTCCATGCGGCGCGGGGCGGAGCGCCAGTCCCCGCCGGTGTACGCCACGCCCACCACGAGCCACAGGAGGACCGGGAGGTGGATGGCGGCGAGCGCCTCGGTGTGGTGGTAGCCGCCGAAGGGATAGACGTTGGCGAACACCGCCCCGAGCACGAAGATGCCGGCGATCACCGCGATGGTCCCCGCACCCGGCCGCCGCCGCCACGCGAACCAGCCGGCGAGGAACGGCAGGACCAACACGGCGACGTTCCTGGCGAAGAAGCCGCCGTCCTCCTCCAGGTCGAGGCCGAAGAGCCGCGGTGCGAGGATCGCGAGTCCGGCCGCCACGGCGATGCCGAGGGCCACCCACAGGTCGGTCCGGCCGGCGCGGTTGTTGGCGGCGTCGTCGTCGGCGTTCCCGAGGACCAGCTGCTTCCAGAGGCGGTCCGAGTGCTCGCGGGCGAACTCGCGGGAGAGCTCGTCCAGGTTCCCCAGGCGCTTCACGGCGACGAGGAAGGCCTCGTCCGCTGCCAGGCCGGTGGCCTCGAGGTCCGCGACCTGGTCGCGGAGGTGGTCCTCGAGCTCGACGACGTCGGTGGTCGCCACCCCCCGCCGGCGCTGCACGAAGCCGCGCCACGCCGCGATCTGCTCCTCGAGGCCGGGGTCCGGGGTGCGCTCGCCGTACTCGTGCTCGTGCTCCTGCTCGGTCATCGGGCCCATCCTTCCGCCGGTCGCGCGGTCACCGCGCGTCCAGCCGTCTCGGCGAGGTCATTCCAGATGCCATCGAGGGTCGCGGTCACGACCTCCCACTGGTGGCGCTGCTCCGCGAGGGTCGCCGTGCCCTCACGCGTCAGTGCGTAGTGCTTCCGACGGCGCCCGGTCGGGCCCTCGCCCCAGTTCGCCTCCACGAGCCCAAGCCGCTCGAGGCGGTGGAGGAGGGGGTAGAGCATGCCGTCGGTCCAGGTCATGCGGCCGGCGGAGAGGTCGTTCACGCG
>JADGOQ010000007.1 GCA_017882885.1 Actinomycetales bacterium | reverse complement strand
TCCTCATCCATGCGGAGACGTTCGAGCGCCTCTGCGTCGGGCAGCTCCAGGAGACCCTCGGCGCCCCCGCGGGCGCCGACGCCGTCGAGCACTACATCCGCGTGCTGGCGGACAAGACCGGCTCGCTGATCGCCACCTCCGCGCGCTACGGGGCGCTGTTCGCCGGCGCGGGCAACGAGGCCGTGGCCATCATGGAGGCGTTCGGCGAGAAGGTCGGCGTGGCGTTCCAGCTGGCCGACGACGTCATCGACCTCTCATCGGACGCCGCGACCACCGGCAAGACGCCCGGGACGGACCTGCGGGAGGGCGTGGACACCATGCCGGTGCTGCTGCTGCGCCGGCGCGCCGACGCCGGCACCCTCGACGCCGCCGGCCAGGTGATCCTGGAGAGGCTGGCCGACGACCTCGCCAGTGACGAGGCGCTCGCTGATGTGCTCGCGGACCTGCGTGACCACCCCGTCGTCGAGGAGGCGCGGGCGATGGCGCGCGACTGGGCGGCCGCCGCCGTCGCCGAACTCGACCCGCTGCCGGACAGTGAGGTGAAGGAGACCCTGCGGGAGTTCGCGGGGCTCCTGGTCAACCGGATGGCGTAGGGGTGCCGAGGTGCCGGCGCACGCCGTCGACGGTGAAGACCACCACGGCGGCCCACACCAGGACGAAGCCGGCCCAGCGTTCGGGCGGCATCGGCTCATGGAACACGAGCCAGCCGACCGCGAACTGCAGGGTCGGGGTGATGTACTGCAGCATCCCGATGGTCACGAGGGGCACGCGCGCGGCGGCGGCGGCGAACAGCAGCAGCGGCACGGCGGTGACGATCCCGGTGGACGCCATCAGGAGCCCGTAGGGCGAGGCGATCTCCACCGAGTCAGCCCCGGCGGCCTCCAGCCAGATGATGTACCCGAGCGCGAGCGGCGCGATGGCGAGCGTCTCGATGGCGAGGCCCGGCAGTGCGGGAACGGACTGCCGCAGGACGGTGAGGGCGAGGACGCAGAAGACCAGGGACCACAACGCGCGGTGGGCCACGACCTCGATCGGCCCTGAGCGCTCCATCAGCCGGAAGTACAGCGGGAACGCGCCCCACAGGAGGTAGGCCGCGAAGCCGAAGATCACGCCAGACCGCTCCCGCACCAGCCGATTCTGCCATGCGCGTCGGCGCGCCGCGGCGGGCGAGCGTGTGGCCAACCTCTCGGCGCCCCCCGCGTCAGCGCCCCGTGGGGCTTATAGAATCATCGGGAAGTGCCCGCGGGCATCCGCATTCGAAAGGCAGTCGTGAGCGATCCACGCCACCTGAGCGTCGCAATCGTGGGCGCGGGGCCGGCAGGCATCTACGCCGCCGACATCCTGTCCAAGTCCGGGCTCGACGTCTCGATCGACATCTTCGAGCGGCTGCCGGCGCCGTACGGCCTGGTGCGCTACGGCGTCGCCCCCGACCACCCGCGCATCAAACAGATCATCGTGGCGCTCTTCAGGATCCTGCAGCGCGGTGACATCCGGCTGATCGGCAACGTCGAGGTCGGCCGGGACATCCCGGTTTCGCAGCTCACCGAGCGCTACGACGCCGTGATCCTCGCCACCGGCTCGGACCGTGACGCCCCCATCAACCTCCCCGGCACCGACCTCCCCGAGGTCCACGGCGCCAGCGAGTTCGTCTTCTGGTACGACGGCCACCCCGAGGCGCCGCGCACCTGGCCACTGGAGGCGAAGGAGGTCGCCGTGCTGGGTGTGGGCAACGTGGCGCTCGATGTCGCGCGCATGCTGACCAAGCACGTCGAGGACCTCATGCCCACCGAGATCCCGGCCAACGTGGCGGAGGTGCTGCGCAGCAGCCCGGTCACGGACGTCCACCTGTTCGGGCGCCGCGGCCCGGCCCAGGTGAAGTTCTCGCCCCTCGAGCTTCGCGAGATGGGCCAGATGCGTGACGTGGACGTGATCGTCCACGAGGAGGACTTCGACTTCGACGAGGGCTCGGAGGCCGCGATCAGGTCATCCAACCAGACCAAGCAGGTGGTAAAGACCCTCGTGGACTGGACGCTGAAGGATCCGGAGGACCGGCGCGCCTCCCGCCGGATCCACCTGCACTTCTTCCACAAGCCCGTGGCGGTGCTGGGGCGGGGCGGGCACGTCGTCGGCATCCGCACGGAACGGACGCAACTGGTGGGGGACGGGACGGTGCGCGCCACCGGCGAGTACGTGGACACCCCCGTGGGGGCGGTGTACCGCGCCGTCGGCTACTTCAGTTCGCCGGTGGAGGGCGTGCCGTTCGACGACGTCCGCGGCGTGATCCCGAACTCGGAGGGCCGCGTCCTCGACGAACACGACCAGCCGATCCGCGGACTCTACGCCACCGGCTGGGTGAAGCGGGGGCCCGTGGGCCTGATCGGGTCCACGAAGTCCGACGCCCAGCAGACCATCGCGCACCTCGTCGAGGACGCCCACGCGGGGCGGCTGGATCGGGACCGGGACCAGGACGCGCTTGGCCACGACGCCATGGTGGCTGACCTCGAGGCCGCCGGCATCCGCTTCACCACCTGGCAGGGGTGGGAACTCCTCGACGCCTACGAACGTGCACTCGGCGCGGACGAGGGCCGCGACCGCGTGAAGGTGGTGGAGCGCGAGACGATGATCGCGATCAGCCGCGACGAGGGCCACGTCGCGACGCTGCCCTGAGCGGCGACGCTCCGGCGGCCGGAACACTTCCGCCACCCACGTCGTTGGGAATGGTATGGGTTCCTCTCACCACAACGGAATGAAGACGGCCGCGCTCTTCGGCGTGCTCTGGGCCATCCTGCTCGGAATCGGCTGGGTGATCGCGGGCTCGACCAACCAGCCGGCATTCATCTGGGTTTTCGCTGCGTTCGGGCTCGTGACCACCTTCGTCTCCTACTGGTTCTCGGACAGGATCGCACTCGCCTCGATGCAGGCGCGGCCGGTGTCCGAGGTCGAGGCGCCCCAGATCTACGCGATCGTGCGGGAGCTCTCCATCCGGGCGGGCCAGCCGATGCCCCGCATCCACATCTCGCCCACCACGGCCCCGAACGCGTTCGCGACCGGCCGCAACCCCGCCAACGCGGCGGTGTGCGTCACCCGGGGGATCCTCGAGATCCTCGAGCCCCGTGAACTCCGCGGTGTGCTCGGCCACGAGTTGATGCACGTGTACAACCGCGACATCCTGACCTCGTCCGTGGCCGCCGCCGTCGCCGGCATCATCACATCCGTCGCGCAGTTCATGCTGTTCTTCGGCGGGGGAGGGCGCGGCCGTGAGGGCGGCAACCCGATCGGCGGCCTGCTGATGGTCATCCTCGCGCCGATCGCGGCGTCCATGATCCAGTTGGCGATCTCCCGCACCCGGGAGTACGACGCCGACGAGGACGGGGCGCGCCTCACCGAGGACCCGCTCGCCCTGGCGTCCGCCCTGGCCAAGCTGGACCGCGGGACCCAGCAGCGCCCGCTCCGGCCGACGCCCGCCACGGAGTCGGTCTCCCACATGATGATCGCCAACCCGTTCCGCGGCGGCGGCGGGTTCTCCCGCATGTTCGCCTCCCACCCGCCCATGGCGGACCGCATCGCGCGCCTGGAGAGGATGGCGGGCTACTGAGCCGCGCGGGGTATTGAGCCGCGCCGCGTGCCCCCTAGCGATAGTTGACGAACTGCAGGGCGGCCTCGATGTCCTCGGCGCCCTGCAGCAGGGCGATGACGTCCTGGAGGTCGTCGCGGGACTTCGAGCTCACCCGCACCTCGTCACCGGTGATCTGGGTCTTCACGCCCTTGGCGGCCTGGTCGCGGATCAGTTTGGTGATCTTCTTCGCGGTCTCCTGGTTCAGGCCCTCCCGGAGCGTTCCGGCGAGCCGGTACTCCTTGCCGGACGGCTTGGGTTCGCCGTCACCGGTGTCGATGGCCTTGAGGGAGACCCCACGCCGGATGAGCTTGGTCTGGAAGACGTCGAGGACGGCCTTCACTCGCTCGGGCGAGTTGGCGATCATGAGGATCGAGTCGCCGCTCCAGGCGATGGAGGCGCCCACGCCCTTGAAGTCGTAGCGCTGGGCGATCTCCTTGGCGGCCTGGTTGAGGGC
>JADGOQ010000079.1 GCA_017882885.1 Actinomycetales bacterium | reverse complement strand
CTAAACCCAGCGCGGGTGACGACCGCGCACCCGGCCCCAGCAAAGAGGGAGAAGACACCGTGACCATCCTCGGCGTCGCCCTGATCGCCATCGGCCTGATCGCCAACCTCCCCATCCTGAAGACCATCGGCATCGTCCTGGCCGCTATCGGAGTCCTCCTCTGGCTCCTCGGCAGATTCGGCCACGGCGTGAACCACCTGGTCCCTGGTGCCCGCGCAAGGGACTGCGGTGTCGCCGTCCCAGTCTTCGCCGACGGCGTGCCGCGGCCGGCTGGGGCTCCCCGTTGTGGCTGGAGACCACCGCCGAGGACCCCGGCGACGGCATGACCGAGCAGCGCTGCGCGAGGGCGTGGACCTCGTCCTGGCCTGCGGCGGCGACGGCACGGTCCGCACGGTCCTGACCGTGCTCGCAGGGTCGGGCATCCCTCTCGGGATCCTTCCTGCCGGGACCGGGAACCTGCTGGCAAGCAACCTCGGCCTCCCCATCGCCGACCTGCTGGCGGCAGTGGAGACCGCACTGTCCGGCGTCGACGGGCCCATCGACGTCGGACGCATCGCACCGGCCAACCGGGACGGGCGCACCGAGCGGTTCGCGATCATGCAGCGAACTTTCAGTTTTCGGCGTTGTATTTAAATGTAGGGGTCCAGATGGTGCTCGGCTACGTGAGGCGACAGAGCGTGGCCCGCTCGACGTCCGGCGGAATCTAGCCATCGTCGCAGCACCGAGGAGGTTCGGAGGTTGCGATGAGCCCCGTTGGAGGCAGACGCTGGGCGTCAGCGTGGGGTGGCACTGACAGCTGAGCAGGAGCGATTCAACACCGTCACCGGCTTCACCGTGGAAGACTGCCTGTGAAAGTCGCGCCCGGAGGAACGTATGGAATCGTCACAGGTATACATGCTGATCTCGGTAGTCGTCCTGGCAATCGTCGCGGTGCTCGTCTTCCTGGTGCGGAATGACACCAAGGCGAACCGCCTCACACCGCTAACGAGCACCGCGTTCGCGTTCGTGATCGCCGGAATACAAGGTTGTGGGGTACTCCCTGATCGGGGTGGGGATCGCGCTCGCAGTCGTCGACATGTTGCGCAAGGGCCGACCTTTATGCGATCCTCCCATTCGCGAGGAGTGTCGATCGTGGGGTCACGCATGGACGTGTCCAGCAGCAACTTCCCGCGCTACGACCGCAACTCCAACACCGGCGGGACCATTGCCGAGGAGTCGGAGGCGGACTTCTGGATCCCTGATCCGGTCAGGCCGCTCCCGTCCCGTCCGAGGAACCTTGAAGGAGTCTGTGGATGACCCGCAATGCCGTTCAGCTGATCACCTATGCGGACCGCCTGGCCGGTGACCTGCCCGGTCTGGGGGCGCTGCTGCGCACCGAGCCCTGGGCCTCGGCGTTCGGCGGGGTGCACGTCCTGCCGTTCTTCACCCCATTCGACGGTGCGGATGCGGGGTTCGACCCGCAGGACCACACCGCGGTGGATCCGCGGCTGGGCACGTGGCAGGACGTGGCGGCGCTGGCCGAGTCCGGCGACACGATGGTCGACCTGATCGTGAACCATGTCTCCGCGAGCTCGGCGGCGTTCGTCGACGTGCTGGACAAGGGCGACGCGTCGTCGTCGGCCGGGCTGTTCTTGACCATGTCCTCGGTGTTCCCCGACGGTGCGACTGAGGCGCAGCTGGCAGCGGTGTACCGGCCCCGGCCGGGGCTGCCGCTGACTCCATACACCCTGGGTGGGGTGAAGCGGCTGGTGTGGACCACCTTCACCTCCCAGCAGATCGACATCGACGTGCGGTCCGCCGCCGGGCGGAGGTACCTGGAGTCGGTGCTGACCACGATCGCCGATGCGGGCGTCTCGATGGTCCGCCTCGACGCGGTCGGCTACGCCGTGAAGGACCCGGGGACCAGCTGCTTCATGACGCCGGCGACGTTCGCCTTCATCGAGGAGTTCACCGCCCGGGCGCGGGCGCTTGGGGTGGAGGTGCTGGTCGAGGTCCACTCGTACTACCGCAAGCAGATCGAGATCGGTGCCGCCGTGGACCGGGTCTACGACTTCGCCCTGCCCCCGCTGCTGCTGCATGCCCTGACCACGGGGGAGTCCGGTCCACTCGTGGCGTGGCAGCAGGTCCGCCCGACGAACGCGGTCACGGTGCTGGACACCCACGACGGCATCGGGATCATCGACGTCGGTCCCGACCAGAGCGAGCCTGACCGTCCCGGTCTGCTGCGCCCCGACCAGCTGGACGCCCTGGTCGAGACGCTCCACGAGAACACCCAGGGGCAGAGCCGACTGGCCTCAGGTGCGGTGGCCTCGAACCTCGACATCTACCAGGTGAACGCCACGTACTACGACGCCCTGGGGCGCGACGACCGGCGCTACCTGCTGGCGCGGGCCATCCAGTTCTTCACCCCCGGCATCCCGCAGGTCTACTACGTCGGCGTGCTGGCCGGTCACAACGACATGGAGCTGCTGGCACGGACCGGGGTGGGACGTGACATCAACCGCCACCACTACGACCCCGCCGAGATCGACCACGAACTGCAGCGACCGGTGGTGCAGGCCCTGTTCGCGCTATGCCGGTTCCGGTCCCACGTGCCGGCCTTCGAGGGCACCTTCGGGTTCTCGGTCGACGACGGCGGCTCCGTGCTGACCTACCGCTGGCAGCACGGGCTCTCCCACGCCCAGCTGACGGCCGACCTCGCCACGAGCTCCGCAAGGATCGAGTGGTCGGCCCTGGGAGAGTTCGGAACCACCAACGACCTCCTCCTGAACCCGCCTCGCCTGCACAAGCTCGGCTGCTGAGCCGCACGCCGCCCGCGACCAGTGGAGTGCGCGGCCTCTGGTCGTGGGCGTCGGCGGTGGGGACGGACTGCGAGGATGGCGGCGTGGAGAGCGCCGCCCGGGAGTTCGGCCGTCAGCTGGGCCCGCTGCGGCGTGCGCTCCTGCGGGCCGCACGCGCCGAGGCCGACCTGCCCGACCTCCCCGATGCGCCGCCCGCCCCAGGCCCCAGGTCGATCGGTGCCGCCGCATCGACGCTGAGGCCGGGCGAACGGCTCGAGAGCCGGCGGCTCAGGGAGCCTCGACCCTGGTCTGTCGAGCACGTCCACCGTCAGTTGGACCGGTCTGCGAAGCCCGCCGGCAGCGCACCCGGCGCGACGGCGATGATCGCGTCGTCGTCGGCGCCGACGTGCTCGAACAGGCGGATCTGCGCGAACTCGGGCACGACGTGGATCGGGTAGGTCGGGCCCTGGTCCCGCAGTCGCCGCATCTTGTCCAGATGGTCGTTCTGGAAGAGGACGGTCAGCGAGCCGTTCTCCTGGATCCACCGGGGGAAGAAGATCGTCCCGTGCAGGCGACGCTTGCCTGGGAGCACGTTCACCACCACGGACGTCCCTGTCGGCTCGGTCCACGAGATCTTGTACACGTCCTCGTCGAGCTGGACGAGATCGACCGCCTGGTCCTTCACCCGGCGTCCACGACGTGGCCGCTGTGGATGCGGTAGTCGAAAGGCATTGTCGGATGCTCGGTGAGCCCTGACGTCGCAGCACACGGCCGAGACCCTGTTGAAGCCGAGCCCGCAGCGGACTCTTGGATCGAGTGGGGTCCGCCCGCCCTGCGGCGCATTCTGAGGAACCCGCTCCGGCGTCAGGGCCCGAGGAGGGCCAAGGGGACGACGGCGACGCCGTCCGAGCGGCGGTAGGCGGTCTCGCCCGTGGTGATGACCATGAGGTCGACGACGTCGTCCGTTAGCTGCCGTCGTAGCCAGTGCAGGTGCCGTACGTCTGCGTCCGTGACCGCCGCGGCGAGCTTGACCTCGATACCGACGACTTGACCCTCTGTTCCCTCCACGACGAGGTCGACCTCGTGATCCCCGTTCCCTGTTCGCAGGTGGCCCACGCTGGCTTGGGACGCCTGAGCTGAGCAGGTCGCGGTAGGCAATCGTCGTGGTCTTGGCGGGCTGCGAACCGTCACCGGCTGTCGCGGCGTCGAGGATCTTGGAGTACATGGTGGTGGTCGATGAGGCGGCGGCGTACGCGTTGAGCCAGCGACGCAGCGTCTGGGGACGCCGTACCATGAACCCCTGTTCGGGCAGGTCCCGGTCGATGACACGCCGGAGGTAGGAATCCAACTGCTCTCGGCGCAGGCGCTCCGGCCCGAGGAAGATCCCCGGCAGGCCGCTGGACGCGATGGCTTCGTAGTAGCCGGCGCTGGTCCACGTGGTGTCCCCGCCAATGGATCCGCGGCTGGCCCGCAGCATCTCCCCCAAGCTCACCGTCGGGTGGGCGACGCCACGATCGTGTAGCCGCCATCGGCCATGTCCCTACGCTACCTCCAGCACACACTCCGCGCTTCCTCCAGCAGGGAGTCCGAGCGTGCCTTCACTCCAGCTCGCGGGGGGCCCACTGCCCGCAACCCCCGACCACGGGATCGGTTCTTCGATCTTGCCGGGCGTGGTTCTTCAGTCTCTGCTGCGTCTCGACAATTGCATCAATGACTCCTCAACCATCTGCCGGTTTCGCCGCTCTTCATCCGCGCCCGGCCACCTCGACGCCGCGCGCCGCGCCATCCCGACCCTCCTATCCACAGGCGGCCAGGACGCCGTCGTCGCCGATCGCCTCATCAGCGGTGCCTATGTGCGCGACTTCGCCGCCGAATACCACCAGTGTGGGTTGAAGGACGCGCCATGGGCGGTCGGGGCTGGCGTCACGCTGCTGTGGCTGCTGCTGATCTGGGTCCGCCGGGGTCGCGACGGCCTCTACACCACCCTTGGTGCCGACGGCCCGACTAAGGCCGTGATCCGCACCACCGAGGGCCTCGCGCTCATGGGTTCCTCTGCCTTCGCCGCGACCGCCGTGGCATTCGGGGTGCTCACGGTGGTGGGCGCCGACCTCGCGGCCATCGCGGGAGGCGCCGGCCGGCGTGTTTCCTCAGTCTTCGCCGCATCTCGACAGATTTTGTCGAGATGCGGCGGACTCCCAAGTAGCTCGACTCATTTTGCAAATTGCGTCTTGCCATGTGAGACATGGTCGTCTCGCCGGCGTCCCTGGCTCTCTCAGTCATGGCTGTCGAGCGCAGACGGAAGGTGGTGACATGTCGAAGGCAAGCAGGCCAAGCAGGGCCGCGCTGTCGAAGGCTGGTCAGACGCTTGCGTCGGACGGCTCGACGAAGACGCAGAAGTCCGTGGCGGGCAAGACCCTGGGCAAGGGCTGAGGTTCGGTGGCTTCCGGGCGGTGCGAGTGGCACCGGGTCTCGGTGGAGGAGCGGGCCGTATCAGGGGGCGTACGACGCAAGGAGGGGATGATCCTGAAGGTTCAGCCGTATCACTCCACAAATCCGTCTGACCCGGACGTCTACCACGACCACGACAGCTGTCCCGGTGGCCCGAGCTCCACGCGACGCAGATGATCACACGACAGGGCGGTCGAGCGTCGCCTGTCGACCGGGCTTGCTGACGACGAACGTGCGGCCACGGCTGTGTGCCGCGCCCGTGGCGTCGATACGACCGGACTCAAGCAGTGCGTTGATTCGGCGAGTTGTGGTGGGGTAGCTGAGCCCCAGCCGTTCACTGATGGCACGGACGGTGACGTGGCCGGCGCGGATGGCCTCGATCACCGCCTGCAGCTCGCTCTCGATCCGTCGGCGTCTCGCCGTGCCGACACCTGCGACCGGGACGAGAGGACCGAGATCCAGTCGCCGGTCAGGGTCTTCGACGAGTTCGTATGTTGCGTATCTGCGGCCACCCAGCTTGAGTGCGAGTCCCAGGTCGACGAGTCCCCGAAGGGCTGTTGTCGCGGCGTGTGGCTCGATACCCCAGGCGCGGAGCATCTCGTTCGAGACCGCTCCAGTGTTCCGCATCAATGCCAGGGCGATGTGCTGCTCATCGGTCAGCGCAGCGTTGGTGATCCTGGCGATCCACTCGACGGTCGGAGGGTCGAGCAGCGCATGTTGGGGCACGGTGACATGGACGTGCCCTGGAGCCACATCGAATCTCGGCGGGCTCATACCCGCCTTGCGCAACCGTGTCATCACGCGGGGCAGCCCGGACCCGCGGTTCTCGCTGACCGGCATGCCATCGGCGTCCGGTATGTCGGACAGGAGTCTGGCCAACGTCGCGTTGCGTGTCGAAGACACCTCTTCCACGCCGAGCTGGCTCGGTACGACACTGCCGTACAGACCGCCCGGGCTCTTGACGACCAGTCGGTCCGGGTAGAGTTCCACCTGGACCTGGGTGCCGCGGGAGCCGGGTGAGTAGTCGCGATGGAGGACGGCATTCACGACCAACTCACGGATCACCTCGACCGGGTAGTCGTATCGGTCCTCCCGTCCCATGCCACGGATCACCGCGGCCGTGCGCATGTTGCGCCTAAGGGCGGTCAGGACGGTGTCCAGCATTTGCGGGATCGTGCCGTCACAGGTGACGTTGTCGAGGAACCGGGTGCCGTCCTCCATCGCGTCCCCCAGTGAGAGGCCGGGCAGCGCGACGAAGGAGATGAAGAGCTGCGGAACGAGTTGCTGCGGGAAGACGCCGAGACAGAGGAGGCCGGCGAGCGTGGGTCGGACGACGCCGTCGTCATCCTTGGCGGCAGCGCCCGCCCTCACGAGGGCCCGGGTGTCGTCCACGTCCTGAAAGGCCCGGCCCACCCGGCTACGCAACCGGCGCAACAGCGCCGCGACGGCTTCGTGGTCGAGATCGTCGAGCGTGGCACCGGTGACGACCTGGGCATCGTCGGTGGGTTGCGCCCGGTTCGACAGCATCTGCGTGACCTCGTAAGCGGTGAGCAAGCGGTCGCCGTCGCCTCCGCGGATGTAGGAACCGGAGTACGCTCCCTTGCGTCGGATGTGGCAGGGCCGCAAGAGGGGATCCACCGGGGGGATGTCGAGATACACGACTTCTGCTCCCTCGAACGGAACGATCTCGATGCCGGAGCGGATTGGAGGTTCCATCTCGTCGTTGCACAGCACGGCGAGAGCGTCGCGGATCGCCGTCGCCTTGAACCCCGGGACGGGCCGAAACGCGTCCGCTTCCGCCAGCCCGAGAATCAGCGTGCCCCCGGCACCGTTGGCGAACGCGGATACGCTTTCACCGACAGTCCGCGGAAGCCCTCCTGCCGCGGCCTTTACCTCGACCGCTGTGGTGTCTGAGCCGACGCGCCTCAAGCGCGCCACGAGCGACGGCACCCGGTCTTCCAGATCATCAGTCATGTTTTGCAGTTTTTCACATTGGAGCGTACAAGTGCAAGACTGAGAAACTGAGTGAGCGCGTCCCATCCGCAGTCCGGCGCGTCGCCCTGTCTCACCGACCGCCCGGCCGTGGGGGTGGTTTGCATTTCCTATGGCGTGGTGGTTAGCGACGACGTCGTGGTTCCGGTGGCACCGTCGTCGAGGCTGGTGGTGGTGGCCCGGGCGGGACGGGTACGCCACCTACGAGGTGAGCACCCTGCCGGGGGAGATGAAGGAAGAGGGCGCCCTCATCGTGCAGGCGGTCGCGGCTTCCCCGGGGTCGGTGATGCTGGAGCGGCGCGCCTACTACTGGCCCGGCCCCACCGGGATGCGCTGGAATCCCCTCGGGATCGTCCACCTGGTGATGCTCCTGGTCCTCATCGGCGGTCCCCAGCCGCGGTGGGCGACGAAGTGGGCGTGGTTCTGGCTCTCCTTCCTCCCTCTGGGGTGGGCGGTGTTCCTGCTGCTGGAGCCGGTCCCGGTGTGGCGGCGCACCCCGTCCTACCCGCCGGAGCGCAGGTTCACTGGGGGGATGGGCGTGGATCGCCGCGGTCATCGCCCAGAGCGTTTTCGCCCCGAGACGGGCACCACCCAGTCTGAGCTGTCCAGAACCAGCGGGGTCCATCAACCGAGCATCAGCCAGTTCGTGTCGGGCAAGGTCGAGTTGAGCGACGAGCAGCTCGATCGCCTGCTGTCATGTATGGGCTATCGACTGGAAGTCGTCCGCCGGGTGGTCGTGCCCGAGCTGACGCGCTCCGAGAGACGCTCGTGGATGCTGCATCGCCGGCTCTCATCGCACCTTACCCGGGTCAGTCTGGAGGATTGGCGGCCCACGATCGAGCGCAATCTCCGTCGCATCCGTGACGGTGTCACCGGTCAGCCACACGTACGCAACGTGGAGTGGTGGACGTCGCTGGTCGAACGAGGTGATGTGCTGGGCTTTCACCGGGTCATGACGGGTTTGGACCGCGACTCGATCGAAATGCGTGAGGTGTCGCCGATGGGCGGTTTGCTCCCGCAGGACGAGCGCGCCGAAGCCCTGGCCCAGGTGCGCTGATGCGCCGCGACCAGCTCGAGGACTGCATGCCAGATCATCGGCCACTCCGATGTGATCGTGGTCGGTTCTCAGTCGATCCTCGGCACCTTCCGGGAGGAGCAGCTTCCTCCAGAAGCGACCATGTCGATCGAGGTGGACATACTTCCGATCGCGGAGAGCAATGCCGAGACCGCGCGTCTCGCCGACCTGATCGAGGGCGTGGCCGGTGAGTTCTCACCCTTCGAGGAACTCCACGGATTCAGCATCGACGGCGTCGATCTGGAGACATCGGCCTTGCCTGAAGGTTGGCGCGATCGGCTGGTCAAGGTGCAGAACCCGAACACCGCTGCCCCGGCCGGCGAGCCGCAGTTCACGGGCTGGTGTCTCGACAAAGAGGACTTGTGCGTCGCGAAGCTGTGCGCACTCCGCGAGAAGGATCGGGCATTCGTTGCTGCGCTCCTGGCCCACGGTCTCGTCGATCCTGCCGTGATCCTGGAGCGAGTCCCGACTGTGGGCCCGCGGCACCAGGCGGCCGCCGGGCGTGCTGCCGCCTGGATCTCCGCGAGGCGTGACAGCCCCGGACTTTGAGGAACCCGCCTCACGGGCCCGGTTTCCTCAAAGTTGCCCGGCGTGTTTCCTCAGTCTTCGCTGCATGTCGACAGGTCTTGTCGAGATGCAGCGGACTGCCGACAGTGCCTTGTTGTAGAGCCCTTCGCGGCACATGCCGGCGCGCCGTGCGATCTCGCTCAGGTTGCGGGAGCGTGCGATGGCGCCGAGTGCCTGGGTGATGATGGTTGGGTCGTCCCCACCCTCCTCGATCACCGCCTCGAGGTAGGCAACGACATCCTCGAAACTGTCCAGGTAGTCCGCCGGGTGCCGTGAGCGTGTCCAGCGCAGGGCGACGAGCCCTAGAACGCCTGTTGCACCTCGCGGGGACCGGGTCAGGTGTGGTAGGCGTCGCGCCGGTGACCGACGTCGAGCACTACGACTGTGCGCGTCTCCTCCACGATGCGGTACCTGACGCGGTACTCGCCACGGCGGGCGCGCCACAGCCCTTCGAAGGGCACCCGCAGGGGAGCCCCAACTCGATGGGGGTTGCGGGCGAGTGGTCCGCGGATGAACTCCCACGCGGCGAAGGCCGCGGCGGGCGGCAGCATGTCCGTCAGCGCGCGCCGTGCGCCGGGCGCGAGGACGACGGCGTACGGCTCACCGTCCACCCTTCCGCCGCTCCGCCATCAGGTCGTCCATGTCCGATGCGGTGGTGAGATTGCCTGCGGCGATGTCCTTCTCAGCCTGCCGGAGGTGGTCGATCGCCTCCGAGTCGGACAGGAGCTCGATCGTGGCCTCGAGGGACTCCAGGTCCTCCGCCGAGATCAGGACCACGTACTCGCGACCATTCCGCGTCACCCGCACACGCTCGTGCGTGCGGTCGACCTCCTCGGCGATCTCGGAGAAACGAGCCTTGACCTCGGACAGTGGGAGAGTGCTCATGGACCAATATTATGGTCTATAGGTGCCCGGCCGCCACTCGCCGTCCTCGCGCGCAGGACGACGGCCCGCCGAGATCCCGGCGATGCCTTCGTCGAGACCGGACCCGCCAACACCGGGGAGGCGCACGGGCTCACGGCCTACGTCACCGAAGATCTCGCGGCCGCCCTCGCGGCGCTCTGCAACCGCCAGCAGTTGACCCGCGGCTGGCGTCGGGGCCCCCTGACGTTGCCGCCGCGCGGAAGTGGGGTCAAACTTCAGGCGTCGTTGACACGTCCTGGGAGTGGTCCTCAGCACTGCTGCCGCTCGGCAACCCGCTCGCCGCCCTCACCGACCGGTTGTACGCGGATTCCAGGCGAGAGAGCGCATAGCCTCGTCTGCGCGGTAGGTCAGTCGTTGATTGCCTCGATGCCAAGCCGCTTCAGCTCTTCAAGGTGGTCATGCATCTCATGAAGCACCTCAGGGGAGGGTCCCTCCCAGTCCAAGACCTCGTCGACCACTCGCAGTGGCTGCCGGGTGCGGTAGGACCTCGTCGGGTTGCCCGGAAACCGCTTGTCCGTCAAGTTGGGGTCATCCTCGACGGGGCCCGTGGGTTCCACACGATAGATCCTGCCGGGTCCCTCACCCACCGCAAGTTCCGCTCCCCAGATGGCCGCATCCAGGGTTGCGGTCAGGTAGATGTAGTTCGCCTTCCTCCGCTCGCCGAAATTGGAGCCATATCCAGGTTGAAGCAAGTCCCCCGGCTTCAGTTCGGCCTTCGTGCCATGGTAGAAGGGTCCGGAGCCCTGGGCCCCGAACGGCATCGGTTCGATCTCCATACACACCCCATCGAAGGTGGGCTCGGTACTTTGGCTGACCGAGCTTCGGGTCGTCTGGGATAGGCGGAACGCGGGCGTCGGTCGGTCCCGCGTTCGCCTGCCGGTCCTCGCACACTACATGCTTGTTTGGATCTCCTTGAGGGGTGTTGCGCACGACCAACCGGTCCTGCCTCCGTCCGACGACATCGACTCACCCGTGCACGGACGGAAGCGCCCGTGATCCGACCTGGACCGGGTGTGGGCCCCGGCGTCGTCGACGTCGACGCCGGACTACCCCTACGGGGAGTCGGGCAGCAAGCAGCGGAGCCGGAACGTCGAGGGCGGCCGCTGATGATCGAGCGGATCCAGTCCGTCGCCGTCGTGGGTGCCGGCTACATGGGCGGAGTCCGAGCAGTTCGAGGAGCAGGGGTTGTTCCCGGCCGGGAGCGCCGAGCGCGTGCATCAGCACCTCCGGGCGGCCGACTCCATCGAGATCGCGGTGGCCGAGGTCGATTTCATCGAGGAAGCGGTCAGCGAGGTGCCCGCGGTCAAACACGAGGTGCTTCGCCGGATCTCGGCAGCCGCCCGACCGGACGCCATCATCGGCAGCAACACCTCGACCATCCCGGTGCACGTGATGGAGGAGGCCGTGGTTGACCCACGGCGGTTCCTGACGGTCCACTGGAGCAACCCGGCACCGTTCATCCCCGGAGTCGACCTCGTGACCGGGTGCCAGACCGACCCGGCAGTGCTGCCGGTGGTCAACGACATGCTCGAACGGGCGGGGAGATCGAGCGCGATCGTCGCCGATGTTCCCGGGTTCGTCCTGAACAGACTGCAGTACGTTTTGCTCAAGGAGGCGATGTCGATCGTGGAGGAGGGCGTGGCAACGGCTGACGACGTCGACACGATAGTGCGGTCCACCTTCGGCTTCCGCCGCGCTTTCAGGTCACAGGTGCCCGCCGTCAATTCGGAAGTGCAGGGCGTGGCTCTCCCCGGGCTGCAGCACGATGAGGTCGGTGCCCGAGTTGAAGGCGTCCGGCGGGCAGGTCATCGGCTCCACGGCGACGCCGCGGCGGCCGAGGAGTTCACCTGAGTAGATCTGCAGCCACGGTTCTTGTGCCGACAGGCGTGAGGTCAGCCCGGTGCCGGGATGGGAGAGGGACACCTGCCAGCCCTCGGGCGGGAGGTCGCTGAAGGCATGGTCGATTCGTTGCTCGCCCAGCAGCCGTGCGGTCCGGAAGTCCATGTCCGCCTGTTCAGCTGCCACCAGTTCGATGGGCAGCATGCGCTCGTCCGTGAGGAGCACCTTCCCGGCTGGGAACTGGAGGGTGCACTCGTCGACCGCCACCAGACCGCAGGTGAGGTAGGGGTGCGTCGACGAGCCGTAGGGCGCTGCCTTCGGCCCGATGTTGGTCGATTCGATCGCCACCTCCAGGCCCGCCGCGGCGGTGAGGCGATACGTCACCTCCGAGCGGATCTGGAACGGGTACCCGTACCGGGGCGCGAGCACGGTGCCGAGCCGCACCTCGTCGAGACCGGCAGCGATCACGTCCCAGTCCTGCCAGCACGCGAGGCCATGCAGCGCGGTGCCCGTCGCATGCTCGTTCACCGGGAGTTCGTGGGTGGCTCCCTCGAACTCGTAGCGGCCGTCGGCGATCCTGTTCGGCCACGGGACGAGGGTCTTGCCCTGATACGCGGTGGGGAGTTCATCTTCGTCGAAGGGCACGACCAGGTCGGTGCCGCACCACGTCAGGCGGGCCAGGCCCGCGCCGACCGAGACGATGGTGGCCGCGTAGTCGCCGGCCGCAAGGCGCAGGACTGTTCCGTTCGGGTTCGGCATGGTCAGCTGCCCTGGCCCATGCTCCACAGCGTCCAGATCGCGGTGCGCATGGAGCGGGGCTGCTTGAGCGTGGTCACGATGGCGGCCGCGACGTCCGCGGGGACGAGCCACTCCGCCGCGCGGGGGTCGTCATCGGTGCGGCCCGCGCCAACCGCGAACTCGGTCATCGTCCCCGCGGGGCAGATGAGGGTCACGCGGATGCCCTTCTCGCGCAGTTCGCGGTCGAGGGCGCCGGCCAGCCCCACCTGGGCGTGCTTGGTGCCGGCGTAGACCGCCTCCTCCGCCCCACCGCGGAAGCCCGCCACGCTGGCGACGATCACGATGTCGCCCCCGTCGCCGTCGGCGAGCAGCCCCGGGAGGGCGGCGCGCACGGTGAACACCGTGCCGGCGTAGTTCGTGTCCATCATCTCGGCCAACTGCTCGTCCGTGTGGTCCAGGATGCCGCCGTACATCCCGATCCCGGCGTTCGGGACCACCGAGTCCAGCCGGCCCCACTTCTCCACGGCGGCGTCCACGAGTCGCTGGTTGTCCGCGGGCGAGCGCACGTCCATCACCACGCCGACGGCGTTGTCCGCTCCCAGCTCGGCGACCAGTTCCTGCAGGCGCTCCTCGCGCCGGCCCCCGAGGGCGACGCGCGCGCCCTCCTCGACGAGCTGGCGGGCGAGCTCGCGTCCAATGCCAGCGGTGGCGCCGGTGATGGCGACGACGGTTCCGGACAGGTCACGGTAGGTGTACATGGGTCCTCCTGGGTTCTGGGTGATTCGTGGGGGTCGGTTGATGAATCGGACGGACGGTCAGGGGCGCGCGACGGGCAGCCACACGCGCATGGTGGAGGGTCCGCGGTTCGCCCACCGGTGGTAGGGGACGAGGGCGGTGGTCCGCGCCTCGCCCGCGCTCGCCGGTGTCGGCACCCCGGGGGCGTACGGCCACGCGGCCGTCACCCGCTCACGCAACTGGACCGGCACGGTCACGGTGCCGTCGGCGTCGCCCGGCTCGCCGTCGACGACGACCTCGGCCAGCGCGACGTCGTCGCCCAGGTCCACGGACTCGAGGCAGTACACGAGCGGCCCGCGCTCCACGGCGACCTGGCCGCGCAGCGCGTCGATCTCGGGGTGCGGCCAGGTCCAGCGGGCTCGGAGTGGGATGTCGAGCTCGACGACGTCGCCCACGGCCCACCCGCGCCGCACCGTGGCGGTGCCGGACGCGACCTCGGTGGTCTCGCCGCCGGCGCGCAGCGTCGCGCCCGGCGCCCAGCCGGGCACCCGCAACGTGAGCGCCCACGGCTCGGTCGGAGTCTCCTGCACCCGCACGCGAATGAGGCCGTCCTCGGGGTAACGCGTGTCGACCTCGAGTGCGACGGTTCCAGCCGGGACCTGCGCCCGCACCGTGGCCGCGGCGTACTGGTGGAGCTGGACGCCGTCGTCGTCCGTGGTCGCGACGTACGCGCCGAGCGAGGCGAGGGTCCGGGCCACGTTGGTGGGGCAGCACGAGACGGCGAACCACGGGGCGCGCAGGCTCGACGCCGCGCGTAGGCTCGGCTCGTCCTGTGACGGCTCCGTTCCCGGCTCGCGCTGGTGCAGGGTGTTCGTGTAGTAGAACGCGCGGCCGTCCTCGGCCGGCGAGGCGCTGACGACGTTGTAGAGCACCCGCTCGACGAGGTCCGCGTGCTCGGGGGCGCCGTCGGCCAGCAGCAGCCGCTGCGCGGCCTGGATCGCGCCGACGCCCGCGCAGGTCTCGGAGTAGGCGCGGTCCGACGGCAGTTCGAAGTCCTGCCCGAAGGACTCGCCCTCGTGGTGGGCGCCCATGCCGCCGGTGAGGTACGTCCGGGCGGCGACCGTCCGGGCCAGCTGCTTCCGTACCGACCCGAGGAGCTCGGCATCGCCCGTCTCGACCGCGACGTCGATCGCACCGGCCGCGAGGTACAGGGCGCGCACCGCGTGCCCCCGGAGCACGTCCGCTTCGCGCACCGGGACGTCGTCCTGGAAGTACTCCTGCCCGAAGTCGATCTCGCCGAGGAGGCCGTGGCCGCGGCGCTCGATGAAGAGCCGCGCCTGCTCCAGGTAGCGTGGATTGCCCGTGTGCCGGCCCAGTTCGGCGATCGCGGTCTCGACCTCCGGGTGGCCGCCCACCTTCTCCAGCCCGCCCGGCCCGAACACATCACAGATGTGGTCGGCGGCGCGGATCGCGATGGCGACGAATGCGTCCTCCCCGTGGGTCCGGGCACGGGCGACGCCGGCCTGGATCAGGTGGCCGAAGCAGTACAGCTCGTGCCCCCACTCGAAGTCCGTGTACCGCGGCTCCTGTCCGGGCCGCCCGAACATCGTGTTGAGGTAGCCGTCCGCTTCCTGCACTGGTTCGATGCGGGCCACGAGGGCGTTGAAGCGCGCCTCGAGTTCAGGGTCGCCGGTCCGGCCGATCTCCCACGCCATCGCCTCCATCAGCTTGTAGACGTCGGAGTCCGAGAACTCGCGCCCCTGCCGGTCCCGGGGCAGTCGCCCCTCCACCGCGGCATCGAAGTTGCCGATCCAGCCGACCCGCTCCATCCACTGCTCGGCGTGGTCGATGATCGCGGTGGCGTTGAGTTCCTGCATGTTGGCCCAGAAGCCGCCGGTGATCCGCACGTCCCGCAGGCCGATGGGGAAGAGCGAGCCCGACGACGGCGCGACCGGCCGGCCACTGAGGCCCCCGAACACGGCGGCGGGAATGGTGAAAGACATGGTAGAACTCGCTTTCAGGACGGTGGGAGTGTTCACTTGACGGCGCCGACGGTGAGGCCGTCGCGCAGCAGTCGGTAGGTCGAGGCGAACACGATGAGGATGGGGATCGAGGTCAGCACGGACAGCGCCATCAGGCCTGGCCAGTTGATTCCGAAGGCGGAGACCTGCATCGCGAGGAGGGCGCTCAGCGGGTACGAGCCAGGGGAGAGGAGGAAGTTCACGGCGTAGAGGAATTCGCCCCACGAGAGCAGGAACACCAGGGTGCCGACCGTGAACACGCCGTTGCGGGCGACCGGCAGGACGATTCCGATGAACGTCCGCATCATCCCGGCGCCGTCGATTGACGCGGCCTCCTCGAGTTGCGGGGGGACGGCCCGGAAGAAGGGGCGCAGGAGCAGCGCCGCGAACGGGATGAGGAGCGCGGTGTCGGCGAGGACCACGCCGAGGGTCTTGTCGAGGAGCGACCAGTTCCCGAAGATCTGGAACAGCGGGATGACCGTGGCCGTCTGCGGCATCATCTGCAGCACGATGAGCATCCCCAACCCCAACTGCGGGATCCAGCCCTGGGTGCGGGCGAGCCCGTAGGCGGCCGGGATCGCGACGAGCAACACCAACGCCGTCGCACCGACCGCGATGAACGCGGACTGGCGGAGCGCTGTGAAGAGCTCCGCATCGAGCGCCTCGACGTAGGCGGCAACGGTGGGGCGGAAGAGGAACGACTGCTGCGAGCCGAAGACGTCCTCGGACCTCTTGAAGGAGGTCAGGACGATCCACAGGATCGGAACCCCGTACATGATCGTCAGCAGTGCCTTCATGAGAATGGCCAATGGGCCGGCCTTGAAACTCATCAGTGCTTCTCCTCGCTGCTGATGCTCCGGGCATATACGGCGGCGAGAACGAGAACGCCGAGAACCGTCACGACGGACGTCGCCGAGCCGAGTCCGAAGTCGTACCGGACGAACGCCTGCAGGTACCCGAGGAACGGCAGGGTGTTCGTTGCCGTCCCCGGACCGCCGTAGGTCATCACGTAGATGAAGTCGTAGCTCCGGAAGCCGTAGACAATCGTCAGCACGAGAAGCACAAGCGTGGTGGCCCGGACTGACGGGACCATGATGAAGCGGATCTCCTGCCACCGGTTCGCGCCGTCGAGCGCGGCGGCTTCGAAGACCTCTGTCTCGATGTTCATCAGGGCGGCGCGATACACCAGGGCGTTGAAGGGGATCA
This sequence comes from Actinomycetales bacterium, assembly GCA_017882885.1. Taxonomy (GTDB): domain Bacteria; phylum Actinomycetota; class Actinomycetes; order Actinomycetales; family Actinomycetaceae; genus UBA1383. Next base: position 12,462 of record JADGOQ010000079.1, on the reverse strand, counting down.
CCGCGAACGAGTTGACGAACGCGACAGCCATCAGGGCCCAGTACTGGTCGTAGAGGAACGGGATCGGTTCACTCAGCCCGATCCGCGTGAGGACCATGTTGACCAGGCCGTTGTCGCCGAGCAGGAACTTCCAGACCGAGCCGTTCACCACGGGCGGCAGTGCCCAGACGAAGACCATGAGTCCGAGCAGGAACCCGGACCAACTGCCTTTCGTCCGCAGCGCTATTGCTGCCGCGAGTCCGAGCAACATGCCCAGGACGGTCACAATCACCACGAAGACCACGGTGAGGCGCAACGAGTGCTGGGTGTCGCCGGACTCGAAGCCCTTGGCGAAGTTGTCCAGGCCCACCCACGCCCATGAGGGCGCGTTCAGGGTTGCCGACGTCACGGCGCTGAACGCCATCCGCAGGAGCTGGACGAGGGGGTAGATGCTGAACAGCGCGAGGAACACCGCGGCCGGCAGCAGGAACAGCATTCGGTGCTGTCGCTTCCTGCGCCGGCGGTCCGGCCGCGTCGTGGTGGACGCGACACGGCCGGTCACCGGCGCCATGGGAGTTGTCATTGCGGAGGACTCCTTCGTGAGAATCGACCCGGGGGCGCCGGTGACCGTGCGGTATTACTTGAGCAGGTTCGTCAACGACGCGACGGCCGTTGCGGCGGCATCGGCGGCCGAACGCTGTCCGCCGAGGGTTGCACTCCATGCCTGCCCAACGTTGAGCTGGACGTCGGCAACGGACTCGGGCGGCAGCACGGCCTCAGGGTAGTTGGCGCCCGAGGCGGCGATGGTGTCGGCGAACGGCTTGAGGAGCAGGTTGCCGCCGATGGCGTCGTCCTGCGCCGCGTCCAGGCGGGACGGGATGGAGCCGACGAGGGTGGCCGCGAGGACCTGACCCGCCGGGTCGAGGTATGTCCCCGCGATGTACTCCCACGCGAGGTCAGGGTTCTCGGAGAACGCCCCGATGCCCTCACCCTCGCCGCCGAGGTACACCTTGCCCTGGTCACCGACCGGCAGGGGGACGACGCCGTACTCGAACGTCGCGTCAGTCTCAGCAGTGCCCATCTGCCAGTTGCCGTTCTCGGCGAAGGCGACTCCACCCGCGGCGAACGTCTGGAAGGGAACGGTCTGGTCCCACGTGACGGCCTCCTGGGTGAGCCAGCCGTTGTCGACCCAGCCACGGACGCGGCCGAGGCCCGCGGCGAGCGCGCCCTCGTCCAGGTTCTCGTAGGTGAAGCCCTCGGCAGTCAGCCAGGGGTACGCCTGCCACTCGCCCTGCGAGTTCGGCAACCCGCAGAGGGTGATCCCCGCGTAGCCCGCGTCCTTCGCGGCGGCCATGGCGGCCTCTAGTTCGTCGATGGTGGTCGGGGGCTCGACGCCGATCTCCGCGAGGATGTCGGCGTTGTACCAGAGGCCAAGCAGGTTGACGTACCCCTGCACCGCGTAGGTGGTGCCATCGATGACGTGGAGCACGGACTCGGGCAGCTGGTCGATGTCCTCGTAGGAACCGAGGTAGTCGTCGAGCGGTGCCAGTACGCCGCCGAGCGCGATGGTGGCGGTCTCGGCGCCGTTGAAGACGACGACGTCGGGTCCGGTCTCCGCGCCGGCGGAGGAGACGAGCTTGGAGTTCATCTGGTCGTACGGGATGAAGACGTTCTCGACCGTGACGCCCTCGTGGGCGGCTTCGAACGTGGCGGCATATTCGTCCATGAGCTTGACCTGGTTGTCCGCGCTGAAGTAGTGCCACACGGTGACCGTCTGGTCGCCGGCTGCACCGGTGGCGCCGTCACCGGTGGCAGTGCTGGTCGTGCCGCCGTCGCCGCCGCCGCAGGCGGCGAGTGCGAGGGCACTGACCACGGCCGCACCTGCGAGCGTGGCGTGCCTCGTCCGGCGTGGACTGGGAGCTGGAATCTTCACAACGTCTCCTTCGGTTGTCCGCGTCGTCGCGGGCGTTGTCTCCGGCTGGGGGGGAGCTGGTTCCGAAACGTATCGAAACCGATTTCTATAGATTACAACAGCATATTCCAACTGTCAAGCAAAACCGCTATGCTGGGCTTTCGGTGGACCTGAAGCAGGGAGTTGGTGGGGATGGGCGTAATCGAGGGAGGACGGCCGCGGGCGGTCACGTTGAAGGATGTGGCGCGAATCGCGGGTGTCTCGTCATCGACGGCGTCCAAGGCACTGAACGGCCGGGCCGACGTGAATCCGGAGACCCGACGACGGGTGCAGGAGACCGCCGAGAGACTTTCGTTCCGGCCGAACACCGCCGCGCAGTTGCTCCCGACGGGGCGCAGCGGAACGCTGGGACTGATCACCAACGACCTCGACGGTCGCTTCTCGATCCCGATCCTCATGGGCGCGGAAGACGCCGCCGGCGCCGGGCGGATGTCCATCTTCCTCTGTGACGCGCGCGAGGACGCCATCCGTGAGCAGTACCACCTCCAGGCCCTCCTGGACCGGCGGGTCGACGGACTCATCGTCGTGGGTAGCAGGACCGACGTCCGGTCCTCCCTGGGTGCGGATCTCCCCGTTCCGGTCGTCTACGTGTACGCGCCGTCGGACTCGCCCGACGACCTCTCGCTGGTGCCCGACAATGTCGGCGCCGGCCGGCTCGCGGTCGAGCACCTGATGGCGATCGGCCGGCGACGCATCGCCCACATCGCGGGCGACCCCAGCTATGCCGCCGCCCGGGACCGCGTGGCCGGCGTCGACGCGGCGCTGGCCGAGCGTGGGTTGTCGCTGGCCGTGGGGCCGACCCTGTACGGCACGTGGTCCGAGGCCTGGGGCCGTTCCGCCGCCCGGGGACTCCTGCAGTCCGGAGCGGACTTCGACGGTCTCGTCTGCGCGAGCGACCAGATCGCCCGCGGTGCACTCGACGCCCTCAAGGAGGCGGGACGGCGGGTTCCGGCGGACATCGCGGTTGTCAGCTTCGACAACTGGGAAATCCTTGCGACGGGCTCCGCTCCCCAGTTGACGAGCGTGGACATGTGCTTCGAGTCCCTGGGTCGCCTGGCTGCGCGCAAACTCTTCGCGGCACTCGACGGCCAACACGAGCGCGGGCGACTCACCGAGCCGTGCCGGCTCGTGATCCGTGGCTCGACGGTCGAGGACGCGTAGAAACGCGGCGCCAACGCTCCCGTTGACTGGACTGTAGGCTGCCGTCGCGCGGTGGTGTGGGACGACGTCGTCGCCACGGTCGCGCCGTCGCGGCGGCTGTCACGGGCCATGTGTGTTTGTGGCTGGGCTCGCGGTGCGCGGGTGGCGCGGGAATCGTCACGCGCCACCCCGCGTTGCGCCCGCGCTAGGGCGCGAGCGCCTTCCGTAGATCCTTCATCAGGAGGAACAACTGCAGCGGGTCCACGGGCGACGGCTCGAACTCCGCCTGAGCAAGGTAGAAGTCCCGCGCGTCGTCGTCCTTGGCGTGGATGAGGAGCGCCCGGACCCCGATCTCCTCGGCGGCGTTCGCGACCCGCAACAGTGCATCCCGCAACAAGTGGCGGCCCAGGTTCCGGCCTTGGTGGTCCGCGTGGACCGCCAGCCGGGCGAGGATGATGACAGGCACAGGGTGATTCGGGGTGCCCTTCGTCACCCGTGGCGGCGCGTCCTGACGATCCACCCCACCCGTGGCGAGCGAGTAGTAGCCGACGACCTCCGGCTCCCGGTAGGCGCTCACCCCCGGGACTCGAAGGGGGACTCCTCCGCCAGCAGCGCGTGAAGTCGCGGCTTGAAGACTGCGGGTTGTTCGAGGGCCACCTCGAAGGCCTGCCACGCCTGGTCGCTCACCGCGAAGTAGCGGCGATCAGCCAAGACCTGCTCGGCGTTGGCGGTGGCGCTCTCCAGCACGAACTCGCTCACGCTCTTCCCAACGGCGTTGGCCGCCCGGCGGATCAACGTGCCCTGTGTGGCCGATGTGCGGATGTTCAGGCGGTCAGTGCTCCGAGGGGGATGACGTGGACTCCTGACGGCAGGGTGTAGCCGTGTTCGGTGCCCGTGATGATGGCGAGGAAGGTGGGCCGACCGACGCGGTCCAGGTCGACGCGTTCGTCGCGGAGTTTGAGCAGGCTCGCCTCGGCTGCGGGGACGCCCCTGGTACCGAGCTTGACCTCCGCGGCGGCCCAGCCGCCGCGAGAGAACTCGAGGATGGCGTCGGCTTCGAGGCCGGTATCGTCCCGGTAGTGGTAAAGGTTCCCCCCTTCGGCGTCGATGTAGGAGTGCAGGTCACGGATGGCCATGGCTTCGAAGACCTGTCCGAAGTACTCGGGGTCGCCGGCAAGCCGATCCGGTGAGAGTTGGAGTGCGGCGCACGCCAGTGCCGGGTCGCTGAAGTGCAGTTTCGGTTGGCTCCGCAGGCGCGTGCGGGAGCGGAGGCTGATGCTCCAGGCGGGTTGCTCCTCGAAGGCGAAGATCGCGGTGAGGGCGTCCAGGTAGGTGCGGACCGTGTTGCGGTCGATCGGGCTGCCGTCGGCTGCGACATCGGCGGCGAGGCTTGTCACGGTCGCTTCGGTGGCGATATTGCGCGCCAGGCTCGCAAGGAGCCGCCGCACACGAACCGGGTCGTGGCGCACACCGGTGGCGAGACGCAGGTCGGTCGCTGTGATGTCGCTGCAGTAGGACGCATTGAAGTCGAGGGCGTCCGTGATGCTCGCGTCAACCAGTGCGGGCCAGCCGCCGCGGACCGCCTCCGCTGCAAGGTCGCGGTAGCTCAACGGGCTGCGGACTCCGCTGAGCCGGTCGCTACTGGTGAGCGCGCGCAGCGACACCTGGGATGAGGAGCGCCGGCTCTCACTCAGCGTCATCGGACGCATCCGGACTCGGGCGAACCGGCCGGCGCCCGAGTGTCGGCGGACGTCATCTGGAGGCGTGGCAGATCCTGACAAGATGAATTGGCCGGGTGCCTGCCGGTCATCGATCTCGTGCCGGATCACGTTCCACAGCGTGGGTGCGAGCTGCCACTCGTCGATCAGCCGGGGGGTATCGCCCTGGAGAACGCCAGCGGGATCGAGTTCGGCCAACGCGATGGCCCCGGGTGAGGCGTCCAACCTGATCGAACTGCGGGCGTGCTGGAGCCCGGTCGAGGTCTTGCCGCAGGCCCGCGGGCCCTCCAGTACCACCCCGCCCATCGCCTTGAGGAGACGCGTCACCCGGGGGTCGATCGTCCGTGGGAGGTAGGCCATGGTTAGACATTACAGCAGATTGCGACGGTTTGGGCTTGCATTCCGCGGCATTCGTATTCAGCAGACTGCGACGATCGCAGGCCGCAGTCTGCGGTCCTCAGACGCCAGGGGGCCAGCAGAGACGCGCTGGATTCGGCTGGCGTCACCGCGAGACGTGGACCGGGTACACCCCACCCCGCCGGCGGAGCCAGATGAGACAGAGACGACGCGCCGCGGGGTGAACCAGCCATGCCGACGTGGTGGTGGTGCACACAATAGGGGTGAGGGGGAAGCGCATGTCGGGTGAGGTGGTGATGCGGGATGACGCCGCTGCGCCACGCACCATCGGCATCCTCGGTGCCGGGCGTTTCGGGACGGTCATCGCCCGGCAGGCCCTCCGCGCCGGCTACGCGGTGCTCATCGCCGCGTCGGGGGACCCAGCGGTCATCGAACACCTCGTGGCGCGCGAGGCCCCCGGCGCGCGGCCCGTCACCGCCGCCGAGGCAGTCCGGGCCGGTGACGTCGTCGTGCTGGCGATCCCGTTGCGGAAGGCGCTCGCGCTCGACCCCGCCATGTTCGCGGGCGCGGTGGTGGTGGACGCCATGAACCACTGGCCCCTGGTGGACGGGCGCATCCCCGCCCTCGAGGTGGCGCACTCGACCTCCGAGCTGGTCCAGGCGCACCTCGTCGGCGCGCGGGTGGTCAAGACGCTGAACCACCTGGGCAGCGACGAACTCGAGGCCGACGCCGCCCCGCCCGGGAGCCCCGGCCGTCGCGCACTCGCGGTGGCGGGTGACGACGAAGACGCCCGGCGGCTGGTAATGGCGTTCGTCGAGCGCCTGGGGTACGACGCCGTGGACGCGGGACCGCTCGCCGCGGGCCTCGCCCTGGAACCGCGCTCCCACATCTTCAACGGGTTGTACGACCGCGCGGGACTGGAGGCAATCCTCGGCCGCGGCGAGGGCTGACGCGCGTAACACCGCCGAATCCGGGACGCCGCCCAGCTTCGCCGCCAGCATCGGACCACTCTCGGATATCGTGACACCCACACCAACCGGCGTGGGCACCGACACCGGCGCCGACGCCGCCCTGAAGAGGAGGAAGCATGCCCAAGCCAATCGTCAACAAGGCCAGCGCAGTGTGGAACGGCGACCTCATCAGCGGCCACGGGACCGCCAGCCTGGACACCTCCGGCGCCGGGACGTTCTCCGCGAACTGGAAGGCGCGCGCCGAGGAGTCCGGCGGCACCACCACCCCGGAGGAGCTCATCGCGGCCGCGCATGCCACCTGCTTCTCGATGCAGTTCTCCCACGAACTCGCCGAGAACGGCACCCCGCCCACGCAGCTCAACACCAGCGCCGAGGTCACCTTCCTGGTGGGCGCCGGGATCACCGGCGTGGCGCTGACCGTCACGGGTGACGTCCCCGGGATCGCCGCGGAGGACTTCGTGCGGATCGCCGAGTCCGCGAAGGCCAACTGCCCGGTCTCCCAGGCCCTCAAGCCCCCGGTTACCCTCAACGCCTCGCTGGCGTAGCGCCCGCGTGCGGATCACCGTCGTCGGCGCGTTCTCCCGGAGCGGGACGGCCGACGTCGAGGGCCGGCCCGCCGCCCTGACCCGGCTGGCCGGGGACGTCCGCGACCCCGAGGCGGTCCGCCGCGCCGTCGCGGGCGCCGACGCCGTGATCGTGACACTGGCGGGCCCTCGGGCGCGGAGGACGTGCGCTCCGAGGGCACGCGGGTCGTGGTGGAGGCGATGTCGACGGCCGGCGTGCGCCGCCTCGTGGTGCCCCTGTTCATGAAGAAGGCCCTCGACGACCACGGCGTCCAGGAGCGGGTCGTCGCCGCCAGCGGCCTCGAATGGACCGTCCTGCGACCGGGCGGTACGTGGCCGGCTTCACCGCGGGCGACGACGTCGCGTTCCGCATCTCGCGCGCCGACGTTGCCGCGTGCGCGCTCGGGCGGGCCCGCCGTCGTCGTTGCGAGCCTGCGGCCGTCACTCCAGGCGCATCTCCACCGGGGTACCGAGGGAGACCGTGCGGGAGACGGTGCAGAGCCGGTCGTGGGACATCTGGACCGCCTTGGGCAGCATCTCCCGCGCGCGGTCACCGTCCGGCCCGTCGGGGAAGCGCAGGGTGAATGTCACGACGACGTCGGTCAGGTGGTTACCGTCCGCGTCCTTGACCTTGGTGCCGGACGCCGTCGCCGCGAACTCCTCGGGCTCCGCGCGCCGGCTGGTGAGGTGGTCGACGTCGATCGCCGAGCAACCCGCGAGGGCCACAAGGAGCAGTTCGACAGGGCTGAAGTCCAGCGAGTCACCCCCGCCGACGGGCACGGTCCCGCCGCGCTCGTTCGTCGCGGTGTAGCTTCCCAGTTCGTTCCGGGTCAGGTTGATCGATGCCATGGGTCCTCCTTCGACGTTGGTCGATCCTAACCGCGGTGGGACGCCCGTCGGGCTCACGCCTCGTCGTCGCCGGCGAGGATGCGGTACAGCTCCCGCCGGGCCGTGGCGAGCACGGCGGTCGCGGCGGTGTACTGCGTGGGCGAGCCGACCCGGACGACCTGGGCGGCGGCGTCCTTGAGCGCGAGGATCTCCTTGCGGATGGCAAGGTCGGGGCCGCGGTCCCCGGTCGTGGACCATGGGGTGCCGAGCGCAGCGCGGTTGGCCTCCACGTGGGCGACGCCTGCCGGCGTCAGCGAGGCCATCTTGCGGCCCTCGACGGTCTCGATTGCCACGAGCCCCTCGTCCTCCAGGATCTGGAGGGTGGGGTAGATCGAACCGGGGCTCGGGGTCCAGGAGCCGGAACTGCGCTCGCTGATCTCCTGGATGAGGTCGTAGCCGTGGCGGGGCTGCTCCTCGAGGAGCAGCAGGACGGCGGCGCGGACGTCCCCGCGGGCGCGGTTGCGACGTGGTCCGCCCCCGCCGCGGTGCGGTCCGGGTCCGTGGCGCTCGCCGTCGCGCGGCCCGCGGCCCGAGCCGCGGCCTCCCGGGAAGCCCTCCCCGGAGTCGGGCCACTCGGGACGGTAGCCGCGGCGCTGGCCACGGCCGGGTGTCATTGGGTCATGTCGATGGGTGTTCATGGGTATCTCCTTGTTGTTGATAGTGTCACGATATATCGCAACTGCTACGAACTCAAGGGGCGGGCCAAGCGGATCGCAAGTTCGTGCGGGCACGCGGACGTATTCCCGCGGCCTACCTCCCGCGGGTTACCGACCGCGGCCTACTTCCCGCTGCCCTCCACGATCGTCTCGCTGGGCTGGATCAGGACGTAGCCCTGCCCGCCGAACGCCATCTGGAAGGTCTCGCCGCTCCCGCCGCGCACCATCGACATGAGCCCGCCGGTGTCCACCCGGATGTCCATCGTCACCCCGGAGGTCCACAGCACCACGGCCTGCGAGTCCGCGAAGGTGGGGGAGCTCGCCACGTCGAGGGCCACCGGGTCGCCCCGCGTGATGACCGCGACGTAACCGGTGCCCTGCAGGGACACGTTGTACAGCCCGCCGGTCATGGCGGCCCCGCGGGAGGAGATGCGGCGGATGTCGGACTGGATCGACGACGAGTACGCGAGCACGTTCGCGCCGTTCACGGAGATCGAGTCGTTGTCCAGGTACATCACCTGGATCTCGGAGGCCCGGTCGGCCACGAACAGCTCGCCCTGGCCGGAGCATTGCATCATGTGGACGCCCTCGCCGGTGATCGCCGCCTTGAACATCTTGTCGAGCCCGCCGGAGCCCTTGTTCTCGAAGCGGACATCCCCCTGGTAGGCGACCATCGAGCCGCTCTTGGCCCACACCGGGCCGAACCCCATCTGGATCTTGAGCAGTTTCTTGTTCTGGAGGGAGAACGGGTCCTGCGAGGTGTTCTCCTTGAAGTCGGTGAAGAGCGATCCGTAGATGGCCATGGTTCCCCCTCGTGCGTCGGGCTGCCCGCTCCGCTGCGGGCGGATGCAACGAACCTATAGCCGGACGGGGCGCCCCTGCGTACGCTTCGAGGTGGGGGTTGGTCCCCCGCAGCTCGAGGTGGAGGGGCAGACATGGGTTTCCTTGACAAGGCAAAGGCCGCGGCGACGGACCTCGCCGCGAAGGCGGACACCGCACTCGCGAGTTCCGGCATCAGCGTGCCCGGGGTTGCTGCCGGCGGTGGCGAGGCGGACAAGTACTTCCACGACCTGGGGGTGCTCACGTACCTGCAGGCCACCGGGCGCCAAGCCGCCGCCGCGGACCATGACCGCGTGATGGCGGCGCTGCAGCAGCTGGAGGCGCGCGGCGCGATCAAGTCGCTGGCGCTGCACACCGCAACCCCGCCCCCTCCCGGCGCCGCCCAGGCCTGGGGCCAGGGCGGCTACCCGCCCCCGCCGGGTGCCCCGATGCCGCCGCCCCAGCCGGGTGTGACGACGACGCCCCCACCCCAGGCTCCCGAGGTGCGGCCCGCGGCCCCGCCGCCGCCGTCGTGGATGTCGGGCGGCGGCGCCTGAGCATTCGCCGGGCTGAATCGCTCGCCCGCCGGAGTTCCCGGCCGCCGCGGTGCTGCGCGCGCTGCGGGACGAGCCGGGGCTCGTCGGCCTCCTCGGCGACTGGCACGAGGGCGGGGACATCGTCGCCTTCCGGCCGGACCGCGTGCTCGCCGAAGGGGATGACCCCTTCGCCGCGCTCGCCGAGCCGGGGGACGCCGCCAGGCCCGCCGCTGCGCCCGACGGCCTGACCACCCCGGACGAGCCCCCACCCGCGGTGCGCCCGCTCGTCGGGGGCGGCTGGTTCGGATACCTCGGGTATCAGCTCGCGGGCACCCTCGAGCGCCTCCCGCCCGCGCCACCCCGCCCGGTCCCCCTCCCGCACCACCACCTCGCCCACTACGACCACGTCCTGCGCCGCGACCCCCGGGCGGGCTGGGTCCTCGAGGGCCTCCCCGGGGTGGACCCGGCGCGGACGGCGCTGTTGCGCGGAGTCGTCGTGGCGGCGCTCGGGGCAGCCGCGCCACCGGTCGCGGCCACCCCGCCACCGCGCCCCTACCGGTGCGGGGCGTTCGCGTCCGACGTCGACGGCGCGGGGCACGCCGCCACCGTCCGGCGGGCGCTGGCGCACATCCGCGCCGGGGACGTCTACCAGGTCAACGTCTGCCGGCGGCTCGAGGCGGCCTTCGACGGCGACCCCCTGGACCTCTTCCTCGCCGGCCACGGGCGCCTCCGCCCCCGCTTCGCCGCGTTCCTGCGGCTGCCGGGGGGCGCGGCGGTCGCGAGCCTGTCCCCGGAGCTGTTCCTGCGCCGCACCGGACGCTCGGTGCTCACGTCCCCGATCAAAGGCACCGCGCCGCTGGGCACGGACCCGGCGGCGTTGGCGGCGTCGGCGAAGGACCGGGCGGAGAACGTGATGATCGTCGACCTGATGCGCAACGACCTCAGCCGCGTGTGCGAGCCCGGCTCGGTGGCGGTCGAACAGTTGGCGCGCGCGCAGACGCACACCGGCGTCCACCACCTCGTTTCCGACGTGCGCGGCCGGCTGCGCGACGGCGTCACCGACGCGGACCTCCTGCGCGCCACCTTCCCGCCCGGCTCCTGCACCGGCACGCCGAAGGTCCGTGCGATGGAGCTCATCCATGACCTCGAGCGCACCGCCCGCGAGGTCTACACCGGCGCGGTCGGGCTCGTCAGCCCGCTGGCCGGCCTCACGTTCAACGTGGCGATCCGGACCTTCGAGTTCGGCGACGGGCGGGTGTGGCTCGGCGCGGGCGGCGGCATCGTCGCCGAGTCCGATCCCGACGGTGAGGCCCGCGAGACCCTCGTCAAGGCTCGCCCGCTGCTCGACGCCGTCGGCGCGGCCTTCGGACCCGCGCTCGCCGCCGAATGGGAGGGCCATCGGGCGCGCCCCGACCCTGCCCTGGGCGTCTTCACCACGGCGCTGGTGCGCGGCGGCGTCGTCGTCGACCTGGACGCCCACCTCGCCCGCCTGGGCGCCAGCGTCCGCGCGTGCTACGGGCTGGCGCTACCCGACCGGGTGCGCGCCGACGCCGTGCGGGCGGCCGCCGCCGCCGTGGGACCGCACCGGCTGCGTGTGACGGTGCGGCCGCGCGCCGGCTGGCTCGAGGTCGCCGTCACGACGACGGCGCTCGCCGGCGGGCCCGTCGAGCCGTGGCGGCTCGTGCCCGTGGAGGTCCCGGGTGGGCTCGGCGCGCACAAGTGGGCGGACCGGCCGGAGCCCGGGGCGGGGCCATGGTCGGCGTTTCGCGACCCGCTGCTCCTCGACGCCGACGGCGCCGTTCTGGAGGCGTGGCGGGCGAACGTGTTCGCGGTGGTGGCGGGCGTGGTGCGCACCCCGGCGCTCGACGGGCGGATCCTCCCCGGGACGGCCCGGGCCCGGGCGCTGGCGGCGCTGGCGGGCGAGGGGCTGCCGGTGCGCGAGGGTCCGCTCAGTGTCGGGGAACTGGCTTCGGCTGACGAGGTGTTCGTGACGAACGCGGTGGTGGGGGTGCGGGCCGTCGTCGAGATCGAGGGCGTGGGCCGGTTCCGTCCGGGACCGGTGGCAGCACAGCTCGGCAGACTCCTGTCCGGGTGAACGCCGGGCCGCTTCCGCACCGCGGGTAGGCGCCCCGCCGGCCGTCTTGGCGATCTTGGGGGTCCCGCCGCGGCGGTCTGGCATTGGTCCTCAGGCTCCCGGGAGCCCTCGGAGCGGAATCCGCTACGTACTCTCCCAGGAGGGCGCGGACAAGCGGGTCATGGTGTTCGGGCGACGAGACCGCGCCGGGTACTCGGGCACCATGGCCGGGTCCAAGGTGTGGAGGGCGGCGTTGTCTTGTGACGCCCGTTGGAGTGAACCCGTGGTGATGCTTCGATGTTTGTCACCCGTTGGCGGCCAGGCTACAACGGGTGCGGCCGGCATTGCGTGGCGGGGTGGGTTTGAACCGGCGGTGAGGGATCGCAGCCCTTACCCTCCGCGCTGGAACCCTTACCATCCGCCCGTGGGGAGGCTTTGTGCCCACGGTGAGGTAAACATGCCTCACCGTGGGTGCAAAGCCTCGCCGCGGATGGCCGGTAAGAGTTCGTGCAGCCGGACATCGGGCACCGGGGCTCCCCCGGTTGGGACCGGCCCGTAGCCGATTGCCTCGCACTCCGGTGGCGAGTGGCTCACACCCGGGAAGGAGTCTGGACCAAGCGGCCTCAGTCCGTGGGCGCCCGGTGGTCGACGACGGTGGCCTCATAGGCAGTGGCCTCAAAGGCAGTGGCCGCGGCTGCGGTGCCAACTCCGCCGGGGGCGGGGGCGGGGCGTCGACGGCGTCGGGGTCGGCCGCGATGTAGGCGTTGAGCCAGAGGAGCTGGGGATCGG
>JADGOQ010000078.1 GCA_017882885.1 Actinomycetales bacterium | reverse complement strand
TGCACCGCGACCTCGGGCTGAACGTCGTGCTCCCGGTGCTCCCACTTCACGGCCCACGCAAGATCAACCGGGTCAGCGGTGAGGCGTTCCTCACGTTCGACCTCGTCAACACCGTGCACGGGATCACCCAAGCGGTGTGGGACATCCGACGCGTCATCAGCTGGGTGCGCAGCCAGGACCCGCAGGGCGTCGCGCTGTACGGCGTGTCGCTCGGTGGTTACACCGTCTCGCTGCTCGCCGGGCTGGTCGACGGGATAGACGCGGTGATCGCCGGGATACCCGTCGTGGACTTCCCCGCCATGTTCCGATCCCACAGCCCGGGCCACATCCGCTTACGGGCCATGGAGCACGAGATCCTGGGTGGCAACGCCGAAGCCGTACATCGTGTGGTGTCGCCCTTGGCGATCACGCCGCTCGTGCCGCGCGGTCGTCGCTTCATCTATGCCGGGCTCGGGGACCGGCTGGCCCCACCGACACAGGCGCATGCGCTCTGGCGTCACTGGGACGAGCCCGTGACGCACTGGTACGGCGGTAACCACGTGGGGTACCTCTGGTCCGGCTCGGTAGGCGACTTCGTGGCGTCCTCCCTCGCCGAGTCGGGCCTGACACTCGGCTGACCGCGGGCGGACGGCTGATCTTCCTCACCCCCGCGGCGCCCCTGAGCATGCTGAGGTCATGGGGGCTTGTTCGGGTCGGTGGCGGCTGTCACTCGGGGCGTGGGACCAAAGTCCCTTCCAGTATCCATCCCCATTGGGTCCACTTGACCCGGAGACCTGTGGGTTGGCCGTGTCCCCCCGCAGCACAGGTCGAGGAAGGGTTACGTGTCGACTTCATCGATGGCGGTGGCACTGGATCAGGAGGTACGTCCTCGACTTCGGGGCGTGTCGCACGAAGTGGCGTTCTTCGTCTCGCTCGTGTTGGGACCGTTGCTGGTGGCGTCGGCTCCGAGCGGGGCGGCTCGGCTCGTCACCACCGTCTACGCCGTGAGCCTTGCCGCCCTGTTCGGATGCAGCGCGCTCCTGCACCGTGGCGCGTGGTCCCCACGGGTCCGCCCGTGGATGCGACGACTCGACCATTCCACGATCTTCGTGTTCATCGCCGGGACCTACACGGCCGTCGTCGCACTCGCGCCGCTGGGGCACAGTGGGACGACGGTGCTGGTCGCGGTCTGGCTGGGCGCCCTCGCCGGTGTGGCCGTGACGCTGCTGTGGATCCACGCCCCCAGGTGGATCGCTGCCGCCAGCTACCTGGTTGTCGGCTGGATTGCTGCCGCCGCCCTGCCCGACCTGTGGTCCGCACTGGGAGTCCTGCGGTTCGCGCTGCTCATCGCCGGCGCGCTGCTTTTCACGGCCGGCGCCATCATCTACGCCCGCAGGCGCCCCGACCCGAACCCCCTGGTGTTCGGCTACCACGAACTGTTCCACGCGCTCGTGATAGCAGCGGTGCTGTGCCACTTCACGCTGATCGCCTCCCTCCTGCGATCGTCGTGATGGCTGGCGTCGGGAGGCTGCCGGGTGGGGCCGAACCGTCCTTTCGGATGACTCCGACAGAGGCAAGGTCGCTCGCCAAGGAGGGGAGACCATGACCGATCCCTTTACCTCGATGGAATTCGCGGGTCCAGGAAGGTGGCTCGGGATGACGCGGCTCGGCCGCGGCTTGAGCACCTGGCCCACCGATGCGAGACCGAGTGGCCCGTCGACGCCCAGCTCCGCGGCGGGCCTCCAGCGATCCGCGAGGCCCTCCGGCTCGATCCCCGCGCCCGTCTCAGAGCAAGGCGCCACGCCGAGTGAGCCGCCGCTCGGGGGCGAGCCTGCGCCACCGCGGACAGGGCCACCTGCACCCCGTGAGGGAAGCACGGGAACTCGCCGGGCGGCCTGATCGAGGGCTGCACCGCGAACCGCGCGCCAACGCCCGTGCGGAGCTCCCTTGCTCACTGGCCGCCCTCGAGGCGGCGGCCAAGCGGTCGACACGGCCCGGCTGACGTGTCATCGTCCAGACGAATTACCGGGACCTCCTCAGCCGAGCCGCCTACTCGAGATTGAAACCAACCGCCCGCGCGGGCGCCCTAAGGTCTGCCCGTCTACCGCCGGCCGGAGGCGTGATGCGACGACTCCTCGCCCTGCTCATCGGCATCGCTCTCGTGACCGTCCCCGCGTGCTCCGCGTCCACGCACCGCACGGCGGCGCCCACGACGACGGCCGCCACCGCTGCCCCAGTGGCCGCGGGCAGCCCGTGGCCCACATCCGAGGACCAGCGGCACATCGAACAGGACATCGCCACGAAGGGTCTCACCCCCCAGCGCGCGCTGATGCTGTTCTCGATCGAGATCGGCCCCCTGCCCGGAGTGCCCGCGCACTCCGGCACGGTCGTCACCAACGAGTTCGACGGGTCGCGGGCCGTCACCGACCTCGACGCCGAGTGGACGCACCTCACACCAGCCCAGCAGCGGGCCGCCACCAAGCTGCTGTCGGGCACCACGCTCACGAAGGCCGCGAGCGCGCAGGCCCACGGTCACTCGCCGCTCGCCGCTCGCCACCCGCTCCCGCCGCACCACGACCACGGTGGCCGGCGGCTCGAGCCCGCCGACCACCGTCGCCCTGTCCCGTGCCCGAGGGCGGGTCCGCGTCGTGCCCGCCACGCTGGCACGGGGACCGCTGCCGCAGCGGCGGGTGGCCCCGGCGGCCCGCACGGTGGGCCCCTCGCCGACGTGGGACTACTGGGAGATGGCTGTCGAGGCCAACACCGCGGAGTCCGAGAAGCTCGGCGTGGCGCCCATCGCCCCGTTCGGCATCGACGTGGACTCCGGCCCGCCGGGCAAGGCGTACGCCGAGACGAGCCTGTGGCACGACGACGGCACCCCGTGGGAC
>JADGOQ010000077.1 GCA_017882885.1 Actinomycetales bacterium | reverse complement strand
CGGCCACCGCAGGACCCGCCGGCGTCGCGGAACCGGTGAGCACGCCGTCGCCCGCCGCGGTCCACGTGCCGCGGACGACGTCGCTGACCAGGCCGGCGCCGTCGGCGAACGTCTCGGTGGCGTCGAGGGTGATGGCCGGCGGGAGGACCTGGACGGAGATGTTGTCGAACTTCCCGCGGGCGCGATCGGAGCCCACCCCCACGAAGCCCTTGTTCAGCCCTACGGCCTCGCCATCCACCATACGCGGCGTGAACGTGTGGGTGAACGCCGCCACGCCGTCGAGCAGCACGGTCACGGTGGTGCCGTTCACCGCCACGAGCATCGTGTACCACTTGTTGTACTTGACCCCGCCGGAGACGGAGGACTGCACGTCCACCTGCCACCCCGCCGCGGTCCGGCGGCCCATGACCAGCTTGTTGGTGGACTGGTCGACGCCGGCGAACTTGAAGTCCGTGGGGCTGAAGTAGTCGAAGATGACGTACGCGTTGGCCTTCCACCCGCCCGTGGGCTTGGTGAGGTACACCTGCGCGTTGAGCTCGTAGTAGATCGGCAGGTACTGGTCGATGTAGTACACCGCCACGGCATCGCCACTGGTGGAGGCGGCCGTCACCGTCAGGGAGCCGCCCTGCACCGCGAACACACCCGAATCCGCGAAGAACGCCTCGGCCGTGCCGGTGTTGAAGCTCGCCGACCGCAGCACGTCACGCTTCCCACCGGGCACGTTGCCGGGCTGCGGGTCACGCGGGCCACCGGTCTGGTCCTGCCACAGCCCGTGGTCCTTCTGCGTGATGAGCCCGATCTCGCCGTACGGCTCGCCGTTGCGGGCGGCGTACAGCGCGCCGGAGAGCTGCGCGATCGTGAAGTCCGCGCCCTGCGCGCGGGACAGCGCGTACAGGAACTCGTACAGACCCGGCGGCACCTGGCGGCTCACGGTCCCGATGCCGAACGGCGCGAACGGCACCAGGTAGCTGTTGAACTCGCCCACCCAGTCGATGAGCCGGTCGCCGCCGGTGTTCGCGATGAGCACGTCCAGGCCGGCGCCGCCCACAGCACGGTCCTCGTACGAGGTGTTCGTGTCCGGCTGGTCGTTGAGGCCGCCGTTGGTGGTGAGCACGTCGTCCGCGTTGAGCAGGTCATTGCCCCAGCCGCCCCACAGGGTGTCGCGGCCGGTGCCGCCCACGACCCAGTCGTTGCCGTGGTCGCCGAACAGCTGGTCGTCGCCGTCGGTGCGGGTGGTGGTGGCGACGGCGTCGATCCGGCCCTCGGTGTGGCTGAAGTTGAGGAACCACTCCACGCCTCCGGTCGCCACCAGCGCGCCGGTGACCGCGTTCAGCAGGATCTTCCGCATCGGGTTGTACTCGTCGTAGAGGACGAACATGCCGGCCGCGGTGTCGAAGCCGAGGAGGGTGCCGTCGTTGAACGGCCGGTTCCAGCCGGTCTCGACGACGCCGGTCACCGCCAGCCACCCGTCCGCTCCGACCCTGTACGTGGGCGCCCACGACGTCGCCAGCGCCTCGGCACCGGAGATCGCGTCGTCGCCCGAGCCGCCGTGGATGAAGTCGCCGTCCCAGCCGCCGAAGAGCGCATCGTTGGCGTACTTGGCCTCGAACAGGGTGTCGAGGTAGTCGTCGTTCACCGCGAACGGGGTGAGGTCCACGCGCTTGTTCAGCTGGCCGGTCGGGAACAGGATCGCGACCTGGACGCGGCCCGGGGTGGTGATCTCGACCTGGGCGTTCGCCGTCGTGACGCCGTTCAGCGGCTCGGTGGCGCCGTTGCGGCTGGTGAAGATGCGGCCGTCGTCGCCGAGGATGCCGTCCACGCCCGTGCCGCCGGAGATCCAGTCGTGGCCCCAGCCGCCGATTAGGTCGTCGTCGCCGGCGTCGCCGAACACGACGTCGTTCCCGCCGCCCGCGTAGACCGTGTCGTCGCCCGCCTCGCCGTGGATCTCGTCGTCGCCGACGACGTCGCTCCGCTCGGCGTAATCGACGTCGCCCACCTCGGGATAGTCGGGCGAGTCCGGGCCGCCCGGGGTGTAGTCCAGCAGCTCGACGGCCCGCGGGAGCAGTGCCACGGTCTCGCCGTAGGTGTTGTAGACGAAGGCCAGGTACTCGCCGCCGGCGCCACCGTTGACGCCCACGAGCCGGAAGATGTTCCCGTTGTCGCCGACGACGGTGTCCGAGTCCCGCCCGTGCAGCTCGGTGTCGTCGTTGCGGCCCACGTCCGAGCCCGCCCCGCCGAAGATGATGTCGCTGCCGTCCGGCCGCTCGTACTTCGACTCGAGCGAGAACAGCCCGGAGCTGCCGCCGATGATGTCGTCGCGGCCGAGGTTGCCGAACACCACGTCGTTGCCGCCGCCGCCCTCGATGTAGTCGTCGCCGTCGGTGGCGGCCTCGAACGAAGGGTTGAACACGAGGTAGCCGGCCTCGTTGCGGGAGGCGCCGACGTCCACGCCGCCGGTCTGGGTGAGGTCGATGGAGCCGTCGCCCTGGATGATGTCGTTGCCGAGCTGGCCGAAGATGATGTCGTCGTGCGCGCCACCGGCGATGAAGTCGTTGCCGAACCGGTCTGCGGGAGCTCCGGTGGCCGCATTCTCCGTGGTCAGGTCGTGGTCGAGGAGTGTGATCTGGAAGTCGCTCCACGCCGTCGACCCCGCCGGGTCGTTCTGCCAGTCCTTGTCAGCGGCCAGATCCGCCGCTCCCTCGATGAGGGCGCCACCCGCGGAGTCGGCACCAGCGATCTCGTAGATCGCCGTGCCGCTGTGTCGCCCGAGTACACCGAGGTGATGACGGTGGCGTCGATGCCGGAGTCGTTGCGGGCCTCCACGAGGACGTCGCCGGAGGTCGCGGTGATGGCGCTGTCGTCGATGGTGGCCGTGGCGCTCGCGAGCACCACGTTGGTGGCGATCTGGCCGCCGCCCGCCCACACCGTCCCGGTGCCGTAGAAGCTGCCACCGGTCGCGGAGACGTGCAGCTCGCCGACCGCCTGCAGCCACGCGTCCTCGTGCGCGGTCACGGTGACGGCGGTGGCGGAGACGGTCGCATTGCTGATCCGGGCGACGACGCCGGAGCGCAGGTCGTTCATGACCACGAGAACGCCGACGGCGCGGGCGTCCGAGTTCGTGAAGTTCCCGATGCCGGGGTAGAGCTCCTCGAGGTTCGGGTAGGTGCTCAGGTTGGTCCAGGGACCGGTGGCGTAGTTGACGGCGCCCAGGTCGGCCGTCGCGGTGGACCCGGTGTAGAGGTACACCGCGCCGGTCACGCCGCCGCCTGCGTAGGCCGAGCCGAGCCGCACGCGGTCGCCCGTTGTGAGTTCCACGGTGCCGGACTTCGTCGTGTAGTCGTAGTCGCCGGGGATGAGGACGCCGGAGATGAGGGCGGGGAGGCCGGAGAGGTCGTTCGAGGTGGCGACGTCCTGCAGCACTGTGCTGTTCGCGTCGATTCCGGCCTCGTCCGCGGCGTGCACGATGACCTCGCCGCCCGCGCTGATCGTGCCGCGCGCAGGGCCGGTGAATTCGATGACCGCTTCCGCCCTGCTCGAGCCCTTGTTGGAGGCGAGGATGCCGCCCCCTGCCATGCCGCTGGCGCCGTACCCCTCGACCTTCGTCTTGGTCTTCCCGGTCTTCTGGTCCGTGGTCTTCGTGGTGGTCTGGGCGCCGGTGAACAGCAGGTCGATGGCCGCCTCGACGACGTTCTCGTTGCCCGCGGTCGCGTTCAGCGTCAAGGCGGAGATCGCCTCGACGACGACGTCCCCGCCGGCCAGGACCGTGGTGTCGCGGAGGTGGGCGATCGCACCGGCGGGCTGCTCGCCATCGAAGGCCTCGTCCGCCAGCAGCGGGTCACCGAGGATCGCGTCGAGGGCGTTGAAGAGGATGTTCTGCGGCTTCCAGCCGATCGAGTTGAAGGCCACGACCACGCTGAGCGCTTTCAGGCCTCGATCGAGGAGGTGGCGGTGGCGTCGATCTCGGCAGCGTTCGTGGCGCGGACGACGACGTCGCCGGTCTCCGAGTCGGCGGCCTCCGCGTCCGCGGCCGGGCGCGTGCCGGTGGTGGAGACGCTGGAATCGACGATGTGGGCGTCAGCCGTGGCGAGCACGGTGTTGGTGACGATGACGGCACCGGCACCCTCCCACGGCACGACCACGCTGGCGTCGTGGGCGAGGATGCTTCCGAGTCCGTCCGCGGTGACCGTGAGCGACTCGGCCGTGATGGTGGCGTCCCGCACGAACGCCTCGACGAGGGAACGCACGTCGTTGTGGTCGATGAGGCCGTAGTAGCTCTCCGCCGAGCCCGTGAGCTCCTTGTCCAGCGCGGTGCCGACCTCCGAGAGCACCGCGTAGGTGAGGGACTCGGTGATCAGGTTGGTGGGGGTGAGTTCCTTCCAGAACTCGAAGTCGGTCCAGTCCTGCGCAGCGAGGTCGATGCGCAGGTACCGGGTCAGCGCCGACTCGAAGGACCACCTCACGGGAGAGGCGGCCTTCAACGACAGGATCAGCTCGCGAACATCGCCATGGGCATTCTGGGCCACCTCCGCCAGCCGGGTGAGCATCGCGTCAGCCCGTTCGGTGTCCCCGTCGCGAACTCGTTTCCGGATCGCCTGCGTCTGCAGGCTCACATACCCAGCACCTGGCCCACGCCATCATGGAGTTCGCGCGCCAGATGCTCCCGCTCCCGCAGGGCGGCCACCATCTCCTGGTGCTCCAGCAGGCGCGCCTGGGTGTCCTTCTGCTCCGTCACATCGTGCAGCATCAACAGTTGGCCCAACGACCGCCCGCCCCGGTCCTTCAACTGCGACCGGCTCACCAGGAAGTGGGGGCCGGACTCGCCGCCGAGGGTGATTTCGAACCGGTTCGCCCCCACATCATCGGACGATTCGCGTTCGGAGTCCGCCAGCGGAAGCAACTCACCGACCGCCCGCCCCCGCAACTCCGCAGCCGAATGCCCCAGGATCTTCTGGGCGGTGGGGTTCGCGTCGACGATGTCCCCCTCCGCGTCCACCACCAGCATCCCTTCGACCATCTGCGCGAGGGCGGCCTTCCGCGCCGCAGGAACGGGGTCGAACACGTGGAATCCGAGGAGCGCGACAGCATAGAAGGAGAAGGGAATGGCAATGGCAACCGCATCCGGTGGCAGGGGTAGCGGGTAGTCCAGTGAGAACACCTCGTGGAGGAACGTGTACCGGGATGCGACATGACCGACCAGCATCAGTCCGGCAGGCCGACGGTGTTGCGGAGACACCACGAAAAGCTGAAGCAGGACAACGAGGTTGAGCATCGCCAGGGCAAAGTAGTAGCCGAGTCCGACCCAACCCCACACGCTGATGGTCACCCGGACGTTGATGCCGCCCGCCACCGCATCCGTCCACATGATCCCGTGAAGCGGATTCGTCAGGACGAGACCGCCTACCACCATCGACGGAAGAACGAACGCCCAAACCACATCCGGGTCAGGAGGTTCCCGTGGTCGGCGTACAGCAGGACGAACGCCGTGACCGCACACACGATGGGCAGCAGTAGGGCCGTCTTGGCCCCGTACCACAGGATCCTCGTTGACGGCTCGGCAGACACGGACTGCATCAGCGACGCCAGCGCCCACAGCGTCGCAAGCCCACAGGCAATGGAGAACGGCTCGGCGCCAGGCTCGCGACGCCGGCCCCAGCTGTACCAGCCCAGGAAACCCGTCAAAACCGCGATCGCCAACGACGTCCACGTCAGCGGATTGTACGGGTATGACCAGCTCACGAGGTTTCCCTTGCGCTCGACCATGATCGCCAGGCGGACGGGAGTCTGTCGGCCGTTCAATCCCATCGACGGCCACCACCCCGCACGCATCGACGAAGGCCCCGCCCCCACCGAAGTGGGACGCGGGGCCCTCGTCGTCGTGAGTACCGAGCCGGATCAGCCCTTCACGGAGCCCGCAAGCAGGCCGCGCACGAAGTACTTCTGCAGCGAGAAGAACACGATCAGCGGCATGATCATGGAGATGAAGGCCCCTGCCGTGAGCAGGTGCTGGTTCTGGCCCCAGTTCGCGGACGCCTTGTCGGACAGTGCCGCCGTCATCGGCCACTGCTCGCTCGAGGCGAAGGTGAGACCGACCAGCAGGTCGTTCCACACCCACAGGAACTGGAAGATCGCGAACGATGCCAGCGCCGGTACGAGCACGGGGAGCATGATCTTCAGGAACAGGGTCACGTGACCCGCACCGTCCACGCGCGCCGCCTCGATCAGCGATCCCGGGATCTCCGCCATGAAGTTGTGGAGCAGGAAGGTGGCGAGTGGCAGGGCGAAACACGTGTGCGCCACCCACACCGGGAGGTACGGGAGCACCTCGGTGATGGGCGAGCCCGAGAAGATGCGGAGCAACGGGATCAGCGCCATCTGGAGCGGAACGATCTGGAGCGCGAACAGGACCACGAAGACCGTGTCACGACCCTTCCACTTCAGGACGGAGAACGAGTAGGCCGCCATGCAGGCGAGGGTCAGCGGGAACAGGGTTCCCGGGATGGAGATCACAAGCGAGTTCACGAAGGACCGCGAGACGAACGCCCCGGAGCCCGTCGACACGAGGACCGCCCGGTAGTTGTCCAGGGTCCAGTCAAAGTTGGCGAACGAGTTCCACCAGCCAGTGGTCCGGATCTCGGCCGCCGGCCGGAAGGACGAGACGAACAGGCCGAACGTGGGCGTGACCCACAGGAGCGCGATGACCACGGCGACGGCCGAGCCGATCGGGCCGCTGACGCCCTTCTTGATCTTCGCGGAGGTGGACTCCTTGCCGCCCATGGCGGCGTCAACCGCCGACCGCGGCATGTTGGCGGGTATCGTCCCGGCGGGGGGTGTCGATGTTGTCATGTCCCACGCACCTCCCTGTTCTTCATCATCTGGCGGATGTTGTACGCGACGACCGGGATCACCAGGACGAAGATGGCGACGGCGGCAGCCGAACCGGTGCCGTTGTTACCGTTGGTGAAAGTCTCGTCGTACATGACGTTCGCGAGCACCTGCGTGTCGAACTTGGCGCCGGTCATCGTCTTCGTGATGTCGAAGATCTTCAGGGACGCGATGATGATCGTCGTCAGCACCACCACGAGGGTGGGGCGGATCGACGGGATCGTGATGTTCCGGAACATCTGCCACGCGTTGACGCCGTCGAGGCGGGCCGCTTCGATGATGTCGTCCGGCACCGCCTTCAACGCCGCCGACAGCAGCACCATCGCGAAACCGGCCTGGATCCATATCATGACGACGATGAGGAAGAACGTGTTCCACGGGTCGTCCTGCAGGAAGCGCACCGGCTGCCCGCCGACGGCCACGATGATCGCATTCGCCAGGCCGAGCTGCTCGAACGCCGCGCCCTTGTACTCGTAGACGAGCTTCCAGATGATGCCGGCGCCCACGAACGAGATGGCCATCGGCATGAACAACAGCGACTTGGCCCACTTCTCGAACCGGGTCTTGTCCACCAGGATCGCGTAGAGCAGGCCGATGCTGGTGGCGAGGATGGGCACCATGATCACCCACCAGAAGGTGTTCACGAAGCTCTTCTGCGCCAGGTCGGCCGTCAACAGCCACTGGTAGTTGTCGAACGCGACGAAGTTCTCGGATCGTCGGTCCATGAAGGACATGACGAACGTCCGGATGGCCGGGTAGATGAGCCCGACCGTGACGAACAGCAGCGCCGGTCCCGCGAACACGGCGAGCGTGATGGCCTGCCGCGCCTTCATGTTCTGCAGCCTGTCGGCGAGCCTTGCGATGGCAAACAGTAGTGCCACAACCGCCAGAAGCAGGAGGACCCCGAAGACGAGCTGGGCCCACTTGCTGTCAAGTAGTGCTTCCATGTTGCTCCTTGTCGTGACGAGTGCGGGGCCGCGACGCATGGCGCCACGCCCCCGCACTCATCGGGTGGTCATCAGCTCGTCGGCCAGGTTGCCTCGATGGCGTCGAGCACCTTCTGGGTGTCCGAGCCGTCGATCCAGTTGGTCATCCCGGTCCAGAACGAGCCCGCGCCGACCTCGGCGGGCATCATGTCGGAACCGTCGAAGCGCACCGTCGCGCCTTCGGTCTGCAGCAGCTCGATGGCGAGCCGCAGCAGGTCGGAGGAGGCGTTGGCCGGGTCGAGGCCGAGGTTCGCGGAGACCACGCCGCCGACCTTCACACGGCTGTTCGCCCAGTCGCTCGAGGAGAGGTAGGTCTGCACGGCCTGGGTGGCCTCGTTGTCGTTGAATGCGCCCACGAACTCACCGGCGGTGAGCAGCGGGACGTCGCCCTCTGCCATGCCCGGGAGCACGAAGGCCCAGACGTCGCCGTCCTCGGCCACGGTGGTGCCCGCCGGCCACTGGGTCTCGTAGAACGAGGCCATGCGGTACATGTAGCAGGTGCCGTCGAGGATCGGGAGGCCGCCGTTGTTGAAGGAGGTCGTCGCGATGGAGCGGGAGTCGCCGATGCCACCGTTGACGTAGGCCTCGTCCTTCAGGATGGCGCCGACGGCGTCCACGGACTTGACGATCTGCGGGTCATTGAACGGGATCGCGTGGGTGACCCACTGGTCGTAGACGTCGGGGCCGCTGACGCGCAGCACGACGTCCTCCACCCAGTCGGTGGCCGGCCAGCCGGTGGCGGTGCCGGACTCGATGCCCGCGCACCACGGCTTGGTGACGCCGTCGGCAGCCGTGTCCTTGGCGATCTTGGCGGTCAGGGTCATGAGGTCATCCCACGTCTTGGGGATCTCGTAGCCGCCGTCCTTGAACATCGCCGGCGAGTACCACACGAAGGACTTCACGGACGCCATGAGCGGCGAGGCGTAGAACTTGCCGTCAACGGTGCCGTAGGCCTTCCAGTCCGCGGACCAACCCTTGTCCACGTTGGCCACGACGGTGTCCGGGGCCTCGATCACGAAGCCGCCCTTGACCATGCGGGAGAGGAGCGCGGGCTGCGGGAAGATGGCGAGGTCAGGGGCGTTGTTGCCCTCGGCCTGCACCTGGATCTGCTGCTCGAACTCACCGGTGCCGGTGTGCGTGATGTTGATGCCGGTGCAGTCCTCAAACTCCGCCCACGACGTGTCGAGCGCCTCGGCCTCGACGTCGCGGATTGACGAGGAAATGGTGACCTCGTCACCGCTGAAGGTGCCGTAGTCGGCATAGGCGTCACAGCCCGCGGCCGCGCTGCCACCGG
>JADGOQ010000076.1 GCA_017882885.1 Actinomycetales bacterium | reverse complement strand
GCGCGGCCGGGCCGTTCTTGGGATCGTACGGACGGCCCTGCCAGTCGATCGCGGGTTCACCCTCCATGCCTTCCCACCACGGATCGCCCGCCTGGGTGAGCGCGACGTTGGTGAAGATCGTGTCGTGGTCCAGCGCGAGCAGCGCCGTCGGGTTCGTCTTGAGCGACGTGAACGGCGCGACGCCGAAGAAGCCGGCCTCGGGGTTGATCGCGTACAGGCGGCCATCGGGTCCGGGGCGCATCCATGCGATGTCGTCACCGACGGTCTCCACCTTCCAGCCGGCAATGGTGGGCCGCAGCATGGCGAGGTTCGTCTTGCCGCAGGCGCTCGGGAAGGCGGCAGTGAGGTGGTAGACCCGACCGTCCGGCCCGGTGATCTTCAGGATGAGCATGTGCTCGGCCATCCAGCCCTCGTCGCGGGCCAGGACCGACGCGATGCGCAGCGCGTAGCACTTCTTGCCCAGCAGGGCGTTCCCGCCGTAGCCGGAGCCGAAGGACCAGATCTCGCGCGTCTCGGGGAAGTGGGTGATGTACTTCTCGTCGTTGCACGGCCAGGAGACGTCCGCACGGGCGTTGCCCTCGGCGTCGATGAGCGGGTAGCCGACCGAGTGGACGGCGGGGACCCAGTACTGGCCCTTACCGATGAGCTTCATCGCGTCGGCGCCCATCCGGGTCATGATCCGCATGTTCACGACGACGTACGCCGAGTCGGACAGTTCCACGCCCAGGCGGGAGATGTTGCCGCCCAGCGGGCCCATCGAGAACGGGATCACGTACATCGTCCGGCCGCGCATGGCGCCGTCGAAGATGGTGTTCAGCGTCTCCTTCATCTCCTTGGGGTCGGCCCACTTGTTGGTGGGGCCGGCGTCCTCCTCCTTCTCGGAGCAGATGAAGGTGCGGGACTCGACGCGTGCGACGTCGGACGGTTCCGACCGCGCCAGGTAACACCCGGGGCGCAGTTCGGGGCTCAGCTTGACGAAGGTGCCGGCCTCGACCATCTCGGCGTAGAGGCGGTCACGCTCCTCGAAGGAGCCGTCGCACCAATGGACGCGCTCCGGCTTGGCGAGTTCGGCGACCCTTGTCACCCAGGCAACGAGGTCGGCAGGGGCGTCCGCAGGCGCGCCCTGCGCGATCTGAGTGGCTTCGACGGTCATGTTTCTCCTCTGTTGTTGCTCGCGAGTGGCGGTCCGCGATGCGAGCTCTTGACCCTGTTCCTTACCGCTACACCCATTCTGGCTGCCCGGTCTGCCGCCTTCCAGCGACAAAGGACCCAAGGACGGGCTTCGCTGGTATTCATTGTCCACGCCAAACAGTGGCATGGACCACCCTTTTCGCGGCGCGATGCGGGGTCAGAGGAGCGGCACCCGCACCACGGTCTGTTCGCGGTCCGGCCCGACGCCGATCGAGGAGATCCGGCACCCCGAGATGGACTCGAGGTACGCGAGGTACTTCTGGGCGTTATCGGGCAGGTCGGTGAACTCGCGGGCGCCGGTGATGTCCTCCGTCCAGCCGTCCAGGTACTCGTAGATCGGGCGTGCGTGGTGGAAGGCGGACTGGTCGTAGGGCATCTCGTCGTACCGCACGCCTTCGACGTCGTAGGCCACGCATACCGGGATCCGCTCGAAACCGGTGAGCACGTCCAGCTTGGTGATCACGAGGTCGGTCAGCCCGTTGACGCGCGAGGCGTAGCGGGCGACGACGGCGTCGTACCAGCCGCAGCGCCGCGGCCGCCCCGTGGTGGTGCCGTACTCGGCGCCGACCGCACGGATGCGCTCGCCGTCGGCGTCGAAGAGCTCGGTGGGGAACGGCCCCTCCCCCACGCGGGTGATGTAGGCCTTGGCCACGCCCACGATGCGGTCCAACCGCGTGGGTCCCACGCCCGAGCCGGTGCAGGCCCCACCGGCCGTGCAGGATGACGACGTCACGAACGGGTAGGTGCCGTGGTCCACGTCCAGCATGGTGGCCTGGCCGGCCTCGAACACCACGGTGCGACCCTCGTCCAGGGCGTTGTTGAGCTCGAGACCACAATCGACCACCATCGGCCGCACGCGGTCCGCATAGGAGAGGAGCTCGGCGGTGACGATGTCGATGTCCACCTCGCGGCGGTTGTAGATCTTGACGAGCAGCGCGTTCTTCTGGACGAGCGCGCCCTCCACCTTCTGGCGGAGGATCGAGGCGTCGAAGAGGTCCTGGATGCGGATGCCCACGCGGTTCATCTTGTCCGCATAGGTGGGGCCGATCCCGCGCCCGGTGGTCCCGATCTGGCGCTTGCCGAGGAAGCGCTCCGCCACCCGGTCCATGGTGCGGTTGTAGGACGGGATCACGTGCGCGTTCGCGGAGATCCTGAGACGCGAGCAATCAACCCCGCGCGCGGTCAGGTTCTCGATCTCGGAGAAGAGCACCTCCAGGTCCACGACCACGCCGTTGCCGATGATCGGCGTGACGCCCGGGGTGAGGATGCCAGTGGGCAGGAGGTGGAGGGCGTACTTCTCGTTCCCCACCACCACCGTGTGCCCGGCGTTGTTGCCGCCGTTGAACTTCACCACGAAGTCGGTGGCGGCCCCGAGCTGGTCGGTTGCTTTCCCCTTGCCCTCGTCGCCCCATTGGGCTCCGAGCACCACGACGGCAGGCATGCGGCCCCCTCATTGTTCCGGTTCCGGTTTCCGGCGCCGAGACGCCTCGTCAAGGCTACCCCCAGCGGCGATCCTCCGGCCTGCTCCCGCACCTGTGCTGGTGTGGTGCCCGAGCTGCGAAACCGGCCCCGCATCATCGCCCACCGCGGCATGTCCTCGCTCGCGCCGGAGAACCGCGGACGGCACCGCCGTGGTGATCCACGACGCCACGCTCGACCGCACCACCAATCAGACCGGCGACTACCGCGCGCTCGCCACGGCGGACCTCGCCGGCATCGACGCCGGTTCCTGGTTCGGTGCTGGATTCGCCGGCGAGCTGGAGCTCCTCGACCCGGCCCGCGAGCTGCTCGTCTCCAGCTTCAACCCGCTGCTGCTCGCGGAGTTCCACCGCACCGCGCCCCGATGGCCGGTGGCCTGCCTGTATGAGAACCACCAGTTCGCGGCGGTGTGGCGCTCGGTGGCCGGGCTGCTGGGGGCGACGGCGATCCACCCGGGCGTCACGGGCCTCGAACGGGACCGGGTGCGCCGGTTCCGTGCCGCGGGCTACGACGTCAACGTCTGGACGGTCAACTCGGTGGAGCAGGCGCAGGAGTTCCCCGCGGCCTGGCGCTGAGAAGGGCCCCACGAGAAGGGCCCCCGCACCAAGGTGCGAGGGCCCCTCCGGCTGACCGTGAGGTCAGGACATCTTCCTCAGGTCAGGACATCTTCCTCCCGGCCGAGCCGAGCTGCTGGGCGGCTTGCATCACACGGGCAGCCATGCCGGCCTCGGCGGCCTTGCCCCACACGCGCGGGTCGTACAGCTTCTTGTTGCCGACGTCGCCGTCCACCTTGAGGACGCCGTCGTAGTTGCGGAAGAAGTGGTCCACAATCGGGCGGGTGAAGGCGTACTGGGTGTCCGTGTCGACGTTCATCTTGATGACGCCGTGGGACACGGCGGTGGCGATCTCGTCCGTGGTGGAGCCGGAGCCGCCGTGGAACACCAGGTAGAACGGGTTCTCGACGCCGTACTTCTCCCCGACGACCTTCTGGATCTCGCCGAGCAACTCCGGGCGGAGCTTCACTGCGCCGGGCTTGTACACGCCGTGCACGTTGCCGAAGGTCAGCGCCGTGAGATAGCGGCCCTTCTCGCCGAGGCCCAGCGCCTCGACCGTGGCGATGCCGTCCTCGGGGGTGGTGTACAGCTTGTCGTTGATCTCGGCAGCGTGGCCGTCCTCCTCGCCGCCGACGACGCCGATCTCGATCTCCAGCAGCGTGCGGGCCTTCTGGGAGAGCTCGAGCAGCTCCTGGGAGATCTGCAGGTTCTCGGTGATCGGCACGTTCGAGCCGTCATACATGTGCGACTGGAAGAAGGGCAGACGCCCGGCCTTGACCTCCTCGATTTCGATCTCGAGGAGCGGACGGACCCAGGTGGGCAGGTTCTGCTTGGTGCAGTGGTCCGTGTGCAGCGCGATGGTGACCGGGTAGTTCTTGGCGACCTCACGCGCGTAGGCCGCGATCGCCAGCGAACCGGCAACCCGGTCCTTGATGGTCGGACCGGAGGCGTACTCCGCGCCGCCGACGGAGACCTGGATGATGCCATCCGACTCGGCCTCCGCCAGACCCTGGAGGGCGGCGTTGAGTGTCTGGGACGACGTCACATTGAATGCGGGATACGCGAACTTGCCCTGCCTCGCGCGGTCGAGAAGTTCGAGGTAGACCTCGGGGGTTGCAATCGGCATTGTTTGCCTCCATGGTTGTGTCCGGAGAATCACCTCCCATCATTCCACTGGGACGACCGCGTGTGTACCTGTTCACGAACTGGGCTTGCCGGGGGCCGGCGGCGTCAAGACCCCTCTCAGGAGATTCACGAGTATCTAGACTGGCAACTCACCAGCGGATTCGACGACGAAGCCGCACAGTCCCGAGGAGAAGACGATGTCAGAGGCCATGCCCACACCCCCCGAATCCACGTGGGAAGAGAAGATCACACCCGGCCGGTTCACCGGCAAGGTCGCCATCGTCACCGGGGCTGGCTCCGGCATCGGCCTCGCGACGGCGCTGCGCATCGCCAAGGAGGGCGGGAGGGTCATCGCCGCCGACGTGAGCCAGCCCCGCCTGGACGCCCTCGTGGCGGAGAACCCGAACCTGGACATCACCGCCGTCCTCGGGGACATCTCGAAGCAGGAGGACGTCGACGCGATCGTGGCGGCCGCCGGCGAGCGGATCGACTGCCTCGTCAACAACGCGGGCATCATGGACAACTTCACCCCGATCCACGAGTGCAGCGACGCGGTCTGGGAGCGTGTCTTCCGCATCAACGTCACGGGCATGTTCATGCTCACCCGCGCGGTTGTCCCGTTCATGCTCAAGCAGGGTGCCGGCTCCATCGTCAACATCTCGTCCGAGGCCGGACTGCGCGCCTCGGCCGCCGGCGCGGCGTACACCGCGTCCAAGCACGCCGTCATCGGCCTCACCAAGAGCGGCGCGTTCATGTACAAGAACGCCGGCATCAGGGTGAACTCGGTGGCGCCGGGCGCGGTGAAGACGAACATCGAGGCACCGTTCGAGTCCGCGTTCAGCGGCCCGATCATCCAGAAGGCGATGGCGAACATCCCGACCTTCGCCGAGGCCTCGCACCTCGCCTCCGCCATCTGCTACCTGCTCAGCGATGACGCGGTGAACCTCACCGGCGTCATCCTGCCCTCCGACGGCGGCTGGTCCGTGGTCTGACCGGGAGGGATGACGCCGAGGGGGAGGTTTCACACCCACGGTGCGGCGCGCGCCACGCGGTCTCAGCGCGAAACCTCCCCCTCGCCGGGCGGCCCGGCATACTGCACCACCCAGGACCACATCGCGATCGCGGCCGCCGCGCCCACGTTCATCGAGCGGGTGGAGCCGTACTGGGTGATGTGGAGAACCCGCTCGCACCCCGCCACCATCTCCTCGGACAACCCCGCCGACTCCTGGCCGAACACCATCACGGTCTCGCGCGGGAGCGTCTCCCCCTCAAGGGGCTCCGATCCGGGAATGTTGTCGATCCCGATCACGATCATGCCGGCCTCCCCCGCCCACGCGAGGAAGTCGGCCACGGTGTCGTGGTGCCGGAGGTGCTGGTAACGGTCGGTGACCATCGCGCCGCGCCGGTTCCAGCGCCGTCGGCCCACGATGTGCACCTCCGCCACGGCGAACGCGTTGGCGGTGCGCACCACGGACCCGATGTTCGAGTCGTGCGTGAAGTTCTCGATCGCCACGTGCAGCGGGTGGCGGCGCCGGTCGATGTCCGCAACGATCGCGTCCATCCGCCAGTAGCGGTACCGGTCGACGACGTTCCGGGCGTCGCCGTGTTCGAGCAGTTCCGGGTCCCAGTGGTCACCATCCGGCCAGTCGTCGGACCCTCCCGGCCACGGCCCGACGCCCTGCCCGGGGGTGGGGGGCGGGCCGTCGTCGGAGGAAACGGCCACCTACGGCCGCGGAGCCCCGGAGCCGCCGCCCTGGCCGAAGTCCACGCGGGGGACGTCGCGCGACGTGCCCTCGGCCTCGAAGTAGGTGGCGCGGCGGAAGCCGGTCATGTTGCCCACGATCGAGGCGGGGAAGGTCTCGAGCTTCGTGTTGAACTGGCGCACGTTGGCGTTGTAGTAGCGCCGTCCTGCCGCGATCCGGTCCTCGGTGTTGGTCAGTTCGGCCTGCAGGGCCTGGAAGTTGGCGTTCGCCTTCAGGTCCGGGTAGGCCTCGGCGACGGCGAACAGCCGCCCGATCGCGGCGGTCAGCGCGTTCTCGTTGGCGGCCTGCTGTTCACGGGTGGGCGCTCCACCGGCGGCCGCCGCGCGCGCGAGCGTGACCTCCTCGAAGACACCACGCTCGTGGCTGGCGTAGCCCTTGACGGTCTCCACCAGGTTGGGGATGAGGTCGTAGCGGCGGTGGAGTTCGACGTCCACCTGGCGCCACGCCTCCTCCACCAGGTTCCGCAGCCGGACGAAGGCGTTGTACGTGGCGATGAACCAGAGCACCACTGCCACGAGCAGCACACCCACGATGACAAGCGTGATCATGATCGGGTCCATGTCGAATCCTCCCGGGAGTTCAATGGTGGCTTCATCCAACCACAGCGGCGCCGTCCGGCGACTGCCGGCCGGTGGAAGAACGTGTCGCTACAGCCCGAGGTCCGTGTGGCTGAGCGCGAACAGGTACGGCAGCCCCGCCGCCTGCACCTTCTCGCGGGCCCCGGTGTTGCGGTCGACGACGACGGCGCACGCCACCACCTCGGCCCCGGCCTCGCGGAGCGCGGCCACCGCCTCCAGCACCGAACCCCCGGTGGTGGAGGTGTCCTCGACGGCGACGACGCGCCTGCCCTCCACCGACGGCCCCTCGATCCGCCGCTGCATCCCGTGGGCCTTGGCCTCCTTGCGCACTACGAACGCGTCCACCTCGAGCCCTCGCGATGCCGCGGCGTGCATGATCGCCGTGGCCACCGGGTCCGCGCCGAGGGTCAGCCCGCCGACGGCGTCGATCTCGCCGGGGCCGAAGCCGTTCTCGTCCAGCAGGTCCAGCATGACGTGCCCGATCAGGGGTCCGGCCTCGTGGTGCAGGGTGGCGCGGCGCATGTCCACGTAGTAGTCGGACTCGAGGCCGGAGGCCAGGGTGACACGGCCGCGGACGACGGCAAGCTCGCTGACCAGTTCGGCCAGGCGGGTGCGGTGGGTGTCGTTGCTCATCGGTGCCTTTCGGGTGCTCATGCTCCGCGGGTGCTCACATGATCGCGCGGGCGGACAGTGACGGGCCGGTCGCGGCGCGGACTGCCCACCGTGGGGCGGTCCGCAGCAGGCCGGTGGCCGCCTTGTACAGCAGGGACGGGGTGCACAGGACCTTCCCACGGCGCACCGCCTCGAGCGAGGATCCCACCACGTCCTCGGCGGTCAGCCACCCGAAGTCGGGCCACGTGCTCGAGTCGAGGCCGGAGGCCTCGTGGAAGTTGGTGCGGACCAGCCCGGGCATGACGACGGTGACGGTGACCGGCGTCGTCCGCAGTTCGGAGGCGAGTGCTTCGGTGAAGGTGCGCACCCAGGTCTTGTGGGCCGCGTAGGTGCCCATGACGGTGTGGGAGGCGACGGACGAGACGTTCAGGATGGCGCCGTGGCCACGCGCGACCATCGCGGGCGCCGCGGCATGGGACAGGACCAGCACCGCGCGCACCAGGACGTCGAGGGCCTCCTCCTCGCGGGCGAGGTCGCCGCCGACGAAGCTCTGGCCGAGGCCGAAACCGGCGTTGT
Organism: Actinomycetales bacterium; assembly: GCA_017882885.1. GTDB lineage: Bacteria > Actinomycetota > Actinomycetes > Actinomycetales > Actinomycetaceae > UBA1383. The sequence goes on along the minus strand of JADGOQ010000076.1, from coordinate 4,133 downwards.
TGACGAGGAGGCCGATCGGGTCGACGTCGGTGCGCAGGCGGGCGGCGACGTCGTCGAGTTCCGCGCGGTTGGCAAGGTCACGGGCGAGCACCTCGACGCGGACGCCCGCCACCTGGCGGATCTCCTCGGCGACCTCCTCGAGCCGGTCCTCCCGCCGGGCGACCAGGACGACATTGTGACGCACGGCGGCCAGCTGCCAGGCGTACTCGAGCCCGAGGCCGGAGGAGGCCCCCGTGATCAGTGCGGTTCCCACGTCCACAGCCTACGGCGTCGCTCCCGCCGGGAAATGCGTCCGGCCTCCTGCCGGAGGGTCCCGGCACCTCTCGCGGTAGCGTGGAGGCCATGAAGCTCGCCACCTGGAACGTCAACTCGATCCGCACCCGCGTCGACCGCGTGACCGCCTTCCTCGAGCGCTCCGGCGTCGACGTGCTGGCCATGCAGGAGACCAAGTGCAAGGACGAGCAGTTCCCCGTGATGCCGTTCGAGGCGCTCGGCTACGAGGTGGTCACGCACGGCCACTCGCAGTGGAACGGCGTCGCGATCGCCTCGCGCGTGGGGCTCGACGACGTCGCGCTCGGTTTCGAGGGCATGCCCACCTGGGGTGACACGCCGGAGTCCGAGGCGCGGGCGATCGGGGCGACGGCCGGGGGCGTGCGCGTGTGGAGCCTCTACATCCCGAACGGCCGGGCGCTGGGCGACCCGCACTACGAGTACAAGCTGCAGTGGCTCGCCGCCCTCAAGGAGGCTGCCGGCACGTGGGTGGGCGCGGACCCCGAGTCCAAGGTGGCGCTTGTCGGGGACTGGAACATCGCCCCGCTGGACCAGGACGTGTGGTCCATGGACTTCTTCGCGGGCGCCACGCACGTCTCCCCGCCGGAACGGGCCGCGTTCGCCGCGTTCGAGGAGGCGGGCTTCACCGAGGTCACGCGCGCGTTCGTGCCCCAGCAGTTCACCTACTGGGACTACCAGCAGTTGCGCTTCCCCCGGAACGAGGGCATGCGCATCGACTTCATCCAGGCCTCCCCCGCCCTCGCCCGCGCGGTCACGGGCGCCACGATCGAGCGGAACGAGCGGAAGGGCAAGGCGCCGTCGGACCACGTGCCGGTGATCATCGAGATCGCGGACTGAGGCGCCCGACTCCGGTCAGTCCAGGACGGCGTGGTCCGCGAGGACCGCGTCGGAGAGGACCGGCCACGCCTCCTGGTGCTCCTCGCTGAACGGCTTCGCGCCCACGAAGCACGTCGCCAGGTTCACCTTCGGGTCCACCCACAGGAACGACCCTGCCCACCCGAAGTGCCCGATCGTCAGTGGTGAGTTGTTGTTGCCGGTCCAGTGCGGGTCCTTGCGATCCTTGATCTCGAACCCGAGGCCCCAGTCGTTGGGCTCCTGCCGGCCGTAGCCCGGGAGCACCCCGCGCAGGCCGGGGAACTGCACGGTGGTGGCGGCCGCGAACAGCCCGCGCGAGAGCAGCGCCCCGTTCAGCACCGCCCGCGCGAACTCGGCGAGGTCCACGGCCGAGCCGCGCATCCCGTGCGCCGGCGAGCCGTAGAGCTCGGCGCTGTCCATGCCCAGCGGCTCGATCACGGTGGTCCGCACCCAGACCGGGAACTCCTCCCCCACGCGCCCCGCGACGTGCTCCGCCGCCAGCTCGATCCCCCGGTTGGAATAGATGCGCTTCGCGCCGGGAGCGGCAAGCGGTGCCCCCTTCTCGAACGGGAGCCCGGAGGCGTGCGAGAGGAGGTGGCGGAGGGTCGACCCCCGCGGCCCGGCGGCGTCGTCGAGCGACACGAGGCCGAGGTCCACGGCCACGAGGCACGCGTACGTGCTGACCAGCTTCGTCACCGACGCCCACTCCTGCACCTCCACGGGGTTGCCGTAGGTGGCGACGTCGGCGGCGTGGTCCACCACCACGACGGCGACGTCGAAGTCAAGGTCCCGGAGTGCGCGGAAGGTGTCCATGGGGTCCAGCGTGCCACGCTTTCGGCGCCACCCACGGCCCGCGCGATACGGTCCCGCGGGTCTGTATCGCTCATCGGGGCCATTCCGCGGCGGGCGGCACTGTATGGCACCAACAAGCGATACACCCGCGCTGGCAACTGGCCGAGCGTATCGGTTGCCATGAGGAGTGAGATCGAGAGTAGGTGTGCCGTCAGTCGAGGAACCAGCGTGCCGCGATGAGCTCGAGCAGCTCGCGAGTCTCCGCGACCATGCCCACTCCAGCGGTCTCCGCGACCACGCCCACTCCGGCGAGCGCGTCGGCCCGGGCGCCGAGCCACTGCAGCTGCAGTCCGTCCGCCGTCGCCACCACGAGGCGGGCGAGGCGTTCCGACGGCGCCTCCGGCCGCACCAGTCCGGCGGCCTTGCCCTCTTCCAGCACGCGCACGATCGAGGCCACGGTGGTGTCCCAGTGCTCGCGGATCCACACGTGGGCCGGGTTGGCTGCGTCAAGGGCTCCCACGGACATGGAGGCGTAGAGCGCCACCAGCTCGGGAGTCGTCTCGTTGTGCGCCACGAGGCGCAACCACCCATCCAGGAACTCCCGCGGGGTGGGGACCGCCGTGCCGGCGCCGGTGGCGTCCTTGGCGCCGTCGCCGGCGTCGCGCCGGCGCAGCAGCTCGACAAACAGCGCCTCCTTGGAGTCGAAGTGGTGCAGGACTGTGGCCTTCGTGACCCCCGCGGCGCGCCCGATCTCAGCCAGCGAGGTGCCATGGAAGCCGACGGGGCTGAACAGCCGCAGCGCCTCGGCGAGGATGCGCTCGCGGGTGTCCTCGCCGCCTGCGGGCGGCCGGCCGGGGCCGCGGCGGTGCGTGCTCTCAGCGATCATGAAACTTAATCTACCGCTCGGTTGATTCTTGTGCCACACTTGTGGACACACCCGTTCGACGCAGAACAAGGAAGTACCGATGACATCTCCCACCCCGCCGGCCCTCACCCTCGCCGACATCCCCCGCCTCGTTTCCCAGCTCACCCTCGAGGAGAAGGCCTCCCTCTGCTCCGGCCTCGACTTCTGGAAGACCCAGCCCATCGAGCGCCTCGGCATCCCGAGCATCATGGTTGCCGACGGCCCACACGGGCTGCGCAAGCAGGACGAGCTGACGGACCACCTCGGCCTCGCCAAGTCCGTCCCCGCCACCTGCTTCCCCACCGCCGCCGGTCTCGGCTCCACCTGGGACCCGGGGCTGCTGGCCCGCATGGGCGAGGCGCTCGGCAGGGAGGTGCGCGCCAATGACGTCGCCGTCATCCTCGGCCCGGGCGTCAACATGAAGCGCTCGCCGCTCTGCGGCCGCAACTTCGAGTACTTCGCCGAGGACCCGCTCCTCGCCGGCGAGCTCGCCACCGCCCTGGTCAACGGCATCCAGTCCCAGGGCGTCGGCACCTCGCTGAAGCACTTCGCCGCGAACAACCAGGAGACGGACCGGCTCCGGGTCAATGCCGAGGTGGACGAGCGCACCCTCCGCGAGATCTACCTGCCCGCCTTCGAGCGCGTGGTCAAGAACGCGCAGCCGTGGACCGTCATGTGCGCCTACAACAAGGTGAACGGCACCCACGCCTCCGAGAACCCGTGGCTCCTCACCGAGCTCCTCCGCGACGAATGGGGCTTCGAGGGCCTCGTCGTCTCCGACTGGGGCGCCGTGGACGATCGCGTCGCCGGCGTCGCCGCCGGCCTCGACCTCGAAATGCCGTCCTCCGGGGGGCTGAACGACGCCCGGATCGTCGCTGCAGTGCGCGCTGGCGAGCTGGACGAGGCGGTGCTCGACGTCGTCGCCACCCGCCTCCTTACGCTGGTGGCGAAGTCGCTGCCCGCCCTCGCCGAGCCCGGCGAGTTCGACGCCGTCGCCAACCACGCCCTCGCCCGCGAGGCCGCCGTCCGCGCCGCAGTGCTGCTGAAGAACGACGGCGTGCTTCCCCTGCCCGCCCCCGACGGGGTCGTCGTGATCGGCGAGATGGCGCGCACCCCGCGCTACCAGGGCGCGGGCTCCTCGAAGGTGAACCCGACGCGCCTCGACAACGCCCTCGACGCCCTCCGCGAGAGCGCCGCCATCCCGTTCGCGGCCGGGTACCAGCTCGCGGACGCCGCCGGGCAGCCGGACCAGGACCGGTCCGACGAGGACCTGCGCGCGGAGGCTGTGGAG
>JADGOQ010000075.1 GCA_017882885.1 Actinomycetales bacterium | reverse complement strand
GTACTACGACATCTCCTACCGGGTCCACGTCGAGAACGTCGGCTGGATGGACTGGGTCGCCAACGGCGCCACAGCCGGCACCACGGGACTGTCCCAGCAGATCGAGGCGATCCAGATCCGTCTCGCGGAGAAGACCGAACCGGTGGAGCCCCCAGCGGGGGACTCCTCCACCGTGTACTCCTCGCATATCGAGAGCATCGGCTGGATGCCCAGCGTGTCTGACGGTGCCGTGAGCGGGACAACGGGACGCGCACTGCGGATGGAGGCGCTCCGCCTCGACGTGGACAGCACCGAGTACACCGGCGACATCCTGTACCGCGCCCACGTCCAGGACATCGGCTGGATGCCCTGGGTGACCTCAGCCAGCATGATCGGGACAACCGGTAGAGCCCTGCGCATGGAGGCCTTCGAGATCAAGCTCACCGGGGAACTGGCAGCGCACTACTCCATCCGCTACAGGGCCCACGTCGAGAACATCGGCTGGCAGGACTGGGTGAGCAACGGCGCAACAGCCGGCACGTCCGGACAGGCCAAGCGAGTCGAAGCCGTCATGATCGAGCTCGTCCCGCTCGGTTAGCGCGGCGCGGCTCACACCGCCCGGCAACCACGCAGAGGCCCTCCCCCAAGACGGGGAGGGCCTCGCCACGTCTGTGGCGCCGCTGCGCCCGTGGATGCCCAGAGTGCCAAGGTCCCGCGGCGGGGGTAGGCGACAGAAGCCTGAGCCCCGAAGTCTCCGGGCCTAATCCTCTAGGGCGGGTGCCAAGTCTGGTCCTACGGGCGTTCGATACGCCGGGGACCCGCCTGCCAGGCCTCCCACGCACTCGCAACGATCTCCCCCAGACCCGTGGCGGAGCGGAAGCCCAGCTCATCCTCGATGCGTGCGGCCGAGGCGATCAGCTGCGGCGGGTCGCCAGGCCTGCGCGGCTCTACCACGGGCGTCGTGTCCAGCCCGGAGACCTCGCCTATCGCGCGTACCACCTCGGTGACTGAGGCGCCCGTTCCGGTGCCCACGTTGAAGACGTGGTGCGCCAGTTGGCCGTCGAGCGCGCGCATCGCGGCGATGTGCGCCTCCGCCAGGTCCTTCACGTGCACGTAGTCGCGGATGCAGGTCCCGTCGGGCGTGGGGTAGTCCTCGCCGAACACCCGGGGGGCCTCCCCACGCGACAGCCTGTCCAGCACCATCGGGATCAGGTTCATCACGGCCCCGTCGCCGAGGTCGGGCCACCCGGCGCCCGCGACGTTGAAGTACCGCAGCGCCACCCAGTTCAATCCCCAGGCACGCTCGCAGTCCTCGAGGATCCACTCGCCGATCAGCTTGGTGCGGCCGTACGGGTTGATGGGGTTCTTGACGGTATCCTCCTCGACCACCTCGACCGGGGGCATCCCGTAGACGGCCGCAGAGGAGGAGAAGATCATCTTCCGCACGCCTGCCTCCTGCATCGCTTCGAGCACGTTCACCATGCCGCCCACGTTCTGCCGGTAGTACCACAGCGGCCGCGCCACCGACTCCCCCACCTGCTTGCGCGCGGCGAAGTGGATCACGGCGTCCACCGCGTGCTCCCGCATCACGTCCTCCAGCCGCCCGACGGCACCGTCCGCGGCCACGTCCATGACTACCAGCGGGGACTCCCCCACCCGCTCGGCCGACGACGTCGAGAGGTCGTCCACGACGACCACGTCCTCGCCTGCCTGCTGCAGCAGCCGCACGACGTGCGCGCCGATGTACCCGGCCCCGCCAACCACCATGATGCTCATTCGTCTCCCTCTCTTGCAGTGCGCAAAGCCCGGCCCTTCTCAATCGCCACCTGCCGCAGCCCCTCCTGGAACTCGACCATCGCCTCCCGGACGCCGTCGTCGAACGTCCCCACGATCCGCGCCGCCAGCAGCCCGGCGTTCCGCGCGCCCCCGATGGAAACCGTCGCCACCGGCACCCCCGCGGGCATCTGCACGATGGAGAGCAACGAGTCCATCCCATCGAGGTACTTCAGCGGCACCGGCACCCCGATCACCGGCAGCGGCGTCACCGCCGCGAGCATGCCGGGCAGGTGGGCGGCTCCCCCGGCACCCGCGATGATCACGCGCAACCCACGCCCGGCGGCGCTGCGCCCGTACTCGATCATCTCGGTGGGCATGCGGTGCGCCGAGACCACGCCCACCTCGTAGCCGATGCCGAACTCGTGGAGCGCGGTCGCGGCGGCCTCCATCACGGGCCAGTCCGAGTCCGACCCCATCACAATCCCCACCAGCGCGCTCATGACCCCACCCCCGTCTCGTCGTCGCCCCTCAGGAGTGCCACCGCCGCGTTCGCCCTCGAACGCAACTCGCCCAAGTCCGCCCCGAGCGCCGTGACGTGCCCCAGCTTACGGCCCGGCCGGACGTCCTTGCCGTAGACGTGCACCTTGACATCGGGGAATTGCGCCATCATGCGGGGGTACGCGGCGCGCGGGTCCGCCAGGGCGCTCCCCAGCAGGTTCACCATCACCGCCCACGGCTGCCGTGCCGCGGTCTCCCCGAGCGGCAGGTCCAGCACGGCACGCAGGTGCTGCTCGAACTGGCTCGTCACCGACCCCTCGATCGTCCAGTGCCCCGAGTTGTGGGGCCGCATCGCGAGCTCGTTGACGCTCAGCCGCACCCCGTCCTCACCCTCCACGCAGAACATCTCGACGGCGAGCACACCGGTGACGTCCAGCCCGCGAGCGATCGTGGCCGCCATCTCCTGCGCGTGCCGTAGGACGTCCTCGGACAACCCGGGCGCGGGCGCGATCACCTCCGAGCACACCCCGGCCGCCTGCACGGTCTCCACCACCGGCCACGCCCTGATCTCGGCTTCCGGCCCACCGGGCCGGCGCGCCACCAGCGCGGCCAGCTCGCGGGTGAACGGCACCCGCTCCTCGGCGAGCAGGGCATCACCGCCGTCGCCCCCCAGCCCCTCGAGCGCGACGCCGCCACTCGCCAGGCCCGCGAGCCAGTCGGCGACGTCGTCGGGTGAGGAGGCGAGCCGCACCCCCTTGCCGTCGTACCCGCCACGCGGGGTCTTGACGACCACGGGCCAGCCGACGTCGTCACCGAACGCCGCGAGGTCCGTGGCAGTACGCACCTCGGCCCACCGTGGGCACTCCACCCCGAGCTCGCTCACCCGGGCGCGCATGGCGATCTTGTCCTGGGCGTAGCGCAGCGCGTGCGGGCCGGGGCGCACCGGCATCCCCTCCGCCTCGAGGCGCTCCAGCTGGGCGTCGTCCACGTGCTCGTGCTCGAACGTGAGGACGTCCGCGCCCGCGCAGATCGCCCGCACCGCCGCCTCGTCCTTGGCCGCGCCCACCACGGAGTCCGGCACCACCTGCGCGGTGGCCCCGTCCTCGGCCTCGACCAGCGTGCGCAGCCGCACCCCGAGCGCGG
>JADGOQ010000074.1 GCA_017882885.1 Actinomycetales bacterium | reverse complement strand
GTCGTCGACGGGCGCGCCTTCACCGCCGTCATCGCGCGCCGCAACCGGGCGGGCCGGCTCGAGTGGTGCCTGCCGAAGGGCCACCTGGAGGGTACGGAAACGCCGCAGCAGGCCGCCGTCCGGGAGATCTTCGAGGAGACCGGCATCAACGGGCGGGTCCTGCGGCACCTCGCCACCATCGACTACTGGTTCGCCGGCACCGACCGGCGCGTGCACAAGGTGGTCTACCACTACCTGCTCGAAGCCATGGGCGGCGAGTTGACCACCATCAACGACCCGGACAGGGAGGCGGAGGACGTCGCCTGGGTCAACCTGGCGGAAGTCGCGGCGCGCCTCGCCTACCCCAACGAGAGACACGTGGTGGCCACCGCCCGGGACGTGCTGTCCGGCCGCCAATGAGCCCGGCCGCCCCGCGGCGCGGGCAGTCCTGGCTGGTGGCACTCCCGCTCCTGCTCGCGGCTTTCCTCGCGCTCATCAGCCCCGCGGCGGCGACCCCCGAGCCGCCCGCGCTCGAGCCCGCCATTGCCGCACCCACCGCCACCGCCGCCGACGCGGCGCTCGACGTCGAGATCCTGGACCTCCAGCCGGTCGTCCTCACGGACGGGAGCGACCTGGTGCTGCGGCTCCGGGTGGCCAACACCACGACGGACGTGATCGACACCGCGAGCGTCACCGTACTGGCCCAGGAGTGGGCGCCGACCACCCGCACCTCCCTCGCGCGCTGGCTGGACCTCGGCCGCTACGGGGCCACGCTCCCGCTCAGCACCACGGACCTCGAGCCCCTCGCCGCCGGGGAGAGCCGGGAGTTCGAGGTCAGCGTCCCGTCCGCGAGTTTCCACTTCACCACCTGGGGTCCCCGCGGACTCGAGGTGGCCGCGGACGGCACGGCCGCGGGAATCCCGTTCGACGCGGACCGCGAGCGCACCTGGGTCCTCTGGTGGGACGAGCCCACCGTCTCACCGACCGCGGTGGGTGTCCTCGCCCCCGTGACCCCCACCGTGGACGAGCTCTCCGGCCAGCCCGGCGCCCTCGATCGCGTGCTGGCGCTGCTCGAACAGGCCACGATCCCCGGCGTCACCCCCGTCATCGACCCCGTGGTCCTCACCCTCGCGGACGGCGACCCGGTCCTCGACGGTCGGGTGACCGCCGCCGTGGCGGCCCTCGCCGGCCGGAGCCTGGCCCTCCCCTGGGCGAACGCCGACGCCGCCGCCCTCCTCGACGCCAACCAGGCGGACCTCTACCGGACGCTCCTCGACCGTGGCTCCGCGGCGCTCGCTACCGCCGGTGTGGTGCCGGCGGGTTCCGTCGACTGGCCGCTGGACCCTGACCTCGCCACCCTGGCCGGGACCGGTGGGGACGTCGTCGTCCTCCCGGGCGCGGCGTTCCCGGAACGCTCCGCCTCCAACTCCACACCGGACGCGCTCGCCACGGTGGCCGGCCGGACCGCCGTCGTCCTCGACACCGAGCTCGGCGAGGCGCTGCGCGGCACGGCCCGCGTGGACGGCGAGGACGTCACCCTCACGCCGCTCCAGCAGCGGCAGTACATCGCGGGAACCCTTGCCGTCGTCACGCGCGAGCGTCCGGGCCAGTCCCGGCTCGTCGTCACCGCCCTCCCGTTCGACGACGACGCCGCCTCCGCGGCCCTCGTCGAGGTGGTGGCTGGCCTGCCGTGGGTCACGCCGGCCGACCTTCCCGCGGCCCTGACCGGTGAAGGGCCGGCGACTGAGCCACCCGCGGTCCTGGACGCCGGGACGCTCCCGGCCGAAGCGATCCTGCCCGACACCGCCCTCACCGGCGACAAGTTGGGCGCGATCGAGTCCACGGCGGCGACGCTCCGGCTCGCCGGCGAACTGGTGGTGGATCCCGCGACCGTCGTGGATCCGTTGTCCGCCCGGCTCTCGCTGCAGCCGTCCGCTACCTGGCGCCAGGCCCCGCTGGCCCGTGACCTGCAGTTCGCCGAGGTCGCCGAGCAGGCCGCCACCCTCACGGGCGGCATCACGGTCCGCGCCTCCTCCACCATCAACATGCTCAGCGGATCCGCCAACTTCCCTGTCACCGTGACGAGCACCCTGCCGGTGGACGCCGTGGTGCAGGTGAACCTTGAGCCATCCGACCGGCTCCTGCGGGAGGTGGAGCCGCGGGTGGTCACCGTGCCGGCCGGCGGGGAGGCCAGCGCGCAGGTCCCGGTGGTGGCGGCAGGCTGGGCCGACTTCACGGTGGACGTGGTGCTCACCACGGTGGCCGGCACCCCGGTCGGGGAGGTGGTGGCGATTCCGGTGCGCGTCCGGGCCGACTGGGAGAACCTCGGGATGACCGCCCTCGTGGCCGGTGCGGGGCTCGCGTTCGTCGTGGGTGTCGTCCGGACGGTGCGCCGCAACAGGGCGACAGGGCGCGCGGCCGAGATCGACGCCGCCGCGGAGGAACTTGACGATCTGGCCCGCGCAAACGAGGGGGAGGGGGACGAGCCGTGAGTTCGCCGTCTCTCGCCTCGTCGATCTCCAAGATGTTCTCCGGGACGCTGGTCTCGCGCATCCTCGGGCAGGTCCGGCTCATCGTGCTGGTGGCCGCGATCGGCGCGACCGGGCAGGCGGACGCGTTCACCGTGGCGAACACACTGCCGAACACGATCTACAACCTGCTTGCCGGCGGTGTGCTGAACGCGATCCTCGTGCCGCAGATCGTGCGCGCCATGCGGCGCAAGGACGGCGACGAGTACGTCAACCGCCTCCTCACCCTCTCCGGGGCGCTGCTCTTCGGCGCCACGCTGCTCCTCACGGCGGGCTCCGCGCTGCTGGTGACGCTGTACGCCTCCCAGATGGCGCCGGAGTGGTTCGCCCTCGCGGTGGCGTTCGCGTTCTGGTGCATCCCGCAGGTGTTCTTCTACGGGCTCTACACGCTGCTGGGCAACGTGCTGAACGCCCGCGGGTCCTTCGGGCCGTACATGTGGGCGCCCGTGGTCAACAACGTCATCGCGATCGCGGGCCTGTTCATCTACATCGGGGTGTTCGGCCTCGCCTCCTCCGGCTCAGGGACCAACCCCGCGGACTGGACGGGCACCCGCATCGCCCTGCTGGCGGGCTTCGCCACCCTGGGCGTGGTCTGCCAGGCGCTGGTGCTCATCGTGCCGCTGCGCCGGTCCGGGTTCCGTTTCCGCCCCACCTGGGGTTTCCGCGGCCACGGCCTGGGCGGGGCGTCGCGGATGGCGATGTGGACGTTCGGGGCACTGCTCGTAGGCCAGGTCGGCTACCTGATGCTCACCAACGTCGCGTCCTCCGCCAACGGGGCGGCGGCCGGCGTGGACGTCTTCGTGCCCACCAACATGGCCTACGCCTCCGCGTTCGCCATCTTCATGCTGCCCCAGTCCCTCATCACCACGTCGCTGGTGACCGCGCTCTTCACGCGCATGTCCGCCCACGCCGCTGCGCGCGACGACGACGCGGTCCGCGCGGACATGTCGTTCGGCCTGCGTGTCGTGGGGGTATTCACGGTGTTCGCCGCGGCCGCGCTGACCGTACTCGCCATCCCCGTGGTCCAGGCCGTCATCCCGACGGCGCAGCCCGACGCCGCCGTCGGGTTCGCGGCCGTGCTGGTGGCGCTGTCGATCGGGATCCCCGCACAGGGCGTGTGGACGATCGACCAGCGGGTGTCCTACGCATACGAGGAC
>JADGOQ010000073.1 GCA_017882885.1 Actinomycetales bacterium | reverse complement strand
GCCCTCGGCGTGGACGACGACGCGGCGCCCAACGCACGCGGGGTCCGGGTCCGCCACCACCGTGGCGACCGCCACGGGACGGGCCGCGGCGTCGTCGTCGTCCACCTCCACCAGCGTCGGCGCCCCGGCAACGTGGTCCGCGGCCGAGACGCGTTCCACGAACACCTCGATCGTGCCGCCGCAGGTCAGCCCGACGGCGTGGGCCTCCTCGTCGCTGACCCCGTACCGTTCCAGCGCCGGCACCCCGGAGGCGAGCACCTCCTGGCCGGCCAGGAGGACGGCGGCCTCCACACAGCCCCCGGACACGCCGCCCAGGACCTCGTCGCCCGGCCCGATGAGCATGGCGGAGCCGACGGGCAGGGGCGCGGAACCCCACGTGGAGACGACGGTGGCCCGCACGAACGGGCGGCCCGCGTCCCACCACTCCCGCTGCTTCGCAGCCACCGCACTCACGGCCGGTAGAAGGTGCCCTCGAGGGGCAGGCGCAGCCGCGCCCGGCCGTCCCGCCGGAAGTAGGCGTGCGCGCACGCGGGGGCCGTCGGGATCAGGCAGATCTCGCCCACCCCCTTCGCGCCATAGGCGTACGGAAGCACCCCCGGCCCCTGCACCGTCCGCACCTCCATCTCCGGCACCTGGGTTGACCGGACCAGGCCCAGCTTGCCGAACTTCGTACGCGGTCTGCTTTCCTCCACCACGAACTCCTCAGTCAGCCCGTACCCGAGCCCCATCACGATGCCGCCCTCGATCTGGCCCGTGAGCGCCTGCTGGTTGACCACAGTCCCGGCGTCGTAGGCCGCGACCACCTTCCGTACGCGCCCGTCCTCGGCGAGGTGCACCAGTTGCGCGCCGTAGCCGTAGGTGACGTGGCTGACCGGGTTGGCCTTGCTGGAGCCGATCGGGTCCGTGGGCGGGGAGAACTCACCCGCGAACTCCCGGCCCTCCAGCGCCGCCAGCGAGCCCGCGGCGTCCAGCGCCTCCTTCAGCCCCACCGCGGCCCGCCGGACGGCCTCGCCTGTGAGGACGGTCTGCCGGGAGGCGGTGGACGTGCCGGCATCCGGCGTCCGCTCGGTGTCCGGGGCCTCGATCACGATCCGCTCGGGCGGGATGTCCACCGTCACGCAGAGCATGTGCTGCACCATTTGGGCGACCCCCTGGCCCATGCAGGCCGCGGAGGTGCGGACATGCACCATGCCCTGCTCCACCGAGAGCACGCACCGGCCCGTGTCCGGCACCCCCATGCCGAGCCCGGAGTTCTTGAACGCCACGGCCAGTCCTGCGGCAGGATCCGCGTCCCAGTCCGGCTTCAGCGCCTCGAGGCACTCGACGAGCCCGGTCGCCTCGTCCGCGATCTGCCCGTTCGGCATCTCCTGCCCGGGCCGGATGGCGTTGCGGTACCGGAATTCCCACGGGTCGATCCCGGCCTTCGCGGCGAGCAGGTTCACGCTGCTCTCCAGCGCGAAGTCGCTCTGCGCGACGCCGAACCCCCGGAACGCCCCGGACACCGGGTTGTTCGTGTAAACCGCCAATCCTTCGCAATCGAAGTTCTGGTAGTTGTACGGTCCGCCGGCGTGCGTCACCGCGCGCTGCAGCACCGGCCCGCCGAGGGACGCATAGGCACCCGTGTCCGCCACGATCCGCACCTTCGCCGCCGTGAGGTGGCCCGTCTCGTCGCAGCCGAGGGTGACCTCCAGGTCCATCGGGTGGCGCTTGACGTGGTAGTCGAGGCTCGCCTGCCGGGAGAACTTCACCTTGACCGGTCGCCCCGTGTGCCAGGCGGCCAGCGCCGCGTGGTGCTGGACGCTCATGTCCTCCTTGCCACCGAACCCGCCGCCCACCAGCATCGAGTGGGAGTGGACCCTCTCCGCCGGCACGCGCAGCATCCGGGAGATCTCCCGCCGCTCGTCGTAGACGGACTGCCCGCCCGTGAACACCTCCACGCCGCCCTCGCCCCACGGCTGCGCCACGGCGCACTCGGGTTCGAGGAAGGCGTGCTCCTGCCACGGGGTGTGGAACGTGTTCGTCACCACGAACGCCGAGGCCGCCAGCGCCGCGTCCGCGTCACCGCGCTTGACCTGCTCGTGGGTGAGGACGTTGCCGCCGGGATGGATCAGGGGAGCGCCGGGCGCGAGTGCCTGCGCCGGGCTGGTGACGGGCTCGAGTACGGTGTACACGACGTCGATGAGGCCGATCACCTCGTCGAGGGTCTCCTCGTGCTCGCAGACCACGAGCGCGAGGGCGTCCCCGACGTAGCGGGTCGTGTCGCCCGCGGCGATGAACACGTCCCAGTCGTTCACGAGGTGGCCGATCGTGTTCTCGGGGACGTCGCGTGCGGTCAGCACGGCGAGGCAGTCGGGGTGCGCGGCGGCCCGGCTGACGTCGATCCTCTCGACGACGGCGCGCGGGTGCGCCGACCGCAGCGCCTTCGCGTGGACCATTCCGTCGAGGCGGAGGTCGTCGGCGTACAGGCCGGTCCCGAGGACCTTCGGGGCCGCGTCGAGGCGGGGCGCCCGGTCTGACATCCGGATGTGCTCCGGCGGGGGCGGGATCTCCTCCTCGCCCCGCAGGATCCGCCCCGAGCGCAGGACGGCATCCTCGATCATCCGATACCCGGTGCAGCGGCAGACGTTGGAGCGGATGGCCTTCGTGACCTCGTCGCGGCCGGGTTCGGGACTCTTGTCCAGCAGGGCCTTCGTGGCCATCACGAACCCGGGGATGCAGAAGCCGCACTGCACGGCGCCCTCCTGCTCGTAGGCGGACACGATCGCCGCCCGCTCGCGCTCGGTGAGCCCCTCCGCCGTCGTGACATGCCGGCCATCGAACGTGGTGACGTCCCGGGTGCAGGCCTTGACGGTCTTCCCGTCCACGACCACGAGGCACGAACCGCAACTGCCGTCATCGCAGCCGTGCTTCACGGAGGTCAGGGCGAGGTCCTCGCGCAGGTAACGCATCAGGGTCATCGCCCCGGGGATGTCGTGGGCCTGCCCGTTCACCGTGATGCTCATGGGGCGTCCTTTCGGCTCGTGGCCATTGTTCAGACGACTGACGTATCGGGCGTGCCACAGGGGAGGAAGACCCCCTGCGGCAGCTCGTCGGCGAGGTGGCCGTCGACGACGGCGCGGTGGCCCCGCAGGAAGACGTCCCGGACGCGGCCGGTCACCTCCGTCCCCTCGTACGGGGTGTGGTCGACATTCTCGTGCAGGTCCGCGACGCGCACCGTCCACGTGGGTCGCGGGTCGAGCACGAGGATGTCGGCGTCGGCGCCGGGGAGGAGGGCGCCCTTGCGCGGGTACAGCCCGAAGTAGCGCGCCGCGTTCGTCGCGGTGACCGCCGCGTACCGCGCCGGGTCGAGCCGGCCGGCGGCCACGCCCGCCGACCACAGCAGCGCCATCCGCAACTCGATCCCAGGAGCCCCGTTGGGGGTGTGCGCGAAGTCGGTGGCCTTGTCCTTCTGGCCCACCAGGTTGAACGAGCAGTGGTCCGTCCCCACGAACTGCACGTCCCCGGCGGCGAGCCCGGCCCACAGTGCCTCCCGGTCGGCGGCCTTCCGCAGCGGCGGGCTCATCACGAACGCCCGGCTGGCGAGGTCGTCCGCGTCCGGGTCGCCGTACGCGGCGACGTCGAGCAGCAGGTACTGCGGACACGTCTCGGCAACGACGGCGCTCCCCCCTGCCCGCGCCCGCGCGATGGCCGCCAGGCCGGGGCCCGAACTGAGGTGGACCACGTAGTGGGGGGCGCGGGCCAGGCCGGCGATGACCTCGAGGCGGTCGATGGCCTCGACCTCGAGGACGGTCGGCCGCGTGGCGGCGTGGTGGTACGGCGTCGTGTGCCCGGCGGCGAGCGCCGCTTGGACCAGGGCGTCGACGAGTCTGCCGTTCTCGCAATGGAACCCGATGGTCCCGCCGAGGTCGCGCGAGGCGGTCAGCGCGGCCAGGATCTCGTCGTCCTCCACCATCATGGAGTGGCGGTAGGCCATGTAGAGCTTGAACGAGGTGACGCCGCGGGCGACCATCCCGGCCATCTCGGAGGCGAACTCGGGGCGCCACTCGGTCATCGCCAGGTGGAAGCCGAAGTCGGCTACCGCCCTGCCGGCGGCCTTCTCCATCCAGCGCTCGAACCCTGTGGCGAGCGACTGGCCGTGGAACTGGGTGGCGAAGTCGAGGACGGTGGTGGTGCCACCGGCGAGGGCGGCGCGGGTACCTGTTGCGAAGTCGTCGGCGGTGACCTCCGCGCCCGCCTCCAGGTCCAGGTGGCAGTGCGACTCGATCCCTCCCGGCAGGACCACGCAGCCGGCGCAGTCGAGGACGTCCTCGCCACGTTCGGGTTCAAGGAGTCCAACCGCGGCGATGGTCTCGCCCTGGACGCGCACGGAGCCGCCCTCGATGATGCCGTCGGGGGTGACCACCAACCCGCCCTGCAGGAGTGTCATCGCGTCACATCCGCGCCCAGATGCGTTCCGCACGCTCGGCCGACCGGGCCAGGACCTCAGCCTCGTCCAGCCGGGTGAACTCCCTCTCGCGCAGGATCCACTCGCCGTCCACCATGACGTCGACCGCCTGGGCCCCGCTCATGCCGAAGACGACGTGGCCCCACGCGGAGCGTTCGTCGAGGTGCGTGGGCGGGCGGTAGTCGAGGGTGACGAGGTCGGCGGCGGCGCCGGGGCGCAGGATGCCGATGTCCCGGCCGAAGACCGCGGAGGCGATCGCGGGGTTGTTCTGGAACAGCATGGCCACCGCCTCGCCGAAGCCGATCGTGGGGTCGAACCGGTACCCACTTGCCACGATCTTGGCGACCTGCATGGAGCTGAGCATGTCGGCGGTGTACGCGTCGGTGCCGAGCCCCACCCGGATGCCGCGGCGCAGCATCTCGACCACCGGCGCGAAGCCGACGGCGTTGCCGAGGTTCGAGTGGGGGTTGTGGATGACGTTGGCCTTCCGGTCCGCGAGGACCTCGATCTCACCCGGCGTGGTGTGCACGCAGTGGGCGGCGAGGCTGTCGGGGCCGATCATGCCGTGGGCGTCGAGCCGGTCGACGACGCGCCGCCCGAAGGTCGCGAGCGCGTGGTCCTGGTCGCTGCGGCCCTCGGCGACGTGGACGTGGTAGCCGCCGGGTACCGCGGACGCCGCCGCCGCGATGGTGTCGAGGCTGGCCTCGGAGAGCGTGAACGAGGCGTGCATGCCGAACATGCCGCGCACCGCGTCCTGGCCCCCGGTGTTGGCCTCGCGCATGAAGTCCACGTTCTCCGCGACCGCCGCGGCGAAGGCGGCCCCGCCGTCGCGGTCCGAGGTTTCGTAGCAGAGGCACGCGCGCAGGCCCACCTGGCGGGCGGCGTGGGCCATCGTGGCCAGCGAGCCGGGGATCGCGTGTGGGCTGGAATGGTGGTCGAACACCGTGGTCACACCGTTGCGGACCGACTCCATGAAGGTGGTCGTCGCGTTCAGCCGGACGTCCTCGGGCTCGAGGAGCCGGTCGAGGGACCACCACAGGTTCGCGAGGATCTCGGGGAAGTCCCGGGTGGGGGAGTGGACGGCCATGCCGCGCGCATACGCGCTGTACGCGTGCGTGTGGGCGTTGATGAAGCCCGGCAGGATGACACGCCCGGTGTCGGTCACCGGCTCGGCGGGGTGCGCCGCCCGCAGGTCGGCCGCTGGACCGACCGCCTCGACGACGCCGTCGCGCACCAGCACTCCACCCCCGGTGACCACCGGCTGGGTGGGGTCGCCCGTGATGACGGGACCTCCGGTGACGATCATGGTGCGGCTCCTTCCAGCTCGTGGGGCTCCAGGCCCGCCCGCAGGCAGTACGGGTGCTCCGCCTCGAGGACGGCGAGGACGCGGCCGAGGTCGGCGGGCAGGTCGTCCGCCCCGGAGAGGTGGGTTCGGACCTCACCGGAGGGCAGGCGGACGAGGTAGGCGGCGCCGTCGTCGACGTCCGGCGGCAGGGCGAGGAAGCCCGTGTTGCCGGAGTCCTCGAAGTCCTCCCGGGTCCAGAACACGGTGATCTTGTCCCGGTAGGGGAGGCCGGCGTGCGGGCAGAACGTGCCGCAGTTGCCGCACTCGTTGCAGAGCCCGTCGAGGTGGACGATCTGTCGCGGGTCGGTGAAACCCGGCACCGCGATCGCCACGTTGGCCCGGTTCGGGCAGACCTCGGTGCAGATCTCGCACACCTCGTCGCAACGCAGGCACCGGGTGCCCTCGGCGGGTGGGGCGAGGCGATCGCGCAGGACGCCGCGCCGGCCCGCCAACACCGCCAGCGGGGTGAACACCGCGGCGGGGGAGTGGTCGAAGTCGGCCCGGACCCCGTGCGTGGCGAGGATCGCGCGGGCCGCGACCTTCGCGTCCGCGATGGCCCGCACGATCGTGTGGGTGCCGAGGCGCCCGTCGCCGACGACGTACACCCCGGTCAGGCCGCCCGCGACCTCCGCCTCGAACGTCGCATCCACGCGGGGGCGTCCGCGCTCGTCGACGGCGATCCCGTTCGCCGTGTACCGCTCCGGGTCGATCACCGCGCCGGTGGCGTCGATGACGTCGTCGAATTCGAGGTCCACGTACGCGCCGGTGCCCCGGGTGGTCCGCCGCCCGGAGGCGTCACGGTCCCCGAGTTGGGTGCGCTCGCAGCGCAACACGCCGCCATCGTAGGAGATGGGCGAGAGCAGTTCGAGGATCTCGATACCCTCGGCCCGGACGGTGTTGACATCCTCCTGGGCGGCCGGCATGAACGGCTCCGTGCGGCGGTAGACCACCGTGACGTGCTCCACGCCCGGCGTCCGCAGTGCGGTGCGCGCGCAGTCCATGGCGACGTCGCCCGCCCCGACCACCGCGACCCGCCGGCCGAGGTGCGCCCCGCTGCCGTTGACGTGCTCACAGAGGAAGCCCAGGGCGTCGACGACGTGCTCGCCACCGGTGACGACGGGGCTCCTGCCCCGGCCCCACGCGCCCGTGGCCACGACGACGTCGTCGAACCGGGCGCGCAGCTGGACCAGCTCGTAGGCGGGGTCACAGCCGAAGTGGAACACCACCCCGGCGGCGACGGCCAGCCGGAAGTCGCGATCGATCTGCTCCCGGGTGATCCGGAACGTCGGGATGATGTACCGCACGATGCCGTACGGCCCGTCCAGCTTCTCGAAGACCTCCACGTCCACGCCGTTGCGGCGCAGGAACAGGGCCGCCGCGACACCCCCGGGGCCGGCGCCGATCACCGCCACCCGTGCGCTGGTCACCAGCGGGGCCGGGGTGGTGGCCGCGATGAATGCCTCCTGGGCGGCGTCCGCGGCGGCAAGTTTCACCCCGCGCATGTCGATGGACGTGTCGTAGTCCAGGCGCGTGCAGTGCTCCCGGCACGGCTGCGAGCACAGCACTCCGGTGATGGTGGGGGCGGTGTTGTCCCGCGCGATCTCGGCGAACGCCTCGGCGTAACGCTCGGCCGCCACCAGCGTGAGGTACTCCGGGATCTGCTGCTCGATCGGGCAGCCGCCGTGCTCGCAGGGGGCCGTGAAGCAGTCGGTGAGGGGCAGGGGCGAGGCGGTCTTCCGCGAGCCGACCTTCTCGCGGTGCCGCTTGTGGACCCGCTCGTCCGCGATGACTCGCGCCACCAGCGCGTCCAGGGCGGCGACGTCGACGCGGTCGTGGTCCCGCATCGCACCGGAGGCGAGGTGCGCCATCTGGTGGAGGCGCGCGTAGCCGCCCGGCTTCAGCAGGGTGGTGGCGACGGTGACTGGCTGGATACCGGTCGCCAGGATGGCCTCGATGTTCGTGGCGTCCGCGCCGCCCGAATAGGAGATGGGCAGGCGGCCGTCGAACGCGTGGGAGAGCATCGCGGCCAGCGCGAGCGTGAGCGGGGCCAGCGCCCGCCCGGACATGTACATCTCCTCGGCGGGCAGTTCGCCGCGGGTGACGTCG
This sequence comes from Actinomycetales bacterium, assembly GCA_017882885.1. Lineage (GTDB taxonomy): Bacteria > Actinomycetota > Actinomycetes > Actinomycetales > Actinomycetaceae > UBA1383. Next base: position 12,534 of record JADGOQ010000073.1, on the reverse strand, counting down.
TTGGGCAGGGTGTTGGACAGCTTCACGCCGAACACCAGCCCGGCCGCCTCCGCCTTCGCGGCCAGCCGGCCGAACATCGCGACGGCGTCGTCGAATTGAAGGTCGCCGACGAAATGGTGGTCGTCGAAGGTGATGTGGGAGTAGCCGAGGCCGTCGAGGATGCCGCGGGCGGCGTCGTAGCCGAGCATCGTGGGATTGGCCTTCACGAACGTGTGCAGCCCCTTGTCGAGGAGGTGGTTCGCGATGCGCTCGATCTCGTCCGCGGGGCAGCCGTGCAGCGTCGAGAGGGTGATCGAGTCGCAGATGTGCGGTGAGAGCCGCTCGAGGTGGGATCGGCCGAAGCGGGTGAAGCGGTCGAGGTGCGCCCCCAGCCAGGCGACGGCGTCGCGGTACACCGGGGTGGCGGAGGCGTCGCGCAGGCCCTCGATGAAGCCGTCGATCAGCGGCGTGCTGACGCCGGCGAGGTCGTAGCCGACCGACGCGTTGTACGCGACGTCGTCGCCGTCCGAGAGGCCGAGTTCCACTGCCAGGACGGCGATCGCGAGGTGGGCGCGGACGTACTCGTCGAACGCCTGGCCCACGGTGAGCTCGGTGGACCACTCGCAGTTGAAGCCCTCGTCCTCGGCGTTGATGCATGGCTTCGCGACGGCGGCGCGGATGGCCTCGCCGTCCATGACCTGGACGGTCTTCAGCTCGATGAATCGGGCGCCGGCCAGATAGGCCACCACGATGTTGGGCGCCAGCTGGGTGTGCGGGCCCGCGGCGGGTCCGATGGGCGTGGCGATGGCGTGGCCCATGGGGTCGCGGATCGCGCGGCCCTAGGCTGGAACGAACAAGTGTGCCGCTCCCAGCCCGAAGATGGAGCCGTGGACGTGGTACTCGGCGAGCGCCCACTCGAGCAGAGCGCCGAAGGGCAGCGGACGCATCAGGTCGCCCATGACTACAGTCCCACGACGGTGTGGCGTTCCATACTCTCGATCGTCCCCCTTCCGGCGGCCACTGTCGAGGGACTTGGCCGGGAGAGTTGGCGCATCACGTGCGCGGAGCCGCAGGTCAGCTGGCTGCGACCCGGGCGTTGAAGTCGGTGATCATCTCGTCCCAGAGCGGCAGGTAGGCCCGTAGTTCCCGCCAGAAGTCCTGACCGCGGCGGCGCTCGAACAGTTCGAACGGAGTGCCCTGCTGTTCCACCCAGGTGTAGTAGCCGAGGTTGAAGATGCGGTTCCGGTCGCGCTCGGTCATCTCGAGCGTGGCGTCGGTCGGGACGTTGGCGAGGTGCTCGCCCCAGACCTCGGCGGCGTCCAGCCGGGTGAACTCGCCCTGGAAATCGCGCTGGAGGATCCGCGCGCGTTCGGAGGGGTACATCTGGCCGCCGTCGGTGGCCACCGTCATGATCACGTCGTCCTCGTCGAGGCCGAGGACCTTGGCGGCCGAGATCGCCGCGAGCACGTTGCAGATGGAGGAGAAACCGAAGTCGGGCAGCGCGTCCAGGATGTGCTGCGGCACGCCCTTGCCGGCCAGGTGGGCCTGCCCCTCGGGTTCGTTGAACATGACCTCGAGTCGGTCGGTCGCGCGGTCGCTGATCGCCGCGACAAGGTCGTGGTTCATGATGTTGTGGATGAGGGGCACGTGCTTGTCCCCGATGCCCTGGATGTTGTGCTCCCCGAAGCCGTTCTCGAGCAGCGTGGGGCACTCGAGGGCCTCCGCGGCCAGCACCTTCGTGCCGTAGCGGTCCTTCAGGTACTCCCCGGCGGCGATGGTGCCGGCCGACCCGGTCGCGCTGGTCATGAGGGCGAGCCGCGCATCCCGGCCCGAGCTCTCGCGGTAGGTCTCGAACACGTGCGCGAGCGCGGCCCCGGTGGCCTGGAAGTGGACGAGGTGGTTTCCGAATTCGGCGAACTGATTGAAGATGAAGTTGCCCGGATCTCGCGCGAGCCGGTTGCACTCGTCGTAGATCTCCTTGACGTTGGACTCGGTGCCGACGGTGCGGATGATGTCCTCGGAGGGGTCCTCACACCAGCGGTCCAGCCAGTCGAAGCGCTCCTGGCTCATACCGGTGGGCAGGATCGCCACGCCCCGGCAGGCCATGAGGCGGCTGATCGCGACGCCCCCGCGGGCATAGTTGCCGGTGGACGGCCAGATGGCCCTGTGCCGCGTGGGGTCGAACTGGCCTGAAACCAGGCGCGGCGCCAGGCAGCCGAACGCGGCCATCACCTTGTGGGAGGTGATCATCGGGAACCGGTTGCCGAGCAGGACGATGATGGGGCTGTCGATGCCCGTGAGTTCGCGGGTGAGGACGACGTGCTCCGGCACCTCGACCCGGTTGCCCGCCATGTCGTTGTACCAATGGACGCGCCACAGGTTCCGGGGGTCCGCTCCCTGCGGGTCGGCGTCGCCCACCAGGTCCGGCGGGACGGCCTGCGGGTGCGTCACCTGCTCGAAAGTGGGCAGCACGACGCCCCGCTCACGGAACCGTCGGACGCTCGTCGCGAGGACCTCGGGGTTCACCGCCGCATCCGCCAGCCCGAACTGGTCTCGCAGTGCGTTGTGGAAATCGGGTGGCGTGCGGGACTGCATGCCGCCATTATGCTGGGCGCGGGCCGGACGCCTGCGGTTCTTGGCGGCGGCGTCGGTCTCGGGCAAAGGGGAAGGGAGCGGTGGATGACGTCCGGTGCGGTCGTCGGGATCGTCCTCGCCGCGGGCGCGGGCCGGCGCATGGGTGGTCCGAAGGCGCTCCATGGCCCCCTCGCCGGCGCGGGGTCACCCGTGCAGCAGGTCGCCGGCTGGGTGCACGACGGCGGCTGCCCGCTGGTGGTAGCGGTCATCGGGGCGCAGGCGGGCGAGGTGCGTGCCTCGTTGGCACCGCGGCCCTGGCTGAGGGTCGTGGAGACGACGGATTGGGCCGAGGGGATGGGGGCATCGCTGCGGGCCGGCCTGCGCGAAGTGGCTGCCGAGGACGTGACGGCCGCGCTGGTCACCCTGGTGGACCTTCCGGACGTCCGCGGCGATGTCGTAGCCCGTCTCCTCGCGACTGCGCCCCTCGGCGAGGACGTCCTCGCGCGGGCCGCCTACGGGGGAGTCCCGGGCCACCCCGTACTGATCGGGCGGTCGTGGTGGCCGCAGGTCGAGGAACTCGCCCGCGGCGACAGGGGAGCGCGGGCCCTGTTCGCGGTGGAGCGGCACCTGCTCGTGGAGTGCGGCGACCTCGCGACCGGCCAGGACGCGGACACCGCGGGCTGACTCACTCCCCGAGGATGCGCCGGAAGTTGACCGGGTCGGTCGGCCCCTCCGTGAGGAACACGAGCACGACGTCGGACTCGCCCAAGCTCAACGCCTCGCGCTCCGCCAGCAGGCCGGCGAGCCCTGCCGCCCCGCTCTCGCCGGCGTCGATACCGTCGGCGTGGAGCACGCGCACGGCCTCCTCGGCGAACTCGTCCGCGATCGTGACGAAGCAGTCGTAGCCGTGCAGGTTGCTCTCGAAGGCGATCTCCGACGGCGTGCCGCAGTTCAGGCCGGCCATGCAGGTGTGGCCCTCGGCCGCGACCGTCACGATCCTCCCGGCCAGCGCGCTTTCGGTGATGCAGGCGGCGTCGGTCGGCTCCACGCCCACGAGCAGGCGGGCGGGCCGCCGGGCGAACTTCCGCGCTATGGCCGCGCTCAGCGCGCCGACCCCCATCTGGCCCGCCACAACGGTCGGCTCGGGAACCTCGCCCGCCTCGATCGCGCGCACCACCTCGTCGAGCATGGTGGAGTACCCGTCGATGACCCACCCGGGAATGTCGGTGTAGCCCTCCCAGGAGGTGTCGTCGACGACGACGTGGTTCGCGTCGTCGAGCGCCGCGCTGGCGGCGATGGTGTCGTCGTAGGTGCCGTCGACGACCCGCACCTCAGCCCCCTCGCCCTCGATGGCCTCGACGCGGCTGGCGACGGTGCCGGCGGGCACGAGGACGATCGCCGGGAGACCGAGGATCCGCGCCACCCGCGCCACGGCCCTCCCGTGGTTGCCGTCGGTGGCGGCCACGAGGACGAGGTCCCGGCCGGAGGACGCCAGGAAGTCCCGCAGCGCGTCCAATGAGGGCGCGGGGCCCGGTGTCACGCCCAGCTTCGCGAGGATGCCCCGATAGCAGGCCCACGATGCACCGAGGATCTTGAACGAGGGCATCCCCATGCGCCGCGACTCGTCCTTGACGAGGACCGTTCCGACGCCGAGCCGCGCCGCCGTCGTCGTCGCGCGCCGGATGGGCGTGGGCGCGAAACCGGGGAGCGAGGCGTGGAAGGCCGGGGCCGCGGCACTGCCCTCGGTGACGCTCGCGCGGTCGACGTGCGGGTTCCGGACGAGACGGGAGGCAGCCATGGCCCCATGGTAGGGGACGCGCCGCGAGGCTGCCCCGGCCCCCACGAGCCCGCCATAGACTGGTCGAAAACCCAAGGACGGGATCGCGATGGACTTCAACGCGGCGGTCGGCCGGCTGGCCGGGCTGGATTACCAGGGGCTCCACCAGGAGGACTTCCTCCTCACGTGGGACAAGTCGGAGGACGAACTCCGTGCGGTCCTCGCAGTCGCCGACGCGCTGCGCCTCCTGCGGGAGAACAACCGGAGTTGCCGGATCTTCGACTCCGGCCTGGCCATCTCGCTCTTCCGCGACAACTCCACGCGGACGCGGTTCTCCTTCGCCTCCGCCTGCAACCTGCTCGGCCTCGAGGTCCAGGACTTCGACGAGGGCAGTTCGCAGGTGGCCCACGGCGAGACCGTGAGGGAGACGGCCACCATGATCTCCTTCATGGCCGATGTCATCGGGATCCGCGACGACATGTTCATCGGCAAGGGACACACCTACATGACGGAGTTCGCGGACCACCTGACGGAGAGCCACGAGGCGGGCGTCCTCGAGCAGCGACCGACGCTCGTCAGCCTGCAGAGCGACATCGACCACCCCACGCAATCGATGGCCGACCTCCTGCACCTGGTCCACGAGTTCGGCGGCCTGGAGAACCTGCGCGGGAAGAAGCTGGCCATGACCTGGGCCTACTCACCCAGCTACGGCAAGCCACTTTCCGTCCCCCAGGGGATGATCGGCCTGATGACCCGGTTCGGGATGGACGTCGTCCTGGCCCACCCCCCGGGCTACGACCTCATGGTCGGGCCCCGCGAGGTGGCTGCGCGGGCGGCCGCGGCCTCCGGGGGCTCGTTCATCGTCACCAACTCCATGGCGGAGGCGTTCGCGGGTGCTGACGTCGTCTGCGCGAAGAGCTGGGCGCCGTTCGCGGCCATGGAGGAGCGCGCCGAGTTGCACAGCGCCGGTGACACCGCCGCGATCCGGGCGCTCGAGCGGTGGCTGCTCGCGCAGAACGCGGATTTCCGGGACTGGACCACCACCGACGAGTTGATGGGCACGACGAAGGACGGCAGCGCCCGTTACCTGCACCCGCTCCCCGCCGACATCACCGGCGTGTCCTGCGCCGCGGGCGAGGTGGACGCCGCGGTGTTCGACCGGTACCGCGTGCCGCTCTACAAGCAGGCCGGCAACAAGCCCTACGCGATCGCCGCGATGATCTTCCTCCAGAAGGTCGCCGACCCGATGGCGACGCTCCAGCAACTCTGGAGCAGCGCCGGGCCGCGCTGGCAGCAGTGATCAAGAACCTCCACGAATGGGACACCTCATGTCGCAGATCGACTACGCCAAGGTTCGCGAGGCCGCCGAGGGCTACCGCCCGGACATGGTCGCCTTCCTCCGCGCCCTCATCCTGAACAGAGGCATGAGCTGCGAAGAGGAGGCGAAGGCGCGCCTCGTCGTCGCCGAGATGGAGAAGCTTGGCTACACGAGTACCCGGATCGACGGCCTGGGCAGCGCCGTCGGGTACATGGGGACGGGGGAGACCCTGATCGCATTCGACGGCCACATCGACACCGTCGGCGTCGGGAACCCCGACAACTGGACGTTCGACCCGTTCGAGGGCTTCGAGGACGACGTCAACGTCGGCGGCCGGGGCGCCTCGGACCAGCTCGGCGGGGTGGTCTCCGCCGTCTACGGCGCGAAGATCGCCAAGGACCTCGGCCTCCTCTCCGAGAAGTACACCTACATGGTCACCGCCACCGTCCAGGAGGAGGACTGCGACGGGATGTGCTGGCTGTACCTGATCGAGGAGGAGGGCGTGCGGCCGGCGTTCGTCGTCTCCACCGAGCCCACGGACAATGGCATCTACCGCGGCCACCGCGGCCGCATGGAGATCCGCATCGACGTCGCCGGCGTCTCCTGTCACGGGTCGGCCCCAGAGCGCGGCGACAACGCGATCTACAAGATGGCGGAGATCCTCCTCGAGGTCCGCGACCTCAACGAGCGGCTCCCGCACGACGATTTCCTCGGCAAGGGCACCGTCACCACGTCCGAGATCTTCTTCACCTCGCCCTCGCGCTGTGCGGTGGCGGACAGTTGCGCGGTCTCCCTGGACCGCCGGCTCACGCACGGCGAAACCTGGCAGGGAGCGCTCGCGGAGATCGAGGCCCTCCCATCAGTCCAGAAGCATGGCGCGCGGGTCTCGCTCTACGAGTACCGGTCGACGGCGTGGACCGGCACCGAGTACGGCCAGGAGTGCTACTTCCCGACGTGGGTGATCCCCGAGGACGCCCCCGAGGTGCGGGCCGCCGCGATCGCCCACCGGGGGATGTACGGCGAGCCGCGCATCGACAAGTGGACGTTCTCGACCAACGGAGTGGCGATCGCGGGCCGCCACGGCATCCCCGTCGTGGGCGTGGGCCCCGGCAGGGAGGCGCAGGCCCACGCTCCCAACGAGTTGCAGTGGAAGGACGACCTGGTGAAGTGCGCCGCCATCTACAGCGTCATGCCGGCCATCTACTGCGACCTCGACCTCTGACCCTCAGGAGCCCGACGGCACTCCCGGCGGCACCCCGACCTCCAGCCGCACGAAGCCGGTGATCCGGACGCCCCTCCCCGTGAGGAGTCCCGCGACGGTCCTGCCCGGGTCGGCGACGCTCACCTGTTCGAGCAGCACCGTCTCGTGCAGGAACTGCTCGACCCGCCCGGCCGCGATCCGGTCCGCCAACTGGTCCGGCCGCCCCTGCTTCCGCGCCTCTGCCACGGCGTCCGCCCGCAGACGGGCGAGCACCTCAGCCGGGACGTCCTCGCGGGCCACGTACCGCGGCCCGCTGACGGCGACCTGCAGCGCGATCCGGGGAGCGACCTCGTCCGTCCATGACTCACCCTCGTAGGCCACCAGCGCGCCGACGCGCGGGGGCAGGCCAGCGGCAGTGCGGCGCAGGTGGGCGGTGGTCCGGCCCGGTAGCCTCGCCACCCGGCCAATCGCGACCGTCTCCCCGGTCGCCTCGGCGAGCGCCGCCAGGTCGTCCGCGAGGGTTCCCCCGGTCGGGGAGAGGATGCTTGGGCTGGTGGGCGTGCCTGCCAGGTCGGCGGCCGTGTCGGGCGGCGAGGTTGCGGCCAGGTCCGCGACCCGCTGTGCGAGGGCCTGGAACGTGGGACTCCTTGCGGTGAACTCGGACTCGCACCGGAGCTCGACGAGTGCGCCTGGGGCGGCCGCGATCACTCCGGTAACGGGTTCGGCGGCGCGCCGCTGCACCGCGATCCGGCGGGGTTTCGGTCGCCGTCGGGCCAGCCGCTCGGCCAGCCCCCGCATCAGGGGCTCCGGATGCGCGGTGGTCGCGTCGACCACCCGCCACGCGAACGGGACCGCGAGCTGACCCAAGGCGTTGAGCGCGGCGAGACGGACGCCCGCATCCGGGTCCGCGAGCGTCTCCGTGAGGGCGAGCGCCGCGCCGTCGGCACCGGGGGAGCCGAGGTGGCTGAGGGTGTCGGCGGCGTGGAGCCGCACGGCCGGTGACTCCTCGCGGAGCGCGTCCACGAGCGCCGGGACGGCAGCCTTCCCGTAGGAGCCGAGCGCGACCGTGAGGCTGTTGCGCTGCTCGGCGTCGCCCCGGGCGAGTTGCGCGACCAGCGCGGGGAGCACGCGCGGTTCCCCGGTGAGTGCTGCGGCCGCGTAGGCGCGCACCGCGACGGCGTCGACGGGGTCGCTGATCAGGGGGACCAATCGTGCGGCGTCGGCGGGATTGGCGATCTTGCTGAGGGTGTGCGCCGCCTGCAACCGTGCCAGCCACCGCAGGCTGTCAAGTGCCGTGTACACGTGCGGCAGTGCGGCTTCTCGGACGCGGAGAGCGGACCAGGTCAGGGTCTCGCGAATGTAGAAGTCCCGCTCCACCCCGAAGCGCGCCACCAGCGCAGCAGCGGCCTCGGGCGCCTGCGCCTCTCCAATCGCGAGGGCCGCGGACTGCCGGACGTCGGGGTCAGCGTCGCCCAGCAGGTCGATGAGCTGCGAAATGTGGGTCTGGTTCTCAATTGGGATCATCACGTCCACCTCCTGTGAAACGCACACTAGAACCTCACGTTGCGAGAGGTGCAAGTGGCTCATTGCGGGTCTCCCTCGGCACCCGCGCGAGACCGCGATCCACTGCGGCTGCGGGTCCCGCAGCCGTGATCTGGCGGGTAGCATGAGGCGCAACATCGTCAGCACGAGGAGGTCTGACATGGGTCGCCTGGTTCCGGAGTTCGTGGTGGACCGGCTCCTCAACGTCACGCCCGACGACATCCGGGCACTCTCGCCGGGGACCGCGGCCGTCTGCATGGACATCGACGGCACCATCACCGACTACCACGCCCACAGCGTCCCGGAGGATGCGCAGGAGCGGATCCGCAGCTTCGGCGAGTCCGGCCTGCTCACGTTCATCGTGAGCAACTGCTCGGGATCGCGGGTGGAGGAGGTGCATGCCCTGTTCGACAGCCTCGTGACCGGGGTGATGACGCCGTTCGACTGCCTCAACCCCGAGGACTCCAGGGACTCCGCCACCAGGCACCGGAAGCCGGCCCCGGACATGCTCCTCGCGGCTGCGGCCCGCCACCTCGTCACGGACCAGACCACCGCCCTCAAGCGCCCGCTCCGGCCCGCCGAATTGCTGATGATCGGCGACCAGCTCTTCAAGGACGTCCTCGCGGCACGGCGGGCGGGCGTCCGCGCGGTACTCCTGCCGCGGTTCGGGACACGGGACCACCTGGGTGTCCGGATCCTCCAGCGGCCCGCGGAGGTGGGATGGCGCGCCGCGACGCGGCTTCCGGTCAAGGCGCGGGACTGGCCATCCCGGCTGACCGCTGTCAGGGTTCGGTGATCGCCCCGGACCACCCGCCCGGGCGGACGGTTCGCGTGATCGACATGGATACGCTTGGCCACACGGCAGCCTTCTCGGACCCGGGTCATGCGGCCCGGCGACGGCGTGGGGTCGATATCGTCAGGTGAGCGAGCAGGAGGGAGGGTGCCCGGTATTCGTGATGCGTGTCCTCGCGCCGCCCGATTCCACCGCCGACGTGGTGGCGGCACTGGACTCAATGGAGGGCGTCTCAAGCATCATCGTCGGCGGACTGACCCACGACGGCGGCCTCCAGGTCATCAACGCCGACATCATGGTGCATGCCGCGGACAAGGCCTTCGCCCGCCTCGAGGCGCTGGGCATCGACCCGGACGCGATGACGATGGTGCGCCAGTCCGCCGTCGGCCCCGTCAACCGGGGAAGGCGGGGCTGGACCGCGCCCAGGGAACAGGCCCTCGTGTGGGCCGAGGCCATCGAGACGGCGCGCGAGAACGCTGTGCTCACCCCGCGATACGCCCTCCTCATGGTGACTTCGGGGGTCATTGCCACCTTCGGGATCATCCTTCGCAACCCGATCCTGATCGTGGGCGCGACGGCCACGAGTCCGGACCTCCTGCCACTGTCCGCGTTCTGCATCGGGCTGGTTGGCAGGCGCCCGCGGCTGGCCGTGCGTGGGGTCACCATCCTGGTCATCGGCATGGCCATCGCCGGCGTGACCTCGTGGGCGCTGTCCTGGGTGATGCTGCATGCGGGTGCCTACAACGGCGTGCTGTCCTCGGGTAACGCGCTGGCGGGAATCGTCACGAGCGTAAGCCTCGACACCATCCTGGTGGCACTGACGGCCGGAGCCGTCGCATGATCGCCTTCCAGAGCCGCGCCAGTACGGCCGTGGGCGTGGCCATCGCCGTCACCACCATCCCCGCGATGTTCGCCAGTTCGGGCATGGACTTCATCCTCGGCAGCGCGCGGTTCGTCGGCAGCCGCACGGTGGAGATCACCACCCGCGACAGCGACAGGCGGGCACCACCCCGGCCGTACCCGACCTTCCCGGCCTCGCGGAGGGGGGGGAACTCGGAGACGATCCTGCGGCTCGAGCGACTGCCCGAGTCGCTACTGATACTCGGGGGCGGCTACATCGGGTGCGAGTTCGCCTCCATGTTCGCAATCTTCGGCACCCGCGTGACAGTGCTGCAGGGCGGCCCGCAACTGCTTGCGCGCGAGGACCCGGACGTCGCGGCCGAGGTGGCCAGGGTCCTCACCGACCAGGGGGTGGAGGTGCGGCTCGGGGCACGGGCGACGGCCGTGCGTCGCGACGACGTCCGCCACGTCGTCGTCACCCTGGACGACGGCGTCGACGTGCGCGGCGAGGAGTTGCTCGTGGCCACTGGCCGGACGCCGGTCACCGCCGACCATGTGTGGCGGCCGGCGACGTGGCCGGCAGCCCACAGTTCACCCACGCCTCCTGGAACGACTTCCGGCCTGCGTCACCAACAGGTGCGCGATGCCCTGATCACGCACCCCACCATGGGCGAGGGGCTCAACCTGCTCTTCGACACGCTCGGCACGGACTAGTTTCACCAATCACTCCCCGCCGCCCAACTGGATCCGCTACTCTCTGCCCCAACAATGCGGCGGCGTTCGGGGGCGGTGCGGATGGGAGGCCACTCGGTATCGAACGGCTCCGCCCCGGCTCGTCGATGGCGCAGGGACGCGCCGCTGGTGATGGTCGCTGCCCTGGCCGTGTTCGCCACCTTCGCATGTGGGGGGCGTGCGGTCGTCGGTGACCCGCCGACGGCGGGTCCAGGTACCTCCGACGGTGGCGGTGAAACGTCGGCGCGTGCGGACGCTGAGCCGGCCGACGAGTTCACCGTCGGCGGTGTGTGGCGGGACGATTCAGACTACGGTGTTCGGTCCTGGGCCGGTGTGGATCCTGCGACGGAGCCCCAGACGGGCGAACCGGAAAGCGTGGAAGCCGCCGATGCCGGCGCGCCCGTCGACACGGCACCCGGGAGCAACCGGGCGAACGCCGGCAAGGTGGGTGGTGACGCGAGCGCGACCGAGGGCCAGCCGCCGCGGCCCACGACGCCACCGGTCCCTGCGCCGTCGCCGCCGGAGGCTCCCGACCCGACACCACCAGGCGAAGCCATCCCGCGCCCTGTCGGAATCCTCGGGCAGGCGCAGGCCGCGATCGTGGCCGCCGAGGTCGGCGGCGTGATCGGGCAGGGCACGGCTCAGGCCCTGACCGCGAAGATCGATGCCGCGCTTGCGGGACTCGCCGCCGACGGTCCCGCGACCCGTGCCTGCGGTCCACTCGCGGCCCTCGTCAACCTGGTCAACGCCCAGGACGGCCAGGCGGTCCCCGCCACACTGGCCGACGAACTCCTCTCCGCCGCACGGTCGGCATCCCGGGCGCTCGCCTGTTCCTGAAGGTGCCACCACTCCCCGGCCGGCGCGATGATCACGTGCCCGCGAGGGTCAGGGTGATGAGGGCGATGTTGAGGAGGGTCACGAGGCTGACGACGAGCCTCAAGGCCCATCGGACACTGCGGCGGTTCGCCGCCCGTCCCATCACTTCCGGGTCGTTCGTCAGGCGCAGGAGCGGGACGAGTGCGAAGGGGATGCCGAAACTGAGTACCACTTGGCTGATCACCAACGCCCACGTCGGATCCGCGCCCCTGGCAATGAGCACCAGTGCCGGGATCAGGGTGATCAGGCGGCGGAGCAGCAGCGGAATGCGCCTGTTGATGAGGCCCTGCATGATCGTCGCTCCGGCGTAGCACCCAACCGAGGTCGAGGCGAGGCCGGAGGCGAGGAGACCGATCGCGAACACAAGCCCGACGCCGGGGCCAAGGGCGCCGACCACGGCCGCGTGGGCGCCCTCGATGGTGTCCGTCCCCGGCAGTCCCCGCAGGCTCGACGCGGCGAGCAGGAGCATGGCCAGGTTCACGCCACCGGCAACACCCAGCGCCCCGAGGACGTCCCACCGGGTGACGCGCAGCAGCAGAGCGGGACCCGCAGCGGCGACCGCCGCACCGTGCCGGTCAGTCACCAGGGCGGAGTGGACGTAGATGGCGTGCGGCATGACCGTCGCCCCCAGCATGCTGGTGGCCAGGAGAACACTGTCGGTCCCGGCGAAGCGCGGCACGAGACCTGAAACGACGGCCCCGGGTTCCGGAGGGTTGACGACCAACCCCGAGACGAACCCGACGGTGATGATCACCAAGAGCGCCACGATGACCGACTCGAAGTGCTGCTGGCCACGCCGGTCCCGGGCCACGAGCAACAGCATCGAGACGACACCGACGATCACCCCACCCAGGAGCAACGGAAGACCGAAGAGGAGGCGCAGCGCGATGGCACCCCCGAGG
>JADGOQ010000072.1 GCA_017882885.1 Actinomycetales bacterium | reverse complement strand
CGTGGCGGCCCTTGGGGAACGGGAGGAGCACGGCGAGGGTGAACAGGGAGATCGTCACGAGGATGGCAATCAGGTTGGGGACTGAGACTGAGAGCCAGCCCCAGCTGAGATAAGTGGCGGGATCGGAAGGTATTGCCATGACCAGGCGCATGAGCGGCCCCATTATGTCGATACGAAACGAGACGAACCAACTGCGTCCGACGCTACACCCCCCGGCCCGCCACACGGGCACGGAACTACCCGGACTGCGTGGGTGGTTCAGGCGTGAAGCCCAACCGCCGCTTCCGCCTTCGGAATCTCACAGAAGCGCAGCGTGATCGATGGTGGCTCAGGCGGCGGGACACCCGCGGGATTCCGCTGGAGGGCTCCAGGAATAGGGTCCCGGATTGTCGCGTGCACTGCTGTTTGACCCGGCGGCCCCACGTCCGGGGACCAGCAGCGTCAACTGGAGCCCAGCAAGCACTGAGGCCCCACCCCATGGCGCTCACAGCGAAATCCGGCACGCCTGGCGCCTCTCGGAGTGCCCACGCTGGTGGGTGACGTTAGGCTGGATGTGAGCCTGATTACCGGCACTTCACCTACACATGAGGAGAATCCATGGCCGTCTACACACTGCCTGCGCTGCCCTACGACTACGCGGCGCTCGAGCCGCACATCAGCGCGAAGATCATGCAGCTCCACCACGACAAGCACCACCAGGCGTACGTCGACGGGGCCAACGCCGCCCTCGACAAGCTCGCGGCGGCACGGGAATCCGGCGACTTCGGCGCGATCAACATGCTCGAGAAGAACCTGGCGTTCCACCTCGGCGGGCACATCAACCACACCATCTTCTGGAACAACCTCTCGCCGAACGGCGGCGGGGAACCCGAGGGCGATGTCGCGGCGGCGATCAAGGACTCCTTCGGTTCGTTCGCCGGCTTCAAGGGCCAGTTCGACGCCGCCGCCATGGGGATCCAGGGCTCCGGGTGGTCCGTCCTCGCCCACGACTCCGTCTCCGGGAAGCTGGTCACCTTCCAGCTCTTCGACCAGCAGGGCAACGTGCCCGTCGGTGTGATCCCGCTGCTCCAGCTCGACATGTGGGAGCACGCGTTCTACCTCGACTACCTCAACGTCAAGGGGGACTACGTCAAGGCGTTCTGGAACATCGTCAACTGGGAGAACGTGGCCCAGCGCCTCGCCACCGCAACCGCGCAGGCCCCGGGCCTCATCGTGCCCGCCTGACGCCTCCCTGATACGAGGAAGGGGCCCCCACCTGCCGGTGGGGGTCCCTTCCTCGTGTGAGAGAGCGCCCTCAGTGGGCGTGCTGCCCGAGGGAGAACTCGAAGATCTGTCCGACGAGACCCATCACGCCGACCACAACGCCGATGATCGAGATCCAGAAACCGATCGCGGCCCCCAGGAAGAGCAGCGCGGCCGCCACCCCGAGGACGAGCGGCCACCAGGAGTGCGGCGAGAACACGCCGACCTCGCCGGTGCGCTGCGCGATCTCGCCAAACGGGTCGTCCTCGGGGCGAAGCTCGATGCGTCGCGAGAGTACCCAGAGGTACCCCGCGATGATCGCCGCCAGACCGGCCACAAGGAAGAAGGCCGTGGTGCCCGCGGGCTCGGCGTCGGCAACGACCGTGTACACGATGCCCACGCCGAGGAAGAACACGAACAGGCCCGCGAACAGGAGGTATTCCGTGCGAAGCGGCTTCGCCTGCTTGGTGGAAACCCTGGCGTCGGAGTTGTCGTTCATTTGCCGATCCTTCCGGGCTGCACGAGGCTCAGGTTGTCGATGGCCGCCACCTCGGGGTGGTGCAGGTCGAAGGCGGGACGCTCGGAGCGGATCCGGGGGATCGAGGTGAAGTTGTGCCGGGGTACGGGGCATGCCGTCGCCCACTCGAGTGAGCCGCCGAAGCCCCAGGGGTCGTCTACGAAGACGGTGCGGGGACCGCGTTGGGTCCGGTAGAAGTTCCAGATGAACGGCAGGGTCGAGAGTGCCGTCAGTACCGCACCCACGGTTGAGACCTGGTGCAGGATAGTGAACCCGTCCTCGACCATGTAGTCGGCATAGCGCCGCGGCATGCCCTCCACGCCCAGCCAGTGCTGCACGAGGAACGTGGTGTGGAAGCCGATGAACAGCATCCAGAAGTGGACCCTGCCGAGCTTCTCGTCCAGCATGCGGCCCGTCCACTTCGGCCACCAGAAGTAGAAGCCCGAGAACATCGCGAAGACAACGGTCCCGAACACCACGTAATGGAAGTGGGCCACGACGAAGTAGGTGTCCTGCACGTGCCAGTCCATTGCCGGGCTCGCCAGGATCACACCCGTCAGGCCACCGAAGAGGAACGTGAAGAGGAACCCGAGGGCGAACAGCATCGGGGACTCGAAGGTGATCTTCCCGCGCCACATGGTGCCGAGCCAGTTGAACATCTTGACGCCCGTGGGAACCGCGATCGCCATCGTGAGAAGCGAGAAGAACCCGAGCATCACGGCACCGGTGGTGTACATGTGGTGCGCCCACACCGAGACGGACAGGGCGGCGATGGCGATCGTGGCGAACACCAGGGTCTTGTACCCGAAGATCGGCTTGCGGGAGAAGACGGGGATCACCTCGGAGATGATGCCGAAGAAGGGCAGCGCGAGGATGTAGACCTCCGGGTGGCCGAAGAACCAGAAGAGGTGCTGGTAGAGCACCGGTCCGCCGCTCTCCACGGCGAAGATCCCACCGCCGAGAACACGGTCGAACAGGATTCCGAAGAGGGCGGCCGCGAGGACCGGGAACGCCATCAGCACCAGGATCGAGGTGATCAGCGTGTTCCATGTGAAGATCGGCATCCGGAACATCGTCATTCCGGGTGCGCGCATCGTGATGATGGTGGCGATGAAGTTGACGGACCCGAAGATCGTCCCGAAGCCCGTCATGGCGAGTCCCACGAGCCAGAGGTTGACCCCCACGGTCGGTGTGTAGGCCGTGAGTGAGAGCGGTACGTACCCGGTCCAGCCCATGGAGGCCGCTCCCCCGGGCATGAGGAATCCGGCCGTGGCGATGAGCCCACCGAAGAGGAACAACCAGTAGGCGAACATGTTGAGGCGGGGGAACGCGACGTCAGGTGCGCCGATCTGCAACGGGACCATGATGTTGCCGAACGCGGTGAAGAGCGGCGTCGCGAAGAGGAACAGCATGATCGTGCCGTGCATGGTGAACAGCTGGTTGTACTGGACCTTCGACTGCAGCATCATGCCGGGCGCGAAGAGTTCGAACCGGATGACCATGGCCATGATCCCGGCCAGGATGAAGAAGAAGAACGAGGTGTACAGGTACATGTACCCGATCACCTTGTGGTCCGTGGAGGTGATCCACGAGACGATCGTCTGGCCGAGGGACTGCCGGGTGGGACCGAGGCCGGGAACGATTTCCGTCTGGGGAATGGTGGTGGCCATCAGTGCTGCGCTCCTTCGGTCTCGTTGCCGTACCGGTTCAGTTCGTCTCCCAGGATGCCCACGTTGCCCGCGTCACGCAGGGCCTGCATCTGCTTCTCGAACTCGTCCATCGAGACCACCGCGACCCGGAAGAGCATCTCGGAGTGGAACTCGCCGCACAACTCGGCGCACTTGCCCATGTAGACGCCCTCCTTGGTGGGGGTGACCTGGAAGATGTTCGTGCGTCCGGGGATCATGTCGGTCTTCTTGTAGACGAAGGCCGGGATCCAGAAGGCGTGGTTCACGTCCCGTGAGTTGACCTCGAACTGGACGTTCTGGTCCACCGGGAGGTACAGGGTGGGCAATTCGTCGGCCACACCCTCCTCGCCGGTGAGCTCGACACGCTCCCCCGAGTAGTGGACGTCGTAGTCCACGTAGTTGAAGTCCCAGCTCCACTGCTTGCCGTAGATCGACACAGTCAGGTCAGGGTTCTCATCAAGTGCCTGCACGGATTCGATGGTGCGCTGGGAGAACACGAAGAGGACCCCGATCATCACGATCGGGATGACCGTGTACATCAGCTCGAGCGGGACGTGGTACTGCAGCTGGACCGGGAGTTCGTGGTCATCCTTGCGCTTGCGGTACGCGATGAGCGCCCAGATCATCAGGCCCCAGACGAGCACTCCGACGGTGAGCAACGCGATCCAGGAGCCGTTCCAGAACGCGATCAGTTCCCCGGTCTTGTTCGTGACACCCGCGTCCGAGGTTAGGAATCCTGTTGAGATGTCCGTGGAACAGCCGGACGCCAGGAGCGCGACGGCGCCCGCGAGTACCGCGACCCTCCACGACTTCGAGGGCGTTGGTGTGGAGGGGGTTCGCACCGATGACACCTTCCGACGGTCTAGGCGTGGGACGTTGGTCCCCGTGCGATCAGCCTACAGCGACGAGGCTCGGAATGGCCTGCCAGAAAGCGGAATTCCGGCGGGTTTCCGCCGCGTTGCCGCCCGCCGCGACACCGGGATCTCAGGGCACGTACCCGACGATGTCGATGACCGCGGCGATGGCGGGGGTTCCCTCGCTCTCGGGGATCAGGCTGACGACACGCGAGCCGGACGGGAGCCCGATGAGCCCGTCGAACACGGTGCCGGCTCCGACACCGATCGCCTCGGGAGCGCCCAGGTCCCAGGTCGATCCGCCCGCCGCGCCGTCCCAGCCGGTCGCCGAGAACGAGACGACGACGGTGCCCGTCTCCCCCACTGCGTCGCCCGAGCCCTCCGCGATCATCGTGGTCGAGACCTCCGTGGGCGCGGCGGCGCCGGCGGTGATGGTCACGCTGGCGGGTGCGCCGAGGTCACCGCTCACGCTGACGGGCAGCCCCGCCAGTTCGCCGGTGTCCCGGGCGTCCGCCTGGGCGCTGAACTTGTCCGCACCGAAGGCGCCGAGCACGTCAACCACGAAGACGAGGGTGTCCCCCGCAGCGATACCGGCGCTCTCGTTGCCGTCGGGGTAGCCGAGCTCGGAGGGGATGGAGATCAGGACCCTGTCGCCCACATGAGTGCCCGGCAGACTCTGCTTCCAGCCCTCGATCACCATGTCGAGGGAGAAGCCGGCTGCCTGGCCCGCGGCGAAGGAGTCGTTGAACGGGCTCTCGGCGCCCCACACCTGGCCGATGTAGTTCGCGACGAGGTAGTCCCCCTCGGCGACCTCGTCGCCGTCGCCCTCGCTGACAACCTCGACCTGGAGCTCCGCGGGAGGATCCGAGTCGGGGAAGGTCAACGTCGGCTGCTCACTGAAGTCGCCGCTCACCTCCGGCAGCCCGTCGGCCGACCCCCCGGACCCGCATGCTGCGAGCGAGAGCGCCAGGATGGCGGCGGATGTCAGGGCGAGGTGGCGGCGCATCGGTTCTCCGGGGTGGGGTTCGTTTGGGGTGGTGTGCTAGTGGAACGAGTCCCCACACGCGCAGGAGCCCGTCGCGTTGGGGTTGTCGATGGTGAAGCCCTGCTGCTCGATGGTGTCGGCGAAGTCGATGGTTGCGCCGTCGAGGTACGGGCCGCTCATGCGATCCACCACCACCTCGACGCCGTCGAAGTCGCGGGTGATGTCACCGTCCAGGACGCGCTCGTCGAAGTAGAGCTGGTAGATCAGGCCGGAGCATCCACCGGGCTGGACGGCGATGCGCAGCCGGAGGTCGTCGCGGCCCTCCTGGTCGAGCAGGCTCTTCACCTTGGCGGCGGCGACGGCGGTGAGGGCGACGTTGTGGGACTGGGTGTTGGTCTGGGTCATGATGGCTCTCCTTTCCAGTGCACCTCCGAGGGTACGTGCTGGGCGCCCGCCTCGGCGAATCGCTGGGAGCGAAATGTCAGCCGTGGGACCAGGTCCGCGCGACCCGCCGGGCCATGTCCCGCAGCGACGCCGCGTTGAGTTCGCTGGTGTGGACGCCGGCGATCCCGAGCGCGGCCCGGTGGCGGCGGGAGGTCTGGTCCTCCCCGGAGATCACCACCACGGGGATCGCCGCTTCGAGCGCGCCGGGCGCGACGGCACTTACGGCGGACCGCTCCAGTGCGACGGCGTCCAGCACCTCGAGCACCGCCACACAGAGGTCGGCGCTCGTCACCTCGTCCTCCAGGCTCGTCTCCACCGCGGTCAGCTCGAAGCCGCCCGCGGCCCTCGCGCCGAGGGCGAGGAGCGCGAAGCCCGCGCCGCCCGCGAGGCCGCCGTAGGGCACGCCGGACCAGCGCACGCGCCGGCCCGTCACGAGGTCCAGCGGTGCGAGTTCCTCCTCCACGGCGGCGGCGAAGCGCGCCACCTCCGCCTCCCTGTCCTGCGCCTCCCTGGCCCCGACCACCGGCGCGAGCAGCGCACCCGCCCCGTGCAGGCCGAGCAGCGGGAGCGGATCCGCGCCGGCAACGACCAGTTCGACGCCGCCGAGCGCCGCCCTGGCCGTTACGAGGTCACCCCAGCGTTCCCGCACCACGCGAAGGAGGCCGGCGCCGCCGTCGTGCACCCGCGACGGGCCCATGCCGAAGGCCACCCGTCGGGCGCCGCCGTCGACGGCATCGAGGAGGGCCCTCGCCACGGCGTCGGTGCTGCCGCCGTGGAACGCGGCGTCGGACCGGTCCAGCAGGTCGCCGGTCTCGACGACGACCGTACCGGAGCTCGCCCCGAGGGCGTCCCGCAGCCCGCGGGCGCCGTCGGAGAGGATGTGGGTGCGGACGTCGTCGCGCGGCACCGTCTCCTGCCAGCCCGCGCGAACGGCACCGGTCGCTTCGGGCGCGCGCAGGGGGCCGACCGCAGCGGACACCACCACAACCCTCATGAGCCTGCCACCTGTGCCATCCTGTTACCCATGAGGAGAACCTCCAGCGTCCTTGCGGCCGCCCTCCTGGCCGGCTCGCTGCTGGCGGGCTGCTCCGGGAAGAGCGACGAGGTGCCCCCCGTCGCACCCGCTGACCTCGCGGCCGAGATCAGCGGGCGCGTGGCGGAGGAGGTCGGGTTGGCTCCCGAGGTCACGTGCCCCGAGGAGCTGCCGGCCGAGGTGGGGGCGAGCGTCACCTGCACGATCGTTGCATCGGAAGAGGTCCCTGCCCCACTCGACGTCGTGGTGACCGTCACGTCGGTCGACACCGAGTCCGGGGTGGTGCACTTCGAAATCGCGGTGGACACACAGCCGACCGGCGACGAAGGGGGCGAGGGCTAGCAGGGCTACCCCTCCAGCGTCCCCGAGAGCCGCGCGAGCAGTAGCGCCTCGGCGAGCACCGCGTTCCTCAGCTCCTCCAGGTGGACGGACTCGTTCCCGGAGTGCGCGCGTGTGTCCGGGTCCTCGATCCCGGTCACCAGGATCTCCGCGTCCGGGAACTCGCGCGCGAGGTCCGCGATGAACGGGATTGACCCGCCCACCCCGATCTCCACACTCTGCGCACCCCACGCTGTGGTCAGCGCCCAGTGCGCGAGACCCGTCATTGCGGTTTCGCCCGCCGCGAGGAAGGCGGGCCCCAGCTCCCCCGGTGTCACGGTGACCCGGGCACCGAACGGGGCATGGGCTTGCAGGTGGGAGCGCAGTGCCTCGTAGGCCTCGGCCGGCTCCTGCCCCGGCGCGACCCGCAGCGAGAGGGCCGCGCGGCAGGTGGGGGCGATGGTGTTGGACCGCCGCGCGACGCTTGTGGCGTCGAAACCGACGATCCCGATCGCGGGCCTGGTCCACAGCCGGGACGGGAGCGAGCCCGTGCCGGCGAGCCGGTAGCCGTCGACGACCGCGGCGTCCGCCCGGAAGTCCTCCTCGGGGTAGTCGACGGGTGCCGCCTCGCGACCCAGCAGCCCCGCCACCGCGAGGTCGCCGTTCTCGTCGTGGAGCGTCGCGAGCAGCCGGCACATCAGGGTGGTGGCGTCGATCACGGGTCCGCCGTACATGCCCGAGTGGAGCGCGTGCTCGAGGACCCGGACCTCCACCTGGCATTCGGCGAGGCCGCGCAGCGACGTGGTGAGCGCCGGGATCCCCACCTTCCAGTTGGTGGAGTCCAGGACCACGATCACGTCGGCGCCCAGATCGGCGTGGTGCTGGCGGAGGAACGGGCTGAACGACGGCGATCCCACCTCCTCCTCGCCCTCGATGAAGCACCGCACCCCGACCCTCAGTTCGTCACCGAGTACCCGCAGCGCCCCCACGTGGGCGACGACCCCCGCCTTGTCGTCGGCGCTGCCGCGGGCGTACATGCGGCCGCCCCGCACCACGGGTTCGAAGGGGTCCTCCTGGTCCCAGCCGTCCAGCTCACCGGCGGGCTGGACGTCATGGTGGGCGTAGAGGAGGACGACGGGGGCGCCGTCGGCACCGTCGCGGCGCCCGAGGACGGCGGGGCGCCCGGGCTTCCCCGACGGCGCGGGCGCGGAGGAGATCACGGCGCTGACACCGACACCCTCGAGGAGCCCGGCGACGGCTTCGGCGCTGGCGTGCAACCGGGTCTGGTCGAACGAGTCGGCGGAGACGCTGGGTATCCGCACCAGCGCGACCAGGTCGTCGAGCACCTGCCCGAACGACGCCTCGACACGCTTCCTGAGTTCTTCAACGGTGACCACGGTCACGAGGCTACCTCGTCGCGGCGAGTGCCCCCTGGGCGGTCCATTAGGATTGGCATGTGTTCTCCCGCAAGCCTGCCGAGCCGCCCGCACCGGACCCCGCCGTCGTGACCTCCGGAAAGGGGCACGCCACCCCCAAGCGCAAGGAGGCCCAGGCGGCCCGCCAGCGCCCCCTGGTCACGGCTGACCGAAAGGCCGCCAAGAAGGCCGAGCGCGCCAGGCGCGACGAGGCCTACGCCCGCCAGCAGCAGGCCATGATCACCGGTGACGACCGCTACCTGCCGCTGCGCGACCGGGGCCCGGCCCGCCGTTTCGCCCGCAACTATGTGGACGCGCGCACGTCGCTCGGTGAGCTGTTCATGCCGATCGCCTTCCTCATCCTGTTGGTCATGATGCTCGCTGGCCGCTACCCGCAGATCGCCTGGTCAATGACGATCTCCATGTACCTGGTCGTCTTCGGCGCGATGATCGACTCGCTCGTGATGGTGTACTTCCTGAGGAGGCACCTCTCCCGCCGGTTCGCAGCGGACGAGGTCCCGAGCTGGACCGGCCTGTACGCCTTCCAGCGCAGCTTCATGCTGCGGCGTTTCCGGATGCCGAAGCCGCAGAACAAGCGCGGCGAGTGGCCCCACAAGGCGACCGCCGCCTGACCGCACCTAGGATCGACGGCATGGTCAACTATCGATACCTCGGCAACAGCGGACTCAAGATCAACGAGATCACCTACGGGAACTGGTTGACGCACGGCTCCCAGGTGGAGAACGAGACGGCCATTGCCTGCGTGCGCGCCGCGCTCGACGTGGGCATCACCACCTTCGACACCGCTGACGTCTATGCCAACACGAAGGCCGAGGAGGTCCTCGGTGAGGCGCTGAAGGGCCAGCGCCGCGAGTCGCTGACGATCCTGACCAAGGTGTACTGGCCCACTGGTCCCAAGGGACCCAACGACTGCGGCCTCTCCCGCAAGCACATCATCGAGTCCATCGACGGCTCCCTGAAGCGGCTCGGCACCGACTATGTGGACCTCTACCAGGCGCACCGCTACGACACCGAGACCCCGCTCGAGGAGACCATGCTCGCCTTCGCGGACATCGTGCGGTCCGGCAAGGCCCTCTACATCGGGGTCAGCGAGTGGACCGCGGAGCAGATCCGCGCCGGCCACGCGCTCGCCCGCGAGTTGCACGTCCCCCTCATCTCCAACCAGCCGCAGTACTCGATGCTCTGGCGGGTGATCGAGGCCGAGGTGGTACCCACCAGCCAGGAACTCGGGCTCTCCCAGATCGTGTTCTCGCCGGTGGCCCAGGGGGTCCTCAGTGGCAAGTACCGGCCGGGTGCGCCGCTGCCGGATGGCTCTCGGGCGACGGACGAGAAGGGCGGGGCAACCTTCATCAAGCGCTGGCTAGAGGACGATATCCTCGCCGCCGTCCAGGGGCTGCGCCCCATCGCCGAGGAGCTAGGCCTGACGATGGCCCAGCTGGCGGTGGCCTGGGTACTCCAGAATCCCAACGTCGCGGCGGCGCTCATCGGGGCCTCCCGCCCGGAGCAGGTGGCCGAGAACGCGAAGGCCTCCGGCGTCCGGATCCCGGCCGAGCTCATGGCCCGCATCGACACCACACTCGGTGGCCGGCCGCAGCGCGACCCGGCCATGACCGCCAAGGGCGCCCCGCGCACCCGCCCCTGCTGAGCGGTGGACCAGCCCACCGTCACGTCCGGCGCGAGAGTTCTCGGTTCACCCGGCCCGGCCAGGCCGGCCCCTCGTACACGAACGCCGTGTACGCCTGCAGCAGGTCGGCACCGGAGTCCAGCAACGCTTGGCCGTCCTCGGCCATGAAGATCCCGCCGGAGGCGATGATCACGGGCTTGGGGCCGAGCTCCCGCCGCACCAGGGCGACCACCTCCAGCGCCCGCTCCCGCAGCGGCCCGCCGGAGAGGCCGCCGGGTCCGAGGTCGTGGGCGATCGTGGTGTTGACTGCGCACACGCCCGCCAGACCCTCCTCGCGGACGAGCGCGGCGATCTCAACGATCCCCTCCTCGTCCAGGTCCGGGGCGATCTTCACGAAGACGGGCAGGTCGCGCCCGGCGACCCGGCCCGCCTCATCCCGCACGGCCTCGAGGATCGGCCGGAGCGCCTCGACCCGTTGCAGCTCCCGCAGCCCCGGGGTGTTGGGCGAGGAAACGTTGACCACGAGGTAGTCCGCCCAGCGTGCCACCTCGCGCGTGGACGCGCGGTAGTCGGCGGCGGCGTCGGCGAGCGGCGTCACCTTCGACTTCCCGATGTTCACGCCGACGACGACGGCGCGGCCCGCCGGGTGCCGGCGCAGGTCCCGCAGCCGCTGACCGACGACGGCGGCGCCCTCGTTGTTGAAGCCCATCTGGTTGCGCAGTGCTCGCAATTCGGGGTGGCGCCACACGCGCGGCTTCGGGTTGCCGGGCTGCGGGAGCGCGGTGACCGTGCCCACCTCGACGAAGCCGAAGCCCAAGGCGTCCATCCCGAGGACCGCCTCGGCGTTCTTGTCCATCCCGGCGCAGAGCCCAAGCACGCCGGGGATCTGACGGGGGAAGACGAGCAGCCGCGGGTTCCGCACGGGCGTGCCGAGCCGTCCGAAAGAAGCCTTCAGGGCACGGCGCGTGGGCTCGGTGTTCCCGGCGAGCGCGATCGCCACCATAGCCGCGTGGTGGGCGGCCTCCGGGTCGGTGTGGACGAGGACGCCGTCGTACAGCTGCGGATACACGCCTTCGATCGTAGATCAGGCGCGGGGCTGGCTTTCCGCCAATCGGTCGATCCGGCTGGGCGCGGAACGCCACAGCCAGATGATGCCCAGGACCGGCAGGACGAGGGGGACGTGGAAGTACCCACTGCCGAATAGGGACCACACCGTCTCGTCCGGGAAGAGGTCAGGGCGCATGATCGAGAGCGCACCCACCGTGAGCACGCCGGTGAGCTCCACGAGCACCGCGGTCCACGCCACCCTGCGCATCCGCCGGCCGTTGTGCGCGAGCGCCACCGTGGCCACCACGTACACCACCGCGGAGAACGCGGAGAGGCCGTAGGCGACGGGCGCGGCCTCGGCGTCCCGGATCAGCTGGACAGTCGAACGAGCGGTGGCCGCAAGGGCGAAGATTCCGTACATCAGGATGAGCACCCGGCCGAGGCCATACGCGGGGCGGCGCGTGTCCGGGATCTGGGGCTGCGTCACAGTCCGGCCACCTGCAGGCTCCGCCACATCATGATGGCGACCGTGACTCCGGCGACCACCAGCGCGACGCTCGACGTGCGGGTGCGGTCCGCGAACGCCCACACCCCCGCGACGGGCAGGATGAACAACGCGGTGAGGAGGTAGCCCCAGAGCACGAGCGGGTCGCCGGGGAGGTTCCCGCGGGCCTGGGTCACACCGGCGGCCACCGCTGTGCCGAGAAGGAAGGCCTCCACCAGACCGCTGGCGATGAGCTGGCGCAGGATCACCGGCCGGTCCCGGATGGCACGCCACGCGGCCCACGCACTCAACAGGAGCGCGGCGAAGGCCGTCATCGCGGCGAACAGGGGCACGGGAGCAACACTAGCGCGGACCCCGCCACCGCCGGCCGGACGGGTGGGCGCCGTGTCCACGCATTACGATCGAGGGTCATGATCAGCATCAGCCTCTCGCGTCCCGCACCACGGAGCGGACGCGCCGCCCTCCTCGTCGCCGTCGGCTCCACGCCCGACGGGCCGCGCCTGCTCGAGAGCGCCGCCCTGGACCGCCGGAAGGTGGCCGCCCTCGCGGGCCTGGCCGCGGTGCTCGGCGTGCGCGGCGAGCGAGACGAGGTGGTGCGAGGACCGGGCGACGGCGTGGGGTACGACGTCGTCGTCTTCACCGGCGTGGGCGCGGGCGGGGCCACCGTGGAACGTCTGCGGCAGGCCGCCGGCGCCGCGACGCGCTGCCTCGCGGGCGTGTCGCGCCTCGATTCGGCGCTGCCGGCCGACTTCCCCGAGCTCGTCGGCTCCCTCACGGAGGGTTTCGCCCTGGGGGCCTACCGTTTCGACCGGTACCGTACTGCCGAGTCCGCCGTGGGCACGGTACGCATTCTCACCCCGCTCGCAACGGACCCGCTCGCGGCGGCCGCGGTGGAGCGCGGGCTCATCCTCGCCTACGCGGTCAACACCGCACGCGAACTCGTGAACACCTCCCCCGCTGACCTCTACCCCGAGACGCTCGCCGACGCGGCGGTCCGCCTCGCGGCCGAGCACGGCCTCGAGGCGACCGTCCTGGCCGTGCCCGAGCTGGAGAAGGGCGGCTTCGGGGGAATCCTCGCTGTTGGCCAGGGGTCCGTCCGCCCCCCGCGCCTGGTGAAACTCGTCCACCGCCCCGCCGGCGCGACCGCCCACATGGCACTCGTCGGCAAGGGCATCACGTTCGACTCCGGTGGGCTCTCCCTCAAGCCGGCGAAGGGCATGGGCGACATGAAGTCGGACATGGCGGGGGCCGCCGCGGCGCTGGGCGCCGTCGTCGCCGCGGCGCGGCTCGGCCTCCCGGTCCGCGTCACGGTGTGGCTCGCGCTCGCCGAGAACATGCCGTCCGGGTCGGCGACCCGGCCCTCGGACGTCATCACCATGCGGGGCGGGCGGACGGTCGAGGTGCTGAACACGGACGCCGAGGGCCGCCTGGTCCTGGCCGACGCCCTGTTGGCGGCCACGGAGGAGGACCCCGACGTCGTCGTCGACATCGCCACGCTCACCGGCGCACAGATGGTGGCGCTCGGGAACCGGGTGAGCGCGGTGATGGGCGATGACGACACCCGCTCCGACGTCCTCGCCGCCGCCGACGCCGCCGGCGAGCAATTCTGGCCGATGCCGCTGCCGGCCGAGCTGGCCGAGTCGCTGAAGACGCCGATGGCCGACATCGCGAACATCGGCGAGCGCAACGGCGGGATGCTGGTGGCGGGACTCTTCCTCCAGAGCTTCGTGGAGGGCCGCCGCTGGGCGCACCTCGACATCGCCGGTCCCGCGCTCAACACCCAGAAGGCGTGGGGCTATACCCCGATGGGCGGCACCGGCGTCGGGGTCCGCACCCTCGTCAACCTGCTCGAGGCCGCGACGCCGTAATCCACCCGCGATCCTGCGCACGCGGGTGCAGGCGTGAAACAATGGGAATAGGCGTGCAATGGAATGCAACCCCCACATCCGAGGAGGAAATACGTGAGCGATACCCTGTACGACATCG
>JADGOQ010000071.1 GCA_017882885.1 Actinomycetales bacterium | reverse complement strand
GGGAGTCAGCTCAGAACGCCGGGATGAGCTCCCCGTCCGGCCAGGTCTCCTCGATGTAGGTGCGAACCTCGTCGGAGGTCAGCAGCGAGATCAGGGTGGCGATGGCCGCGGAGTCCTTGTCCTCGGTGCGGTAGGCCACGATGTTCGCGTAGGGGTTGTCCTCGCCGGACTCGAGCGCGATCGCGTCCTTGCTGGGCACCAGACCGGCCTCCAACGCGAAGTTCCCGTTGATCACGGCGGCGTCCACGTCCTCAAGCTGGCGCGGCAGCTGGTCCGCCGCCACCTCGACGAGCTTGATGTTCTTCGGGTTGTCCGCGACGTCGAACACCGAGGGGTTCTCGACGTCGGCGAGGGTGAACAGGCCCTCCTTCTCCAGCAGCACGAGGGCGCGCGCCTGGTTCGAGGGGTCGTTCGTCACCGCGACGGTCGCGCCGTCGGGGAGTTCGGCAACGGAGGCGTACGTGTTCGAGTACACACCGTAGGGCTCGATGTGGATGCCCACGGAGTGCTCGAACTCGTAGCCCTTCTCGGCCACCTCGGCGTCGAAGTACGGGACGTGCTGGAAGTAGTTCGCGTCGAGGTCGCCCTCGGAAAGCGCCACGTTCGGCTGCACGTAATCGGTGTACTCCACGATCTCGATGTCGATCCCGGCGTCGGCGGCCAGGTTCTGGTCGATGTACTCGAGGATCTGCGCGTGCGGCACCGGGGAGGCGCCGACGGTGAGGGTCACGACATCCCCGGAGGCGTCGGCCGCGGCGGTGGTGCCGTCGTCCGTGGTGCTGCCCGAGCAGGCGGCGAGGCTGAGGGCGGCCGCGGCCGCAATGGCCACGGGGGCAAGGCGAGTGGTTCGCATGGTTCTTCCTTTGCTGATTGGTTTCATTCGAGTCTGTGGCTGCTGGGCGCCGCTGGCGGGCCGTCCCGGCTGGTGTGGACGCCTAGCGATGGTCCACCAGCCGGCTGCACATGTCGCCGATCATCTGGATCGCCTGGACGAGCACGACGATCACCACCACGGTCAGGATCATCACGTCCGTCTGGTAGCGGCTGTAGCCGTGGTTGATCGCGAGCGCACCGAGCCCGCCACCCCCGATGGCCCCGGCCATCGCGGAGTACGAGATCAGGGTGATCACCAGGACGGTGATCCCCTGGATGATGGCCGGCAGCGCCTCGCGGACGAGCACCCCGCCGAGCACCTGGAGGCGGGAGGCGCCCATCATCTGGGCCGCCTCGATCTTGCCCTGCTCCACGGAGAAGACCGCGGTCTCCACCAGCCGCGCGAAGAACGGGATGGCGGCCACGGTGAGCGGGACCACGGCGGCCTGCCACCCGATCGTCGTCCCGACGATGAACCGCGTGAAGCCGATGATCGCGATCATGAGGATGATGAACGGGATCGAGCGCCCGATGTTCACGATGACGCTCAGCACCTGGTTCACCGCGCGGTTGGGGACCAGACCCTTCGGCGCCGTCGCGACGAGCGCCAGCCCGAGCGGCAACCCCAACAGCACCGTGAACAGCGTGGAGAACGCGGTCATGCCGAGCGTCTCCACGGTCGCGGGCCACAGTTGGTTCTGCACGACCGGGTTGTCGAACCAGGTCCCGTCGCTCATGACCGACTCTCCACGTGCAGCCCAGCCTCGCGCAGACCGCGGGCCAGCCGCTCGACATCGTGCTGCGGGGCCGAGAGCGCGATGCGCCCCACCTGCACGTCGCCCAGCGTCTCGAGCGTGCCGGCGGTGACGTCGCCGCCCAGCTGCGCGACGACGTCGAACACGCGCGCGCCCGTCGGCTCGCCGGGGCGGGAGGTGAAGAAGACGTCGATGACGGCGAGTTCCGTGTCCGGCACCGGTGGGAGTGGGACGAGCGCGTGCGAGAGGCGCGTGGCCGGGTCGACGACGACGTCGGCGATCCGCCCGGACTCGACCACGCGGCCGTGGTCCAGCAGCGAGACGGCGTCGCAGGCCTGGCGGACCACATCCATCTCGTGGGTGATGATCACGACGGTGACCCCGATGCGGTCCCGGATGTCCCGGATGAGGTCGAGGATCTGGCGCGTGGTGGCGCTGTCCAGGGCGGAGGTGGGCTCGTCGCAGAGGAGGACGTCCGGGTCCGTGGCGAGCGCGCGGGCGATGCCGATGCGCTGCTTCTGGCCGCCGGACAGCTGGGAGGGGTAGGAGCCGCCGCGGTTGCCGAGGCCCACGAGGTCCAGCAGTTCCTGCACTCGGGCCGCGCGCCGGGCGGCAGGCACGCCGGCGATGCGCAGCGGATAGGCGATGTTCTCCGCGGCGGTGCGGGCGTCGAAGAGGTTGACGTGTTGGAACACCATGCCGATCCTGCGGCGGGCCTGGCGGAGGTCGGACTCGGAGACCTCGGAGAGGTTCTGGCCGGCCACCTCGATGACGCCCGAGGTGGGGCGGTCCAGGCCGGTGAGGCAGCGCACAAGGGTGGACTTGCCGGCGCCGGAGGGCCCCACGATGCCGTGGATGGTGCCCTTCTCGATCTCGAGGTCGACGCCGTCCAGGGCGACGACGTCGCCATAGACCTTGCGTACCTCGCGAAGCGAAATCACCGGGTGATCCTCCATCGGCCCTGGCATTAGCACCCGCTCCCGCCGGGGCGGGGGGTTGCTGCAGCGTCGTTGAGCCAGGTCTCTCAGCTGCTCTTGATGGCGCACGGCTGTGCACTTTCGACGCTATCCCACCCGGCGGGCGCGGGTCCAGAGGGGGGATCGTGAGCCTCCGCACACGGAGGCCATACGGGGTCGATGGCCCCCGTGCGACAATCCGAACGTGAACACCGCCGTACGCCCCGACATCCTCGGGGAACCCTGGGTCAGCCGCATCCTGCCGCTCACCCCTTCGCCGGCGGCCCCCGGCGCCGACTACGCCGTGCTGGTGCACCAGCGCGAGGCCGCCTCCGGGCGGAGCACCCGCGCCGTCCTTGCCATCCCCGGGTTCGTGGACTACTTCTTCCACACCCACCACGCCCAGGCGTGGCTGGACGCGGGGATCGAATTCTACGCGCTCGACCAGCGCGGCCAGGGGCGCGCCTCCCAAGGGCTCCCCCGGATGGAGGACATCCGGGACCTCACCGTCCGCGAGGAGGACATCCGCTCCGCCCTCGCGGTGGTCCGGGAGCACGGCCACACCCACGTCACGCTGCTCGGGCACTCCACCGGCGGCCTCCAGACCGCGATCTTCGCGAACCGCCCGGACCACGGCGTTGACGCCGTCGTGCTCAACTCGCCGTGGCTCGACATCAACCGGCCCAAGCCCCTCACGACCCTGGTCACAGTGCTCTCGCGCGCCCTCAGCCCCATCGCCCCCACGGTGGCTCTCTCCCAGCTGGGGTACGACTACCCCCGCTCGCTCCACGTGCGGTACGGCGGCGAGTGGGACTTCGACACCGACTGGAAGGTACTCGGCCCCTTCCCCGCCCGCGCCGGCTTCCTGCACGCGGTGCGGGTGCTGCAGGCGGAGGTGGCGCGCGGCCTCGCCATCGACGTCCCCGTGCTGGTGTGCACCTCGGATCGCGCCGGTGACCCGAACCACCCCACCCCGGACGAACTCGCCTCCGCCGACTGCGTCCTGGACCCGGCCGACACGCACCGCCTCGCCCCCAACCTCGGCCGCGACATCGAGGTTCGGGTGTTCCCGGGTGGGCGCCACGACCTGTGCCTCTCCGTCCGACCGGTCCGAGACCAGTACACCGAGGCCGTCGTGGCCTGGTCGCTGGCGCACTGAGGGCGGCGCGCGTGCCCCGGGTGATCCACACCGGCCAGGCGCTGGTGGACATCGTCGTCGAGATCGCGGGGCTCCCCGAGCGCGGCGGAAACGTGATGGCGAGCACTCACCACCAGTACGCGGCCGGGGCGGTCAACGTCCTCCTCGCCGCGGCACGGGCGGGGGCGACGGCGGTGCACGCGGGCGCCGTCGGGACCGGCCCCAACGGGGACCTCGTCCGGGCGGCCCTGCGGGCCGAGGGCGTGGCGGTCACCAGCGCGCCCGTGCCCGGGCTGGACACCGGCATCTGCCTCGTGGCCGTGGAGCCTGACGGCGAGCGCACCTTCATCACCACCATGGACGCCGAGCGCCACATCACCGTCGAATCCCTCGCCACCTCCCACCCGGTGCCGGGCGACCTCGTCTGCGTCACCGGCTACAGCCTGTTCGAGCCCACCCGCGACCCCCTGCTCGCGTGGCTCGAGGGCCTGAGCGACGGCGTCGTCGTCGTGCTGGACCCGGGCGCCGCGTTCACGTCCATGCCCGACGCCGTCCGCGAGCGTGCGCTCGCCGTCACCGGCGTGTGGACGTCCAACTCGCCCGAGGCGTGGGACCTGACCGGGCTCGCGGACATCGAGGAGGCCGCCGCCGCCCTCGCCGGGATGCTGGGCGACGGCGCCGTCGTGGTGGTCCGCGACGGTCCGGAGGGCTGCTGGGTGCGCGAGGGCGGCGTCACCGCGCACGTGCCCGGCTACCCGCAGGACCCCGTGGACACGAACGCCGCAGGGGCGATCCAGGTGACACGCCGCGGCCCGGCGACGTCGCCAACCCGCGCCGAGGTCGGCGCGTTCCTCGCGGCCCAGCCGTACTGAGCCCCGGCTACCCGGCCGGCGGGACGCGGCGGGCGGCGTCGTCGAGCAGGACGCGGACCTCCTCGTCGGAGGTCTGCGGGAAGTCCCGGTAGTGGTATCCGACCGCGAGGAACGGCTCGGGCGTCTCGAGGCACACGACCTCGTCCGCCTCGGGGAAGTCGTGGACGGTCTCCCACGGCCCCACCGGGACGGCGAGCACCACCCGCGCCGCACCGAGGTGGCGGGCCACGGTGCAGGCCGCGCGTGCGGTGGACCCGGTGGCGACGCCGTCGTCGACCACGACGGCGGTGCGGCCGTCCAGGTCACGGCCCGGGCGCCCCTGGCGGAAGCGAGCGAGGCGTGCGGACAGGATGCCCGCCTCCCGACGCTCGACGGTACCCAGGTCCTCCTCGCTGACCCCGGCCCGGGCCATCATGTCCCGGTCCACCACCCGGACGCCGCCCTCGCCGATCGCACCCATCGCGACCTCGGGCTGCCAGGGGACCCCGAGCTTGCGCACCACGATCACGTCGAGCGGCAGGTCCAGGGCGCGCGCAACCTCGTGGGCCACCACCACCCCTCCCCGAGGCAGCCCGAGCACCACCGCGTCCGTGCCGCGGAAGCGCTCGAGCCGCTCGGTCAGGCGACGACCGGCATCGAGGCGGTCGGCGAAGACCGCGGACCGCCCGCCCACGGCCCCGTCAGCTCGTCTCGATCTGGGCCGGCGGGGCCGATTCGCCCTTGGTGACGGCGATCTTCCTGGGCTCCGGCAACTCCTTGAACGGGACGACGACCTTGAGGACTCCCTCGGAGAAGTCAGCCGTGATCTCGTCCTGGCTGGCCTCCTCCGGCAGCCCGATACGGCGGTAGTAGCTCGAGGTGCTCTCCCGCATCACGTAGTCCTTCTTGGTGTCCTCCGTCTTCTCGTGGCGCTCCGCCTGGATCACGAGCGCGCCCTCGTCGATGCTGACGTCGACGTCATCGGCGGCGAAGCCCGGCAGGTGTGCTTCCACCATCAGCTGGTTCTCGCCCTGGGTGTACACGTCCGTCACCGGCATCTTCACGCCGCGCCACCCCGTGGGGAATCCGCCCTCGAACAGCTTCTTCTCCCATGCGTCCAACTCGGCGAATGGGTTGAAGCGAACAACTCCGCGTGCCATGTTCCCTCCTCGTTCAGAACGCGGGACCCTGCGGTCCAAGGTCTCGACCCTTCTGGCATAGCACCTCTCCAACAGTTGTGTAAGGGGACGGAGGTCCCGCGCCCGCCCGGCGGTCCGCCGGGGCGCGGCGCGCGCAGGGAAGCGTGCACCGGATGCAAGGAGTGGGGATATCATTGGTGTCGGGCCTCGACGAGGTCCCGCACCAGCTGACCATCAGGACGCACCTGCCGCTCCGCAGGTGCCACAGAGCTTTCTGACGGTCTCCCGGTAATACACCTCCCCCAAATACCGAGAGACGCGAACAGGCCCTGCTGCCATGTGCAGCGGGGCCTGTTCGTTGTCGGCGTGCCGCGTTCAGCGATTCGGCGCGGGCGCGACGTCCACGGTGTCCCGCAGCGTGGTCGGGCGCATGAAGAACACGGCGATGGACCCCGCGAGCCCCATGACCGCCACCACAAGGAACGTGGGGCCGATGGCGTCCGCGTAGGCCGCGCGCACCGCGCTCTGGATGGCGGGCTCGAGCGCCGCGAGGTTGAGCGACGAGGAGTTGCCGGCAATCTGCTGGGAACAGCGACGCCATCGAACATGTGGCTGATGCCCGCGGTTCGGGCGAGGCCGCGAGCAGGGGTCGCAGACCCTGCAGGGCGGCCACCGCGCCGAAGGAATTGACCGCCACGGTGGCGGGGATCGCGTGCGCGAGGCCGGCGTTGGCGACGACGGCGTCGACGGTGCGCATGTGGCGTCCTTCCTGACTGTTGTTGAGCCAATGTGGTGTGGCTCACACTAATGCCGGTTGGCGGACCCCGCCATCCGGAGCCACGCGCGGGCCCGCGTGGGCTGGATGACGCGGTCGCCGCGAGCGCGCGTGCCCGCGTGCGTGAGTTGCGCCAGCGCGCCCACCCCATTGTCCCATATGGTGGACTGTAACCACGCTCCACTGTCCGGGCCGGAAGGGGGACGCCATGCCCTGGGACGCCGCCGGGGACGTCGACGACGCTCCCACGTCCCAGCCCGCCGCCGACGGCGCGGGCGACCTCTCCCGGTTCCAGACCGCGTGGACGCTCGCGGCCGTTCCGGGCGCCATCGGGGCCGCGAGCTACCTGGCCGCGACGAACGCCAAGCAGTTCCGGCTCCTTGTCGACGTGCTC
>JADGOQ010000070.1 GCA_017882885.1 Actinomycetales bacterium | reverse complement strand
GGGGCTGGCGGACCCGTGAATCGACCCGTCCCATGCTGTGACCACCGATCTCATTCCGTGATCAGCGGGCAAGTAGGCTGGGTGGCGTGAAGAACTTCGAGGAGCTGTTCGACGAGCTCACGGGTAAGGCGGCCCGCAACGACCCGGAATCCGGCACGGTGCGCGAGTTGGGTTCGGGGATCCACGCGATCGGCAAGAAGGTGGTCGAGGAGGCCGCCGAGGTCTGGATGGCCGCCGAGTACGAGACCGACGACGACACCGCCGAGGAGATCAGCCAACTGCTCTACCACGTCCAGGTGATGATGATCGCGCGCGGCATCAGCCTCGCCGACGTCTACCGGCACCTCTGATGCTGCGCATCGCCGTCCCCAACAAGGGGTCGCTGTCCGAACCTACCGTCACGATGCTGCGGGAGGCCGGGTACCGCGGCCGCCGCGAGGGTGGGCGCGAGCTCGTGGTCCGCGACGCGGAGAACAGCATCGAGTTCTTCTACCTGCGGCCGCGTGACATCGCGCTGTACGTGGGTGCGGGCACCGTGGACGCCGGGATCACGGGCCGGGACCTGCTCCTCGACTCAGGGGCGGCGGCGGTGGAGCGGATGGCGCTCGGGTTCGCCGAGTCGACGTTCCGGTTCGCCGCCCCGATCGGAAGCGCCCGCACCCTCGCCGACATCGCGGGCAAGCGGGTCGCCACGAGCTACGACGTCCTCGTGGGCGACTACCTCGTGTCACGGGGCGTCCCGGCCGCCGTCGTGCACCTCGACGGCGCGGTGGAGTCCTCGGTGGAGCTGGGGGTGGCCGACGTCGTCGCGGACGTGGTCGAGACCGGCTCGACGCTGCGGGCCGCCGGCCTCGAGGTGTTCGAGGACCCGATCCTCCAGTCGGAGGCCGTGCTGATCGCACCCCGTGATCGCGAGGTCGCGAGCGGGCTGGACGTGCTGGAGCGCCGCATGCAGGGCGTCATGGTGGCCCGCCGCTACGTCCTCATGGACTTCGACATCCCGAACGACCGGGTCTCCGAGGCGGTCGCGATCGCCCCGGGTTTCGAGTCGCCCACCATCTCGCCCCTCCACGACAAGGCCTGGGTGGCGGTGCGGGCCATGGTCCCGCGCGAGACGACGAACGTGGTCATGGACCAGCTGTACGACATCGGCGCCCGCGCGATCCTGGTCACCTCCA
The DNA here is from genome assembly GCA_017882885.1 of Actinomycetales bacterium. GTDB lineage: Bacteria > Actinomycetota > Actinomycetes > Actinomycetales > Actinomycetaceae > UBA1383. Next base: position 6,063 of record JADGOQ010000070.1, on the reverse strand, counting down.
TCCACGCCTGCCGGATCTGAATGGAGCCCTACGCCCCGTTCCGCCCGCGGGCGGCCAGGTGGGTCGCCTGGACCCTGCTGGTGCTGATCGTGGTGGCCGTCACGGCGCTCCTGGTCCTCAGCTTCACCACACTCGAGCAGTACGGCTGGACCGACCGCATCCTCACCGTGCTGTTCGCGGGCGCGGGTGCGGTGGTGGTCCACCGGCAGGCGGTCGTCGGCGCGTTCCCGAGCCCCACCGGACTGCGGGTCCGCAACCTCTTCGTCACCACCGAGGTGGCCTGGGAGCAGGTGGTGAGGGTCAACTTCGCCCCGGGACGCCCATGGGTGACCCTCGACCTCTCCGACGGCGACACCCTCCCGGTCATGGCGATCCAGGGAGCCGACGGTCATCATGGCATGGCGGAGGCCCGCCGCCTCGCCGCGCTCGTGGCACTCTACGAGGCGCCCGACTCCTGATCCCGAACCAGGCGCGCCGCGAACCGGCCGGCCGCCGCCGCCGCCAGGAAGGCCGCGGGGTCCTGCGCCAGGGAGCGCCCCATCGTGGAGAGCCGCACCGGGCTCGCCAGCAGCGCGTCGTACAACCCGTCCACACGTTCGTGGCGCAGGTGGTGGTGCGCCAGCGCGGGGAGCTGTGAGTCGATCAGTTCGTCCAGTCCGGCCGTGGGGGCGGCTTCCGCCGGGAGGTCGACGCCGTCGAACCGGGGGACCACGACGCTCGCGCGGGCGGTCGCCACCCGCCCGACTGCGGTCAGCGAGTGGTGCGAGATGCCGCGGTGGCGTGGGCGGGCGTCAGCCCCGGACACCCGGAGCGCGGCGACCGGGGCGCCCGCGAGGACCGCGGCGGCGTTGAGCGCCTCCCCGCACGCGACCCCCGAGAAGCCCCAAGGTGTACCGGTGCCGAGGTTCCCGGGTCCCTGCGCCACGACGGCGAGGTCCGCACCGGCCACGTGCCGCGCCGCCAGCAACCCCGAATGGACCGTCACGGCCTCGAGGTCACCGCCGAAGGACTGGCCGGTGGTGATGGTGGCGCCGATCCAGCCCGTCGCGCGCAGCGCGGCTACCGTGCGGGAGAACCAGATGGGCAGGGCGCCGCCGTCGGTGTGCACGTAGGCGACGCGCAGCGCGGGGTCCACGGCGCGGACCCCCGCCAGGATCGCGGGCACCGCCGAGTGCAGGTCGGCGACCACCACCGGCATGCCGCCGAGGTGCTCCGCGGTGGCCAGGACGCGGTGGTGCGGCGATTCCTGCTCGTCGACACCCAGGGTGAGGTACTGCGTCGGAGTGTAGCGGGCCTTGACGATGTGGCCCGGCGCGGGCGGCGGGTCAGCGGGCAGCGAATCGGGGAACGCGACCACCATCGCCAGGCCACCGGTCCCGAGCCCCCGCGCGAGTGCGGCGGCCGTGAGGATGACCCGCTGTCCGACGACGTCGGTGCCGCCATCGCCCACGAGCGCGGTGTATGCGAGGGCGCGAACCCTGGTCCCGGCCCCGAGCGGGGGCGCTCCGTCCGTGAGCTCCACCTCGAGCTCCACCGCCCCGACCCAGGCGGCGCCGCGGGCGAGCACCACGCCGTTGCGCCAGATCATCACAGCGCTCACCCTACCGGGTACGGTGGACGGTGTGGATGAGAAGGTGACGGCGGCGGAGCGGGTGCTCGACCTGCTCATCGCGCTGCTGAACACCACCACCCGCATGTCCAAGCAGGAGATACGCCGGGCTGTTCGCGGCTACCACGGCGACGACCGCGCTTTCGAACGGACGTTCGAACGCGACAAGGACCTGCTGCGCAGCATCGGGGTGCCGATCGTGGTGGAGCGGGGAGTGGTCCACGAGGACGACGTCGGCTATCGCATCGACCTCGAGTCCTACGCCGCGCCCACGATGACGTTCACCCCGGAGGAGATCGGCGTGCTCTCACTGGCCGCCAGCGTCTACAACGACGCGCAGTGGCGCACCGTGGCGGGCCGCGGCGTCACCAAGATGCGCGGGTTCGGACCGGGGACGCACGAGGAGCCCCCACCGGTGACACTCACCCTGCGGGCGCCGGAGGACGCGTTCGACGCGCTCAACGAGGCGCTCTCGCGGCGCAGCGCCGTCGAGTTCGACTACACGGCCCTGCAATCGCCGCGGTCGCGGCGCCGGTTGCAGCCCTGGCGGGTGTTCGCGCGCAACCGCGGCTGGTACGTGGTGGGCCACGACGTCGAGCGGGGCGCGCCGCGGGCCTTCCGCCTCTCGCGGATCGAGGGCCCGGTGCGGCTGGTCGGCGCGCCGGGCGCCTACCAGATCCCCGAGCACGTGGACGTGTCCGCGTTGCTGGAGCGGCACAGCAGCGGCCCCGTCACGATCACGGTCGCGATCGCGCCCGAGCGGGCACAACTGCTGCGCACCCGGGCCACGTTCGTCGGGACGCAGGGGGAGCGGGACGTCGCGGAATTGACGACGACCGAACCGCTGCGGCTGGTGGACGAGATCGCCGCATACGGCCCGGACGTCGTCCTGCTAGACCCCCCGGAGTACCGGGACATGGTCACCGGCCGGTTCGCGGCGCTGGCGGGGGTGGCCCATGCCGGCTGAGCACACAGCGGACCGGTTGACCCGGTTGCTCGCGATGATGACCTACCTGGCGCAGCACGACCGCGTGCCGGTGCCCGACCTCGCCACGCACTTCGGTGTCAGCGAGAGCCAGGTACTGCGGGACATCGACCTGCTCTGGGTCAGCGGCACGCCCGGCTACTACCACGACGACCTCATCGACTTCTCCGTGGACGACTGGGAGGAGGACCTCATCAGCCTGCGTGCCGGTCAAGGCCTCGACCGGCAGGTGCCGCTCGCTCCCCGCGAGGCGCTGGCGCTCTCCGCGGCCGTGGAGTGGCTGCGTGGCTCGGGGGTCGCGACCCCCGGCACGGAGGAGGTGCTGCTCTCGGTGCAGGCGAAGTTGCGGGGGTTTTCGCCGGCCGAGGTGATGGTGCCGGAGGACGGGCACGCGCGCGCCCGCACGGCGGTGCTCGCCGCCATCGAGTCCAGTGGCTGGCTCGAGATCGACTACGTCTCGGCGGAGGACCGCCGCACCACCCGGGTGATCCGCCCGCTCGCGATGTTCACCGACGGCGCCGCGTGGTACCTGGATGCGTGGTGCGCGCTCTCGCGGGCGCGGCGCACGTTCCGCGTCGACCGCATCCTCCGTCTCGAGCCCGCCGCGGAGCCCGCCGACCTCGTCGCCGCCGAACCCGTCGAGGCGCCCGCCACCGAAGTGGTACTGGTCCTCGACCCGTCCGCGCGCTGGCTTGCCGAGGACCTCCCGGACGCGACGGTCCGCGACGTCGTCGCCGACGGCGCCCGCTGCCTCGAGATCCGGCTCACCCTCACGCGCACCGACTGGCTCGTGCGCCAATTGCTGGCGCTCGGGCCGAAGGTGCGCGCCGTGGCGCCCGAGGGCCTTCGAGCAGACCTGCTGCAACGGGCGACGGCCGCGCTCGCCGCGTACGCGGCGGTCGGCCACCACGTAGACTGACGGCGTGTGGTACGCGATCTGGGCAGTTCTCGTTGTGGCCGCGCTCGCGGTCCCGGCGCTACTGGCCCTCGGGCTGTGGCGCAGGATGAAGGCGCTCGGGCGGGATCTCTCCGCCGCAGGTGAGCGCGCGGGCCGTTCGTTCGCGGGATTCGAGGACGTCGAGGCCCCCCACGCCAGGGCCGTCCCCACGTTGCTGGCGCCCGAAACGGCCGCCAGGTCGCTGGCGCTGATTCGCGCGGACCACGCCATCCGGGACCGGCGGCGTGCCTTGACCCTCGCCCGGGTGGCCGACCGGTGGGCACGGTACGGGTTGATCGGTCGCACTTCGGATAGAATGGCCTCTGTTCATGAACCGTGAGGTGAGTTAAATGAGATTCCAGGCATGGCACATCATTGTGCTGGTCATCGTTTTCGTGCTGGTGTTCGGCTCGAACCGGCTGCCGGACATTGCATCGTCCCTCGGGAAGTCGTTGAAGGTGTTCAAGAAGGAAATCCAGGAGCTGAAGGACGACACCAACATCACGCCCCCCAGCGACCCGACGGACAGCACGACGGACTCCACACCGCCTTCCTGACCGCCGGCCAGTCATGGCGAAGAAGAACCCCGAGGGGCAGATGCTCCTCCAGGAACACTTCCGTGAGTTCCGGAACCGTGTGCTCCTGGTCGTCGTCGGCCTCCTGCTCGGGGCGGTCGGGGGATGGTTCCTCTTCGATCCCGTGTTCAACTCGCTCGCGGCCCCCGTGCTCGCGATGGAGGCGGAGGGCCGCAACGCGGCCCTCAACTTCACCACCGTGGCATCGGCATTCGACATGCGGATGCGGGTCTCCCTCTTCCTCGGCGCCCTGGTCACGTCCCCGTGGTGGCTGTACCAGATGTGGGCGTTCGCGGCCCCGGGCCTGAAACGCAACGAGCGGCGGTACGTCCTCGGTTTCATGGCCGCGACGATCCCCCTCTTCCTCCTCGGTGCGTTGCTCGGCTGGCTGCTGCTGCCCCACGCCGTCAGCATCTTCATGTCCGTGACCCCCGACGCGGCGGCCAACTTCATCGACGCCCGCACCTACCTCACGTTCTGCATGCGCCTGATCCTCGCGTTCGGCATCGCGTTCCTCTTCCCGATCGTGATGATCGCGCTGAACATGATGGGGATCATTCGCGGCCGCACGTTCCTCACGGGTTGGCGCTGGGCGGTCGTGCTGATCTTCACGTTCGCGGCCTTCGCGAACCCCCTGCCCGACCCGTGGACGATGATCGCCCTCGGAGTGATCATGGTGGGCCTCTTCTACGTCGCCGCCTGGCTGTGCATCCTCCACGACCGCCGCGCCGATCGCAAGCGCGCCGCCCATGAGGCCGAACTGGGGCTGACGTGAGAATCGGGCTGGTGGTGAACCCCACGGCCGGACGCGAGCGCGCGGCCAGGTTCCACACCGGGGTCCAGCGGCAGTTGGAGCACCACGGCCACGCCGTCGTCGACCTCACCGCCTTCGACGCCGCGGGGGCGCTGGCCAAGGCGCGGGCTGAGGTCCCGGACCTGGGGGCGCTGGTCGTCGGCGGCGGCGACGGCGTGGTCCAGCTCGGGCTCAACGCGGTGGCGGGCACGGACGTCGCGCTCGGGATCATCCCGGTCGGCTCGGGCAACGACAACGCGAGCGGCCTCGGGTTGCCGTCGGACCCGCGCGCGGCCCTGGACCTCATTGTCCGCCACCTCGACCACGACCCCGGCGGAGTGGCCACGGACGCCATGCGGGTGGAGTCGGCCGGGACCCGAACCTGGGCCATGGGCACCGTGAGCTGCGGGATCGACGCCGTCGTGAACGCCCGCGCCAACGCGATGGCGTGGCCGCGCGGTTCGCTGCGCTACCCCGTCGCGCTCATGGGGGTCCTGCCCCGCTACCGGATGCCGACCCACCGCGTGGAGGCCGACGACTGGTCCTGGGAGGGACGCGCCGTCCTCGTCGCCGCCGCCAACGTCGGGTGGTTCGGTGGCGGGATGCACATCGCCCCCACCGCGCGGCCCGACGACGGGCTGCTGGACATCGTGATCGGCGGTGACATCGGCCCGTTGCGGCTGCTGGCGCTGTTCCCGCGGATCTACGGCGGCTCGCATGTCACACATCCCCTGGTGGATGTGCGGCGGTCCAGGCGCGTCACCATCACCACGGACATGCCCCGCAGCGTGTACGCGGACGGCGAGCACGTGGGCGAGCTCCCCGCCACGATCGAGGTGGTTCCCGGTGCCGTCCGGATGCTGCGCCCCCGTACATGACGAGCCCTGCTGAGGGGTACGCCGCCGCGATCCCGCGGCGGGCCGCCGGCAGGACGGAACTGGCGCGGTTCCGGGAGGGCATGCCGTTCGAACTCGACCCCTTCCAGGCGCAGGCGTGCGCGGCCCTCGAGGCGGGCAGGGGCGTGCTCGTGGCGGCTCCGACGGGCGCCGGCAAGACCGTGGTCGCCCAGTTCGGCGTCCATCTGGCCCTCGCGCACGGGACCACGGTCATGTACACGACGCCGATCAAGGCCCTGTCCAACCAGAAGTACGCCGACCTGGTGCG